>JAFZUL010000042.1 GCA_017618355.1 Muribaculaceae bacterium
CATCGTCATGAGCCTGTGGAAAGTGAATGATGAGGCGACTAAAGACATGATGACATCTTTCTACACACATCTCATGGAAATGGGCATGGAACACAAGCGCGAAGCCTTCATGAAAGCCCAGCAGGAGGTAAGAGACAATGACAGTAAATATAGTTATGACGATGATGACGACGATAATATAACTCTAGACCAAAAACAACGAAAAACCCGTCCACACTGGGCTGCATTCATCATGCTCGACGGAATATAGTAATGTGTAATTCAGTTAATTTATCATATAATTTGAATTTATGAAGAATTTGAACATTTTTGCTGATTAAATATAATCATTCACTATTATTTAAACATTTGCAACATGAGAAAAATATTATCAACACTAATCGTTCTTTTAACATTTTCGGCAAATGTATCGGCCTATGACTTTATGGTTGGTGATTTGTTCTATAATATATGTGATGATAGGAAAAGTGTTGTTTTGACAGCATCTAACCAAAAACATGAGTTCAGTGGTGAAATTATTATCCCCAAGGAAATTGAATACTTGGGAATATCATATATTGTTACAGGTATCGATTCACATGCCTTCTTTGGTTGCACTAGCTTAAAGTCCGTAAAAATTCCAAATTCTGTAACTGAAATTGGTTCATATGCTTTCTCAGGTTGCACGGGGTTGACCTCTGTGAAAATTCCTAATTCAGTTACTGTGATTGGTTCGGATGCCTTCAGCAACTGTACTAGATTGACCTCAGTGGAATTGCCTAACTTGGTGACTTCGATTAGCCATAGAGTCTTTTTGAATTGTTCTTGTTTAAAATCTATTAAAATACCAAAAAACATAAAAGAGATTTACAGCAGTGCTTTCGCTGGCTGTGCTGGATTGAAATCTGTGAATCTTCCCGATTCATTGACCATGATTGGAGAAAGTGCCTTTATGAATTGTAATGGATTAACTTCGGTTTCCATCCCTAATTCAGTTACTGTAATTGGTTCGTCGGCTTTCTCTGGTTGCACTGGATTGACAGCAGTAAAAATCAGCTATTCTGTGACCGAAATTTATCCATATGTTTTTTATAATTGCACTAGGTTAGCCTCAGTTGAAATCCCCAATTCTGTGAAAGTCATTAATTATTACGCCTTTTATGGGTGTTCTAGCCTAACCTCCGTTGCTATCCCAAATTCTGTCACATCAATTGGAGGCTTTACCAACTGCACAGGCTTAACTTCGCTAACCATGCCAGACTCAGTTACAATAATTGGCGAGAAAGCCTTTAAAGGATGTTCTAACCTTACGAGTATCACCATTCCCAGCATGGTTAAAAGTATAGGAGCATCGGCTTTCTCTGAATGTTCTGGCTTAAACACAATTTATTCGAAGATTAGTGAACCGAAAAGTGTTAAATACTTGAATGGAACAAAAGTAATAAATGAAAGCGGGGTAAAATTGCACAAAGATTATCCTGATATTATCTTCTCAGGCATTAATAAGGATAGCTGCAAAATATATGTCCCTAAAGGCTCTAAAGCAAAATATGAAGACACATTTCCTTGGTTCTGCTTCAAAGATGACGATATAGAAGAATATGACTATGGCAAAATTATTAATTCACAAGCACCATTAGTAACAGACAATGACTTTGCACAACAATCTAATTATCATCAAAACAACTCAAATAATGAATTAGAACAACTGCTTAAGAATCTTGACTCAACAAATGTTAATGACATTATAAAAACTGCATATGATTATTATGGAAAAGGGAAATATGATAAAGCAAGAATGATCTTTGAAGCCGTTATTAAGATGAATAATGGCAAAGACAGTATAGATATTGCCGACATACACAATAGGATTGGTAATTGTTATTATTATAAACAAAAATTTGATAAAGCAAAAAATTCTTATGAAAATGCCGTAGCTATTTATTTGAAAGTTTTGGATAATACCAACATATATGATTACATCAATAAAGTCATAGAAACATATATAAACTTGGGGCATTGCAATAAGATTATAAAAGACTATAATAAAGCTATATTTTATTATAAATTAGCTAGTTCTTTTTGTAAATTTGACGAATACACATTCACAGGTCTAAAAGTTGATATTGGTGATTGTTATTTTGAACTACAAAAAATTAATGATGCAAAGGAAGAAAAGGAAGAATATATTAATTATGCAAAGGAAGAATATAAAGAGGCGATTAATTTATTCCCAAAACTTAACTATAATCGCAATAGTAGATTAAATCCCAACAACCTAGATTATGCCAGTTTGTATATAAAAATAGGCAACTGTGATTATGCAAACGATGATTTTTCCAATGCGCTAGAAAATTATAAAAATGCTTGGCCTTATCTTAAGGATTGGGATATTGAAAATAATACGGGTTGCAGTGTAACCGAACTTCTCTTGTTCCCCAAAGGAAGCAATATTGAATACCGCTATTCTCCATACAGATACAATCAATTATGTGAGCAATTGTGTAAAAATATTGGACTTTGCAGGCTGACGCCAGATGACTACAAGTCGGTCTATAGTATTTTCAAAAAAACACTAGACAGAGAGCATGAAGGCATTTTAGAAGTCTTAGGCACTGCAATCGAAACTGAACGGATTAATTATTGGAGTCAAAAGTCAGATTTGTTTCAAACTTATTATCCTGCATTAATAATAGCACAGGGGAACAAGCTAGAAGGGAACATGATTGGAGACTTATATAACAAGTCGGCTCTATTTGCTAAAGGATTATTACTTACATCTGAAACAGAGTTGAGAAGAATCATTCTTGAGAGTGACAATGAAAATTTGAGAAGACAAATAAATAAACTGCAAGAAAGTAATAGTAATGTTGACTCAAAGATGTTAGAAGCACAATTGATGGCTGCTTCTAGTGAATATGGCGACTTTATGAAACCCCTCAAGTTCACTTGGGACAGTGTACAGATAAAACTAGGAGACAATGATATTGCCATCGAGTTCCTTTCTTTCCCGAAGTTTGGAACCGACAGCATTATGTATTTTGCCCTAACAGTGCGACCTGGATATGACCAACCACACTTGATAGAGCTATGCGATGAAAATGAGATTATTTCAGCAAAAGAAAAGGCTTACTCCAATTCAGCGTTGAGCAAACTGATTTGGGAGCCACTTGCTGAAGAACTAATAGAAGTAGACACCATCTATTTCTCTCCCAGCGGGGAGCTTCACAACATCGCCATCGAATCGATGCCGCACTGGTCTAAGCAAGGCGTGATGATGAATGATTCGATAGAAGGCTTCAATATCTACCGACTGTCATCAACTCGTGAGCTGGCTATTGAGCACACTTCTGTATCTTTTAACAGTGCTGCAATCTTTGGAGATATCGATTACAACGCCACAGTGGAAGATATGGTCAGCCATAGCCATCACAGCGAGGGGCCCTCCAATGACAACAATGATAATGTGGCATATATTCTGCCATCGCAAGAAGCCCTCATCCAGATTGACAATCAAGATTTAGCCCAGAACGAATCAAGTGGACGAAGCTATAGAATTATAACTAATTCTGACGGAACACGTGGTATTAATTGGAACTACCTTAAAAACACCAAGGATGAAGTGCAAGAAATAAACTCCACATTAGAGAATAACGGCTTTGAGGTGTATTATAAGACTGATCTTGACGCAACCGAAACATCGTTTAAGAATCTCAAGGGGCAAAAGCGGAGAATAATACACATAGCCACTCACGGATTCTACTGGAACGACTCCATAGCTTTACAGGAAATAAAAGAGACAAATCCAACTTTCATGCGCAACTACGAGAACCTCCATAATGCTTCCGACAAGGCCATGGTGTGTGCAGGACTTGCCTTCTTGGGCGCAAATAACGCATTATCCAACAAAGACACGATTCCTACAAATATTGACGATGGAGTGCTCACAGCACAGGAAGTGTCGCAACTCGACCTCAGAGGACTTGAGCTGCTCGTGCTCTCGGCGTGCCAGACCGGTCTGGGAGAAATAGGCGGAGACGGAGTTTTCGGACTGCAGCGAGGATTCAAGAAAGCGGGAGCGCAGACCATCGTCATGAGCCTGTGGAAAGTGAATGATGAGGCGACTAAAGACATGATGACATCTTTCTACACACATCTCATGGAAATGGGCATGGAACACAAGCGCGAAGCC
>JAFZUL010000043.1 GCA_017618355.1 Muribaculaceae bacterium
AAGGGAGTGAACTCTAAACACCCAACTCTCCCTTCTCTCCCCTCTCCCCTCCCAACTCTCTCCCCTCTTCCCTCTTCTCTCTCCCCTCTTCCCTCTCCACTCTCTACTCTCCACTCCCAACTCTCTCCACTCTCCACTCTCCACTCTATACTCTCTCCCCTAATTACTAACTTTTAAAAACTGTATTATGACTTATTCAATCAGCAATTTATTAAATGGTGCACAAACTATCGCCAACAGTGTTTTCGGCAAGCAAAATGAATACCACCTCAAGTTCAATAATGAGGACGACGGGCTCTGGTATGTCGATTTCCCTAACTGGCCATTTGACCATGAGAACCTGCTGATGGTAGCTGGTGCCGACAAGTTGTGTGACTTCTTGAGTGATGACGGCAAGACAACGCGTGTCGATGTCATTCCAAGCAGCAAGCGCAAGGACTTGCCCGGCTATGCCGAACTCGTGCAGGGCGAGCATTCCCTCACTGGCGGTTCTTTCTATTCCGTCAACGGTCTGCCAGGTTTTGAGCGCGAGATTTGGCTCTGCCCGGTCACCCTCTTTGTCCTCGGCCGCTATCCCAAGTATATGTATATCAAGAAATCGCAAGTGAACTAGAGGCTTTTCGCCACTAAAGATTAATGCAGTCCATTAATGGGCTGCATTTTTTTATCAACGTAGTGTGCAACTTGAAGAATGATGGGGCCATAAAAACTTTATTTATTTTTGCTTTTTTGATTACTTTTCTTTAAATTTGCAACCGAAACAAACCCATAACAGAAAACTTGTTTATAGAAAAACCTCTGGACATGTCCCTACAAAACTAAAACTAATAACTAACACATAAATCTTTCTGCATTATGAAAAAATCATTACTTATTCTTGTGGCTCTTCTCACGGCAATGACAGTGTGGGCGGGCTCCTCCTCCACCACCAAAGGAACCGGCAGCAATAGAGATGTCGCATATAACTACACCTTCGACAGCGAGACCGGTGAGTTGGCACTCCTTTATGGCGAGTTCAGTAAAGACGACAAGTGGGGTAGCGAAGTGAGCCCTTCGGCGGTCAAGAGCGTTACCGCCACCGGCAATGTGAGCTTCGTTGGCGACTGCTCGGAGCTGTTCAAGGACTTCAACAATTGCACGAGTATGGAATTGAACAGTGTCTTCACCCGTGAAGCTACCAATATGAGCAAGATGTTCCAAGGTTGCTCAAGTCTCACTACGCTAGAAATCTCGGACTGGAACACCGAGAATGCCACCAATATGAGCAGTATGTTCGATGGTTGCGGAAGACTCACCTCGCTTGATATCTCGGACTGGAACACCGAGAATGTCACTGACATGAGCTATATGTTCCAAACTTGCTTTAGTCTTTCCTCGCTAAACATCTCAAATTGGAACACTGCCAATGTTACCAATATGAGCAACATGTTCAGTTCATGCGGCGATACCTATGCCCCGCCTTCGCTCGACCTCTCGGGCTGGGATACTGGCAATGTCACCAACATGAACTTGATGTTTTATGCATGCAGATTCTCCTCGCTCAACCTCTCGGGGTGGGACTTGAGCAAAGTCGGCTATTTGGGCTCGATATTCTCAGGTTCCACGTACCTTACCTCGCTTGACCTCTCGGGCTGGAACACCAGCAATGTTACCCTCATTACAAATTTGTTTCTGAGCTGCACTTTCCTCAAAACGATCAACCTCGCGGGGTGGGACATCAGTAAAGTAACCGGAATGGGTGGCATGTTCCTTGACTGCCATAATCTCACCACCATCTATGCTTCCACAAGCTGGTATGCCGGGAATGTCCCTGCCAACTATACAACCAACATGTTTAACAACTGCACAAGTTTGGTGGGTGGCATGGGCACCACCTTCGACAGCAACTATACCGACAAGACCTACGCCCGCATCGACCGCGGCACTGAGCAGCCGGGCTATTTCACGGGAGTGTTCGCGCTCACCCTGCCCCAGAATGTGACGGCTTCGCCCAATCCCGTCTGCACGCTTGGCGGCACAGGCTATTTCAAAGCTGGCTCTACCGTTACCCTCACCTACAACGGCAATGTGCCCGAGGGCAAAATGGTCATCTATAACGTGAACGGTGCCCCAATTGAGGGCAACACCTTCCCTATGCCTTTGGATGACGTCACTGTTACTGTCACCTTTAGAAATTTGCCGATTCAAGTCACTGTGGGTGACATCACGTTCAATATGATTAAGGTGGACGGCAATGACGATATCTCCACCTTCTATATTGGCGAGTGCGAGGTTACCGAGGCGCTGTGGCAGGCGGTGATGGGCAATAATCCAAGCAGCTACCAAGGCAATCTTGCCGATTATCTGCCAGTGGAGAACATCTCATGGAACGATTGCCAAGAGTTTATCGCCAAACTGAAGCAGATGACAAAGCTTAACTACCGCTTGCCCACCTCGACCGAGTGGCTGTTTGCCGCAAGCGGTGGCAACGACACCCATGGCTACACCTACAGCGGCAGCAACACCATCGGTGATGTGGCTTGGTATAACGGTAATTGCAGCCAAAAAATGACCGTGGGCACCAAGGCCCCCAATGAGCTGGGCATCCACGACATGAGCGGCAACGTGTATGAGATTATCCAGGAGGCGACGGGAGTTTATGGCGGCGGATGGCACGCCCCGGCAGGCAGATGCAAGGTTACTTATTACTGGCCTGCAGATGAAGAGTTCACCGACAACGACACCGGTTTCCGCCTCGCTCTCACCAACTTTGATGAGATACCAGCAGTTGTTGGCGACGTGAACGGTGACGGATCAGTGACCAGCGCCGACGTGACATGCATCTACAACTATCTGCTTAACGGCGATGAGTCTTTTATTGACACATGCGATGTGGACGGCGACGGCTATATCACCAGCAGCGACATCACTGTCATCTACAACATCCTGCTGGGAGGGAAATGAGTGCAGAGTGCAGAGTGGAGAGTGCAGAGTAGCCCCTTCAGCGCAAATGCTGGGGGGGGCTTTGCCTGTTTCGCAGGAAATTAGAGCACTTCGTGCTAAAATTATTTTAAATAAAATTTTAGTGCGGAGCACATTATAATTTTAGAGCCAAAAGCTCTTTAATTTCCATTCACGTGAGTGAATGGCGATTACTCTCGAAGTGCGCCCTTCAAGCGTCAAATGCTGGGGGCGCTTCGCTTAAAGTTGGATTAAAATTTTTTTGAAAATTTCATATACGCTGGGAACAGGTATATTCAATAATTTTAATTTCAATTTTCATTTAATTTTAAGCACGCAGTGCGCCACATCAGTGTCTAACGCCATTCTGCATTGGATAAAATGCTCTCGCTCGGCAATGCTCGTGCAAGTATGGCATTGCGCTCGCTTAATCGCATTTTTCTGAATTAAGATAGTGCTTGGATGCGCTTGATGTCGTCTTCGAAGGTGTCTTTGTTGATGGCGCGGGCTTTTAGGCGCGAGCGGTAGGTGTAGATTGTGGCGATTGAGGCGCGCAGGATGTTGGCGATTTCTTTGTTATCGGTTATGCCCAGACGGATGAGTGCCAGGATGCGCAACTCGCGCGAAAGCTGCTCGTCTTCTTTAGGCTCGATTTGTTGGTCTGGCGCCAATAGGCTGTTGACGGCCTCGGTGAAATTAGGGTAGATGTTGAGGAACGCCGAGTCGAAGTTCTGGTAGAAGAGTTTGGCGTTCTCATAGTCGAAATGCGGACTCTTGAGCTGCGATTTCAGCTCCTTGAGACGGTCTTCCATAGCGAGGCGGTTCATGGCTTTGCGCTGCACCTCGTTCTTGTCGATGAGCGCGCTGCTGAATGTGAGGAAGCGGCCAAG
Organism: Muribaculaceae bacterium; assembly: GCA_017618355.1. Classification (GTDB taxonomy): domain Bacteria; phylum Bacteroidota; class Bacteroidia; order Bacteroidales; family Muribaculaceae; genus Sodaliphilus. The sequence continues at coordinate 3,831 of JAFZUL010000043.1, forward strand.
ATACTGCTCCTTGATTTTGTCTCGCTCACGCAGCTGCTCGTTGGTGCTCTCCAACTCGCCAACGGTGTCGGTGAGTCTGTCGTTGATGCGCTTGCGGCTCTCGCTGAGGCGGCGATAGCGCTTGTAGAGCATAGTGAGAGCTACTACGCCCGCCACGAGCAGTAACGCCAGCACGCTCAGCGCGATGATGAAATTGCGCATGTTGCGGTAGTTCTTCTCCTGCTTCTCCTGATAGGCTTTGATGATGCGCGGCACCAGCTGAGATGCCTGGACGTTGCGCAGACGCGTGCCGTAGAAGTTGGCGTCAGAGACGCTGATGTTTATGTATTGGTAGGCGCGGTCGATGTCTCCCTCGTCGAAGAGGAGGTCGGCGAGCTGTCGAAGGGCGGAATTCTCCATGATGCAACCCTCAATGTCGCTTGCCGCGCTCATGGCGAGTAGCTGCTTCTGTTTCTCGTGGTCGCCAAGTGTGCTGTAGTAGAACGCCAGACTGCTGGTGATTACCGAATAGGTGCGATCGCCGCTCTGGTAGCCTTTGAGCATGTCCTCAAGGAGCGCTATGGCCTCTCGGGTCTTGCCTGTGTCGTTGAGGTAGTTAGCTTTATATAGCATGTTGCGCTCGCTGCCAGGCTCCGACAGGGTGGCGATTTTCAGGCGGTAGTCGGTGAGTTTCTGCTGATAAAAAGCCTCGTAGCTGCTGCCCTTGTTGAATTCCATCCTGAACATGCACATGTCAGAGAGGATTTTGTAATAAAACAGCTTCTGCTCCTTGCTCATGCTGGTGGTGTCGATGTCATGAACTAATGTTTCGGCTTCATCGAGCAGATAGGCCTTGTTAAGCAGGTGCGTCAGGTTGAGGCGGCTGTCGATGACTTTAGAGCTGTCACCAAGAGCTCTGGCTATGTCGATATTGCGGCGCGCATATTTCTGTGCCGAGTCGTTCTGAAACTCCAGATACTCCTTAAAAAGGGAGGTGTTGATGTCATACTCTTTGCTGAGCGTGGCAGCGTCGCCGGAGGGCTTGGGCAGAGTGTTCTTGATTCTGTCTATAGCCGATTTCTTGCTCGCGATGCGCGAGTCATGCTCCGAAATTAGCTTGTCGAGATGCGCAAAATTGTCGTTGGCGCTTGACACAAAGCCCTCACCCATCAATACCACGACAACAAGAATTATAACCCTCAGTTTCATCATATTCTAATTATGGGGTAGGTGGTTAGCTCCCCCTCTAGGTAGAGTGGGTTGGGGGGGGGTGCCCCACCGGCGTAGATTGGTAACTAGCTCCCCCTCTAAGGTAGAGGGGGTGGGGGGAGTATGCCCACTATATTGAATTGTCTCTTTCATTCTTGAAATTGATAATTGCATTTATTATAGTTTGTGGCTGTTCAAATACTATTTTGTTCTCAAAACGTAGAGTGTGGATTCCATATTTTTCACGAAGGAACTCATCTCTCTCGAAATCGTTCAATGGTTGAACAACATGAAAATGATAGTCCCCATCAAGTTCAATACATAACTTGAGTTGTGGACAATAAAAGTCTAAAATGAATTTGTCTATGCTGAATTGTCGGCGAAAACGCAGACCTTCTATTTGATCACATTTCAACCAATTCCAAAGACCTTTTTCTGCCATAGTGGAGTTGTTGCGTAATTCTCGACGCAAGTGTTTTAATCGGGCATTGTTTTTTAAGTGGTTGCGGTTTGGATGTGTCATACTCCCCCCCGCCCCCTCTATCTTAGAGGGGGAGCTGGTGGCATCATATTTTGCGTGTTGTGAGGCCATTAACTAAAGTGATGACTTATGTACAAAATAAGGAAATTCAGTTATAGTGCAAAAATAGAGATTATGCTGAAAAATACGCAAAATATTCACTTTTTTTATGATTTAAAAGTTATGTTGGGTGGCCATTTTTTTGTAATTTTGTATGTTTTTAGCGCAATGCCCTCAACGGCTATGAATTTGTGATAATAAACTATTGTTAATCAAGTTGTTTTGGCAGTTTGCGTAATATAAAAATGACCTAAGAAAAAATTAAATATATGTCAAGCGAAGAAATTAGAGAAATCGAAGAACAAGAAGAGAAGAAGTATTCTGCGCATAATATTCAGGTGCTTGAGGGCCTTGAGGCGGTGCGCAAACGTCCTGCCATGTATATTGGCGACACAAGTGTCAAGGGTTTGCACCATCTTGTCAGCGAGGTGGTTGACAACTCTATCGACGAGGCTCTTGCGGGCTTCTGCGACACTATCAATGTGACCATCACCGAGGACAATTCTATTATCGTGAAAGATAACGGCCGCGGTATTCCTGTTGACGAGCACGAGAAGCTGAAAAAATCGGCTCTCGAGGTAGTTATGACCGTGCTGCACGCCGGTGGTAAGTTCGACAAAGGCTCTTACAAGGTGTCGGGCGGTCTGCACGGCGTGGGTGTGAGCTGCGTGAACGCGCTGAGCGATTATCTGCGTGCTGAGGTGCGTCGTGGCGGCAAGATTTACTGCCAGGAATATGCCTATGGCAAGCCCACCTGCGAGGTACATGTGATAGGGGAGTGCGGCGACGAGCACGGCACTACCGTGAAGTTCCACCCCGACGCTAACATCTTTACCCAGACCACCGTCTATGAGTATCGCATCCTCGCCACCCGTCTGCGCGACTTGGCATTCCTCAACGCCGGCGTGAAACTTATCCTCACCGACCTTCGTGAGAAGGACGAGGAGGGCAATCCCCGCACCGAGGAGTTTTTCAGCAGCACCGGTCTCGACGAGTTTGTACGCTACATCGACGCCACTAAGGAGTCGCTCATCGACGATGTGATTCACATCAACACCAGCAAGGGCGACATCCCCGTGGAGGTGGCAATGACCTACAACACTTCGTTCAACGAGAATATCTATTCGTTTGTCAACAATATCAACACCATCGAGGGTGGTACTCACCTCACTGGTTTCCGTCGCGGTTTGGGCTCTACGCTTAAGAAATATGCCGAGGACAGCAAGATGCTCGAGAAGGTGAAGGTGGAAATCAAGCCCGAGGACTTCCGTCAGGGCCTCACTGCCGTGATTTCGGTTAAGGTGCTCGAGCCACAGTTTGAGGGCCAGACCAAGACCAAGCTCGGCAATACCGAGGTGATTGGTGCTGTGGAGACTAGTCTGCGCGAGGCGCTGAACGTGTATCTCGAGGAGCATCCCTCGCAGGCCAAGTCCATCGTTGAGAAGATTATCCTCGCTGCCACTGCACGCCATGCCGCCGAGACAGCGCGCGCCAAGGTGCAGCGTAAGTCGCCATTGGCTGGTGGCGGACTGCCCGGCAAGCTCGCCGACTGCTCCTGCAAAGACCCAGCATTGTGCGAGCTTTTCCTCGTCGAGGGTGACTCGGCAGGCGGCTCGGCAAAGCAAGGACGCGACCGCACCTATCAGGCTATCATGCCGCTGCGCGGTAAAATCCTCAACGTGGAGAAAGCAATGGACCACAAGGTGTTTGAGAGCGAATCGGTAGTCAATATCTTCCGTGCTCTGGGCGTGACCATCGGCACAGAGGACGATCCTAAGGAGGCTAACCTGTCGAAGCTGCGCTACCACCGCATCATCATCATGACCGATGCCGACGTGGACGGCGCTCACATCGCCACGCTGCTGATGACATTCTTCTATCGCCGCATGCGACCTATCATCGACAACGGATACCTCTACATCGCCACTCCACCGCTGTATCGTGCAATCAAGGGCAATATACAGGAGTATTGCTGGGACGATATGCAGGTGCGCCAGTTCATCGACAAATATGCTGGCGGTGAAGAGAAGAACGTGCGCGTGCAGCGATTCAAAGGTCTTGGTGAGATGAACCCCGAGCAGCTGCGCGAGACAACTATGGATCCCGAGAGCCGACTCCTTAAGCGTGTGAACATCAGCGACGCCGCCGAGGCCGACCGCGTCTTCTCTATGCTTATGGGTGAGGAAGTGGCTCCCCGCCGCAAGTTCATCGAGGACAACGCCACCTACGCCACACTCGACACATAATACACAGTCTATATAACACAACAGAAGCCAGCGCCCTGAATGAGTGCTGGCTTTTTGTTGTGTGTGTTGCGTGTGTTTTGGGTTCGTTTATGGCTCGAGCACTAGACGGAAGCCAAGATTATCGACTTTGCGGTCGGGCTTGCCCGAGGTGCCGCGGTAGAAGACTGTGGCGAACTTGGACTCGTGGCACCATCCGCCGCCACGGTTCAGGTGGTCGGTACCTGAGGAGGCGCCTTTGGGGTTAGTCTGAGCACTGGAAGAATAATTGCCAAACCAGTCTTGGCACCACTCCCACACGTTGCCGCACATGTCATAGAGACCAAGCTCGTTGGCGGCTTTTGTGCCCACATTATGGGTCTTGTTACCGCTGTTGCCTTGGTGCCAAGCCACGGCGTCGGCGTTGTTGCTGCCAGCGAACTTGTAACTCTTGCTTGACTTTCCGCCGCGTGCCGCGAACTCCCACTCTGCCTCGGTTGGGAGACGGAATTTCCTGCCTGTGAGTTGGTTGATTTTGTTGATGAATTGCTGGCACTCAGTCCAGCTCACGTTCTCCACTGGCAGTTTGGCGCCCTTGAAATGGCTCGGGTTGCTACCCATCACCGCTTGCCACAGCTCTTGTGTGACTTCGGTCTCTCCTATATAATAAGTGGATAGCGTCACTTTGTGGGTGGGTTGCTGGTTGCTGTTGTTGCTGCCTTGTTGGCGTGTTGCGCCCATAGTGAATGTGCCTCCTTCAACCTTCACCATCGAGAACTCCACACCTTTAATCTTGCATTTCTTGACTTTTCCGCCAGTATCATCTTTCTTTACGACATCATTCCCCCTGTTTCTTTCGGGGTTCTTGTTGTCTTGTTTTTTCTTATCATTATTTCCGTCTTTCTTGGGGATGTTTTTTCCCGATATCGGGATGCCATATTTCTTGGCTGTCGCCGCCACGTCAAACTTCTGCATCTTTATCTGCCCGTTGGAGCTTACGGTGGCGACTTGTCCCGGTTTCAGAATCTGCTTCTTAGAGCCCTTTTTGCTTGTCACTTCCATACTCCCTTCAAGCAAAAACGCGCGCGAGGTCTTGCCGTCTTCCACGAGCATATAGGTGGTGCCGGTTGGCACAACAGTACACTGAGACATTTCGAAGGTCTGCTTGCTATTGTGACGCTTCAGATGCTTGCCCACAACACGACCTTTAGCAAATTTCCAGCGGTCGCTGCCATTGTCGTTACGCCCCACCAAAAGAGCGCTTGTGTTTCCATAGAAAATAAGCACGCTGTCCTCGTCGCAATGGTCCAACACCACTTTTGAATCGTCACTTGTAATTATCCAGTCTCTGTAGTATAGATAGGTAGGAATATCCATCCCTATAGGATGATTAGTGTTTTCTGGGTCATGGTAGCATATAGTTACTCCACTACTCCCCCCGTGTTCAAAGTGAAAGAAAAAGTTGGCGAACTCTCTTTTACAATGACGGCAGTAGTTTTCATGGAACACATCGTCCCAATTGAAAGATTTGGGGGTGACAGGATCTCCGCCCTTATCGCTAATTTCCCAAACCACATCTAACTCGCCAGTATCATTATGATTAGAGTTGACATCCAAAACCAGATTTCCTCCATGCTGAGGAATAAAAACTTCTGATGGCACCTGATATGTTGTCTTGAAAAGAGGGTCTAGTAGCGCAGATTTAACATGACTACCATCCATGGTCAGCATCGTACACATATCACTCTTACCCTTACAAGAAATATTTACGGTAGTTCCTCGTGGTATTCTACATTTATAAATTGCGTGCTCGTATTCTAGGCCACCAGCACCTTTTTTCTTCTCAACCTTTTTTTCCAAGACTGTTCCAGCAGTAAAGGAGTAATGCAATTCTCCGCCCTTTATTCCTCTTACTGTCCCGCTGATTTCGTTGTCATTTTTCACCGAAATTTCCTTCACAACATCCCAATCGATAAAGCAAGCGAACCATCTCACGCGGCCATGGTAATCCATTATCACCTCCACCTTTGTGGCATTATCTGGAATCCTATAGGACACCGTCGCATCATTCTTGCCCTTCTTTTCTTCAACTTTTACTCTCTTTCCACTTTCGATTGCATACATTACAATACTAACATTTTCGGCGATTTTATTATAGTCCTCGATTTTTTTGAAAGTCGCCGTTACTGTGGTGCCAGCCTCCACTTGGCATTTAATACAAGTCCGCTTGAGCTGATCTCCCTCTCCTTTCAACTCTTTATTTGTCACCACTCCGCCCGAGAAAGAGTATTCCATCTTTGTGCCAAGGCAAGTCATTGTGCCCTTGTAACTGTCGGCATGAGCCGCCGATGTTGCCATTGCAAACAGCAGCATCACTGACAAATACTTTAATGTTGATTTCATAATATTTTTGGTTTAGAAGTTAGAAATAAAAGTAATTTGTCACAAAAATAAGCAATTTCTGTGACATTAACAGCAATTTGTCATTAAAAACGCAAAATTGCCTTGATTTTCCTTGATTTTGGTAGTGTTTAGTTAATTTGTGCCTGTCAGACGATGAAGCTCGTCGATGATGGTTTGAGGCAGGTTGAAGCGCACGTCGTTATTGTCTTGTGGCGCTATCGCTTCCAGGAAATGTGGCAACTCTTCTCTATAGACGGTTTTCATGTGGGCGTTGCTCTCGTTGGTGTTGTAAGAGGAGTGGGTGATATTTGCCAGTCGGTCGGCGAGTTTCACGAAAGGCGCGTAAGGTGTCTCGCGGATGCCCTTGTAGTATTTCTCGCCAGCCCTCTCGGCACGCGTGCGGCCTTTGTCGTTGGTGAGGGCATAGACAATCTCGGCTGCCATGAATGCTTGCTCTTGGCTCATGTGTTGAGAGGCTATCTTCATGACATCGTTGTAGGTGAGCCTAGCATCCTCTATGCTATCGTGGTAGTAGGCGCCAAAGAACAGTGGCAGAATGTCGCTCTCTTGAGCGCACACCTCGTAGCCATACTTATATACTGCATCAACCACCATGTCAAGATGGTAGCCGTAGGGATGCACGTAGTCATAGGTCTGGTTCACGCTCTCGTGCAGCTTGTGTGCCGAGAGTTTTATCTTCTCAATCACATCGGCGAGGCGAGCGATGTCATCTTTAAATAGTTCACAGTTCATAATTCATAGTTTAGAGTGGAAAGTGAAGAGGGAATAGTTCTTTCTCGTTCTTCGTTCCACCTTCCACCTTTCACCTCATTTAAAACATCTTTGCGACGCGGGCTACTGCTTGGGTGAAAGCGGTGATTTCCTCTAGGGTGTTGTATAGGGCGAAGGAGGCCCTCACGGTTCCTGTCACGCCTAGGCGTTTCATCAGTGGTTGAGCACAGTGGTGGCCAGTACGCACGGCGATGCCCAGCTTGTCGAGCAGCACTCCCATGTCGTAGCTGTTGATGTCGCCCACGAGGAATGAAATCACGCTATGTTTGTTCTCACTGGTGCCAAAGATGCGCATTCCCTCAATCTCCATAAGTTGGCTGGTTGCGGCATCGAGCAGCAACTGTTCGTGGCTTGCGATATTATCTATGCCGAGCGAGTTGATGAAGTCGATTGCTGCGCCAAAGGCTGCGATGCCAACGAAATCGGGTGTTCCAGCCTCAAACTTGAATGGCAGTTCGGCAAACGTCGTCTTCTCAAACGAGACATTGCCAATCATCTCTCCACCACCCTGATAAGGCACCATGCGACTTAGACGTTTCTCCTTGCCGTAGAGTACGCCAATGCCAGCAGGACCGTACATCTTGTGACTTGAGAAGCAGTAGAAGTCGGCGTCGAGGTCCTGAACATCGATTTTAGTGTGTGGAGCAGCTTGCGCGCCGTCGATAAGTACCGGCACGCCATGTCGGTGGGCAATCTCAATCATCTGTTTCACAGGATTGACGGTGCCCAGCACATTAGAAACGTGAGTCACTGCCACAAACCTGATGTTCTCGGTAAAGAGGTCTTCGTAGGCGTTCATGTCGAGGTTGCCGTTGTTGTCGATGGGCACAACATGAATCTTGAGGCGCTTGTTGCGCTGG
>JAFZUL010000044.1 GCA_017618355.1 Muribaculaceae bacterium
AATCAAGGCTCCTGCTGCTCTGTAGGGTATGGAGTTCGCTATCGTTCCAAGTCCACTCGACTGTCTCGGTTGCGGCAACTGTGCTGACGTTTGTCCTGGCAAGAAGGGCGAGAAGGCTCTCACTATGGTTCCTCTTGAGGAGCAGGTTGAGAACCAGAAGCTCTGGGATTACTGCGCTGCCAACGTTACTTCTAAGCAAGATCTCGTTGACATTAAGAGCAATGTGAAGAACTCGCAGTTCGCTACTCCACTCTTTGAGTTCAGCGGTGCTTGCTCTGGTTGCGGTGAGACTCCTTATGTGAAACTTATCTCTCAACTCTTCGGTGACCGTGAGATGGTTGCTAACGCAACAGGATGTAGCTCTATATACTCGGCTTCTGTTCCTTCTTCTCCTTATACCACTAATGAGAAGGGACACGGCCCTGCTTGGGCAAACTCACTGTTTGAGGACTTCTGCGAGTTTGGTCTTGGTATGACTATCGCCGACGAGAAGATGCGCAACCGTGTTACTGGTTTCGTTAAGGACGCTATTGCTTGCGACAGCGTAAATGCTGATGTTAAGGCTCTCTATCAAGAGTGGCTCGACAACAAGGAAGATGGTGCTCGCAGCCGTGAGCTCAGCGACAAGATTCTCGCTGCCATCGAGAATAGCGACAACGAGTGTGACAAGAAGGTGAAGAGCCTTGCTCAGTATCTCGTTAAACGTTCACAGTGGATCATTGGTGGTGATGGTGCAAGCTACGACATTGGCTTTGGTGGTCTCGACCATGTTATTGCTAGTGGCAAGAACGTTAACATCCTCGTTATCGACACCGAGGTTTACTCTAACACTGGTGGTCAGGCTTCAAAGGCTACTCCTATCGGCGCTATCGCCAAGTTTGCCGCTGCTGGCAAGCGCATCCGCAAGAAAGACCTTGGTCTTATTGCTTCTACCTATGGTTACGTTTACGTTGCTCAGGTGGCAATGGGAGCCAGCGATGCTCAGTGCTTGAAGGCATTCCGTGAGGCTGAGGCCTATGACGGACCTTCAGTAATCATCGCCTATGCTCCATGTATCAACCATGGTCTGAAGGTTAGTATGGGCAAGTCACAAGCTGAGGAGGCTAAGGCTGTTGAATGCGGTTACTGGCACCTGTGGCGTTATAACCCAGAGCTCGAGAAAGAGGGCAAGAACCCATTCACTCTCGACAGCAAGGAGCCTAACTGGGATGAGTTTGAGAACTTCCTCAAGGGCGAGGTACGCTACGCTTCAGTTCTAAAGCAGTATCCCGACGAGGCTGAGGAACTCTTCGCAGCAGCCAAGGAGAATGCTCAATGGCGTTACAACAACTACCGCCGCTTGGCACGCCAGCAGTGGGGTGTTGAACCCGAAGAGTAATTCTTAACAGAAACACACCTAACTAAGAATAGCGTCACTATAACGTGGTGCTATTCTTTTTTATATTCGGTACCACATATATGCATTATAATCAGTCTAGAGGTCGTGATGCACCGCATCACTAAAAACAACTTGTAAAAAAATGACAACGAATAACTGATAACTGAAAACTATTTACTACCTTTGCAGAAACTTAATAGATACGATTATGCCCGATACTAACAAACAATATGATGAAGTGATAGCGCAATGCCGCAAGATGTTCATCTCCAAAATGGGAGATTATGGACCTAACTGGCGCATTCTTAGACCACAAACACTTACTGACCAGATTCTTATTAAAGCTAAGCGCATTCGCACTATCGAGATTAACGGAGAAACTAAAGTGGGAGAAGACATTTGGCCAGAGTTCGTGGGAATTATTAATTATAGCATAATGGAACTCATTCAGCTCGACAAAGGCTACAGTGAGGAGGTAGATATGACAAGAGAGCAAGTAACGTTGCTTTACGACCAGTTTATCAACGATACCAAAATGCTCATGATTGCTAAAAACACCGACTATGGCGAAGCATGGAGAATGATGCGAAACCAGAGCTATACCGATATGATTCTTTCTAAACTGCAAAGAATTAAGGAGATAGAAAATCATGGAGGGAAAACTCTAGTAAGCGAAGGCATCGACGCCAACATCCAAGACATAATCAATTATGCTGTATTTGCTCTCATCAGACACAACGAGCAACAATCTTAAACACCATATTAACACTACTCTATTATGCTGGAACGCTTCTCGCGACTTAATGAGCGCATATCAAACAATCCTATCAACAAGGTGATTGTCGTCTTGTTGCGAATAATTGTGGGAGGCACCTTTATCTTCTCGGGTTTTGTGAAGTGTGTTGATCCCATGGGAAGCGTTTATAAATTCCATGAGTATATCTCAGCTCTTGGACTTTACAATCTAGCCGGTAGCGAGGTGGTTCTTGCTTTTGCCATTCCTGTTTTGGAACTGGTTCTTGGCGTAATGATTTTTACTGGATGTTGCCGATATGGCTCTCTATTTGTTGCAATGGGTTTTATGGGTGTGATGCTACCACTCACCTATTTCCTTGCCAAGACTAATGCGGTGCCCGATTGCGGATGTTTTGGCGATGCTGTGACGCTAACCAACTGGCAGACTTTCTGGAAAAATGTGGTGCTGACAGCGGCCATACTATATCTGCTGTTCCACAACAAATCGGTGCCGAGCCTATATGGCCCTGCCATCCAGTGGCTTGTTATGCT
>JAFZUL010000045.1 GCA_017618355.1 Muribaculaceae bacterium
AAGATAAAATCCCATTAAATAACAACTACTAGAACACATAATATTATGAAAAGATACTTATTTATTGCAACGGTAGCATTTTGCGGACTACCATTATTATTCTCCTGTGGCAAACCAAGCGGTGATCCACAAAAAGACGCTGAGCTTTTGAGAGGACTCGCCGAAGATGCTATTGAACTTGAAATCAAGCAAATGGAGCAACAGGTGGAGTTCGCCCAATACTATGCCGAAGATGGTGATTATAAGGGATATGAAAAATTCCAGAAGAAATTAAGCAAACTTGAAAGCGCTATTAGCAAAGATTTCAGGAAAGAGCATAAAAGCGAGATCAAAGAAGTTGAAAAACGCATTGAGAAAGCCGAAAAGAAAATAAATAAGAAAAAAGATAAAGACAGTGAAGAAGAAGAGTAGCCGATAATTTGCCATGTGCTTTTTCTCAAGAAACATGACTTTTTCATGAGCGGGGAAACAAAACAAGACAATTAATACTCAACCCCTCCAAGCACGATTCAAGAAAACAGCAATAGTGGCAATATCGACAAAACGAGATATTGTTTAACCAATAAAGAAACTCACAAGAAAAAGCCGAAACGCTTTAAAGGGAGTAGGCACTAATTTTTTAAACTTATATTTTTTATTATGAAGATTAAATTTTTATCGATTGCATTTGCACTTGTAGTGGCTGTATTGTTCACAGCTTGCAGCAAAGGTCCTAGCGGCGATCCTAAAGCTGACGCAAAACAATGCGCACAGGAAATGGTTGATCTTATGAAGAAAGACCTGAAGACTCTCGATGACGTTAAGAGTCTTGAGACTGAAGTTGAGGCTCTCCAAAAGAAGTATGAGGATTTCTACAAAGAGAAAGGTGAGGATCAGCTGAAGGAATTCCAAAAGGCAGTTGAGGATCTGGAGAACGACCCAGAGATCAAGAAGCAAGTTGAGGACGCTCAGAAGGTGATGATGGAAAACGTCACTAAATTAATGGGAGAAGAATCAAAATCTGAATGATCTTCTTCTAACTGCTTTTTGACAATTTAGATAATCATTTCACACAGAGTGTTGCATTTATGTTTACGTTTTCTAAACAGTAGATGCAACACTCTTTCAATAAAAACAAGAACAAACAAAAAATCATTTATTATTTTATTTATCAACACATCATGAAATTTAAATTTTTATCTGTCATCATGGCCTTTGCAGTAGCATTGGCTTTTAGTGCATGTGACGAGAAGAAAGCTAGCGCAAGCAACGCAAGCGAGACCAGCGAGAGCAAAGAGCAAGTAGAAGAAGAGATTAAAGCCCCCACTGGCGATGCAGCAGCCGACGCTAAACAAGCTGTAGAGGAAGCTATCGTTCTCATGAATAATGTTGACTTTAGCAATGTCAAGACTGCAGAAGACGCTGAAAAGTTTGAGGCAGAATTCTCAAAACAAATTGAAGAACTCCAAAAGAAATATGAGGACTTCTACAAAGAGAAAGGTGAGGATGCTCTGAAGAAATTCAACGAGGAATGCGACAAACTTGAGAAAGACCCAGAGATCAGCAAGAAAATGGAAGAGGCTCAAAAAGCAATGATGGAGAAAGCTCAAAAAGCGCTTGAAGGTTTGATGAAATCTGCTGCATAACCATTGCCCTTTTTCTATTTATCTTTATCAAGATAATCAACCACAGAGTGTTGCATTAGTGTTTTCAGTTTTTTCTGAACAGTTAATGCTACACTCTTTTCTTTAAAAATAAAATCATCAAACAAATTAAAATCAAAGCGTTATGAAGATTAAATTGTTATCAATTATGATGGCGATTGCTGTTGCATTGGCTTTCACCTCTTGCGACAACAAAAAAAGTCGCTCTCATAAAGACAGCGATAAAAACAAAAGTGAGCAAGTAGATAAAGAAGATGAGGAAAATGAGGATAATGAGGATAATGATGAACTCAAGGTTGAGGCTATACATCCCACTGGTGACATCGAAAAAGATGCTGAAGCTTTAACAATATGCACCATCGCTTATTTTAAGAAAATCAATACTGCCGAAGATATTCATAAAGTTCAAAAAGACTACGTTAGTATCCCAAAGGAATTTCAAGAATTCTATAAGAAAAAGGGTAAAGGCAACGAGTTCAACGTGGCATACTACAAGATGATGAATAATCCTAAATATGCCAAAGACATCAAAGAGGGCCAAGAAAAAATACAGAAGTTAATCGACGAGGCCATTAATGCCAACAAGAAAAAATAAAAGACACCCTCTCAAACTTAAACTGCGCCCTGAAAGTTTGTGTCTAACTTTCAGGGCGCAATTAAATTCTTTAAAAGTGGAGGGGGACTGAAAACTTCTTGAAGGTAGTTTTCAATCTTCTTTAATGTGCGAAATCTGCTCGTGGATAGCTGTCGAGAACCGTAGCGGGTGGCTAATGTACTTATAACTATTGGTTACCTCACCAGTAGTAACTGTCACCGTTCCATAGTCAAATATTCTTCCAGGGATAGACTGATCTACCTGCACACCCTCACACTTCTTAAGCAGCAGCTCGTGAGAGTTCCTGTTTATTATACCACGCTTGAAAATCAAGCGGTTGTTAGTCACAACATATTGCCTGCCGCCATAAATCGAGATTCCCCAACAAAGAGCAATCAACAAAACTACAACACAGATGCAAGCATTTATCCATGTGTCAGCGGGAATAAAAAACGCGCAAAACGACAATAATGCCAAAACCACTGGCCAAGTATAAATAATGCCATGCTGCTTTGCCTCATAGGCGACAAACTCCCCACTCATCAAGTTCTTCTGAATATATCCCATAGCTTTAATAATTATTTATAATTACGTCGCAAAGTTAGATAAAAATCCCGATTATTATACAAATATTGAATGAAATAATGCATTATCGAGGGAATATTTGAATTATGCGTCAATCTTGATGCCTCCTTGTTTACCGCAGATATAGTTGATGGGGTGATCGATGCCCTTATGCATCAGGCCGTTGATAGTCAGTGGTTGACCAGGGATGAAACCCTGGCATTTGAAGGTGTCGCCCTCGGTGAGTTTGGCGTTCAGGGATTCTATCACTACATACTCGTTGCAGCCACGGTACTCAATCGTCACCATGCGCTCTGGATGCCACCGCAGCGTGAGGCGTGTTCCAGGTTGTAGGGTGTCGCTGTCAATGTAGTGAGAGTCGAAGATTTGTGACGCAGCGGTGTTGCTGAGGTTATGGCAGAAGTCATCCCAGTCGCGGCACCCAGCATAGCGTGCGAGCACATTAAGTGTGAAGCGGCGGCTAGTGCTATAGCTGTCTATATATCCCCACAGGCGCTTGAGAGTGTTGGTGGAGATATGTTCGCTGGTAGCGTCAGTGACGGCAATTGCAAGCATGTTGAAATCGCTGGGTAGCCGCATGGTGCGTCCTATCTTTTCTTCTACTTGCTTCTTCAGGGCATTAAGAGACTCCTGAACTTCGGCTATTATGATAGTTTCTTTTACCATATTAAGTTATTTGACAAGTTAACAACACAATCGATATCGTCAGACGAGTCCGACCAGGCTGACTTAGTTTATCGATTGCCATTCTCACCTGCAAATTTACAACTTTTTTTCCAATCCACGACCTATTCATAAATAAGGACTTGAAAGGATGAGGTTTTCTCGTGCAGAACGTTTATATTTGCAAAACAAAGAGACAGCCGAAACGCTTAAAAGGGAGTAGGCAAGAATAAAATCTAAAAATCAACAATCATGAAATTAGAACAAGTATTATTAAACTTTCCTATCAGAGATGAAGATGATGAGTATGCTCTTAGTTAAACTTGTCCAGAACTTAAAGCATACATTAAACAGGGATTTGTCATTAAACAAATTTCAGCTGCAGGTGCAAGACCTTGAGGTATGAATTACTCTGTTACTGTTTTCTGTTGTGTTGTATTGCTTGAGCGTGTCATAGATGAATAAACCGAAAATCCTGATAAGAGTAGGTAGTTATTAAAATGCAATAAACTTATGAGTAAATTAATCCAATTTAAGGGAAAAACCATGCGAATTAATCCTAATAATCGTAAAACTCTTCAAAGTTATTCTGGAATGTCATGGGGAATTTGTTCTTGGGCAGACTTTGAATTTGAAGACATCTTAGATCATGGAGATTATATAATGGCGATAGACACAAAAGGACACACTTACAAATCAATGTCATTACCGACAAAAAGCGGCTGCAATTCTATTACACTTCATCACCAAACGATACATCCTGCAATTATCAATGCAGCTATGGGTTATAATTTCTATTTTGATAAATGGTTGTGTCAAAAAAAGAGTATTTCATTCTTGACACAACCTTAACATGATTTCATTAAACATTCAATAAAAAGCAAATACTATGAAATTTAAATTATTTGAAACTATATCTTCTTATATCAAGAATCCAGAAAACAAGGTTCTTGTTATTAACGATCCAGACACAAACATTCCATTTCGCTTTGTGGAAAATTATTGTAAGAATGCACATTTAAAGCATTTTTTTGATTATCACATCGAGAATCAGATTCAAAAAACATGGCCAGCATCTAATGATACTACTCGTCTTTTTGCTGAAAATGATGTGCTAATTCCTTATTTTCCAAACGGGTGTTCAAAAGATGAATTTGAGGAAATTATTATAGGTGCAATGAAATGGCAACAAGAACTGAAAAAACCATTAATTGTGATTGGATGGTTTGATGAGGCCGACATCAATAAGTATGTTGAGGAAGGTAAAGTAATTGCTGATACCGTCAATTATGATGTGTGGATGCAATGGGCTAAGATGCCAAACGAAAAAGGGGAAAGTAATATACACCCATGGGTAATATCTTTCCTTGAAAAACATCCCGATTATTGGCTGGCACTAACTGATGGTGGATACCCTCTAGGTTGGAAAGGAGTCTCAGTAGTATTATCAAGAGTTGAAAAGGATGTTGAAATGTATAATGATCCTGATAATTTTGTATATTCAAATGGCGAACCATTGACAAACAGAGAAAAGAATAAAATAGAAAGATACAAACGATACAAACAAAGAGGAAAACTGCCAATCGAGTTACGAGCTTATGCTAAAATTATAGGAGATAAATATGTGATGGATATAGAAATGATTGCAGCGCCACAAGTCGGAACCCTTATGGCAAAATATTTTGCCGAATATGTACAAGAAATGAAAAACACCAATTGAAGAATAATACCAACGAAGTAGGCAATTTGTATATAGAAATCATTTAAATTCCAGATTTATGTGGCCCTTTATTTATGGCTTATTAACTGTAGGTGCAATTATTGCGATAATTGCTATAGCGGGAATGATTGTCATTTTGGTGGGCGGAGCTATCTTCTTTATTTTATTCAAGATTTATGAAATATACGATGATTGGCAGTGTAATCGAAATGCCCCATTTAAAGAGGCTACAGATCTTCCCCAATGGCTTAAAAAACTGAAAATAAAAATAAAGAGCAACCAGAAAATCATCAAAATTGGTGGTGCTGTAGCTCTTTTGGCATTGCTGTTATACGTTTTTTTGCCCAACAAGGATGATAAGTCAAAAGAACAAAACATAGAAATAGTTGCCAATCAAGATAATTCAACAGATGGTAAATTGATTAATAAAGACTCGAGAGTCAATGAAGGTGAAATAGCAAAAGCAAGTGACAGACATATAATGGTTGAGGTTAAACGCGACGCAGAAATATATGATACCAAAATAGCCGAAGAAAGCAATCAAATTTATAACGTAACAATAGGTAATAATTATACGGTGATTGCTGATGCTGGAGATTATTATATAATTGGTATTGAAGACATATATGGAATAACAAATATGGCTTATATAAAGAAATCTTATGTAAGTTTAAAATAAATATCTATGACACTAAAAGTATTAAAAGAGATAATTAAAGGTAAGCGCATTGACCGCGTTGCTGGATTTTGTAATAGCTATGAGCAGATGATTGACCGCTGCCGCTTGGATGTTCACAATGGCTCAGTCGTAATTGACACCAGTGATGATGGTGACAATGATGATCAGTTTGAGCCTGTGCCCAAAGTGATTGACCAACTGCTCGCTATGCCCAGTGAGTATGATGACTATCCTGTCTTGAAATCTGGTTTTGACAACAACTTTGACAACGAAATCCTTCTGCGCCAAGTGATTAGCGTCAGGTTTGAGCACTCACAAAGTGATAGTGTGGGACTTTGCCTGCTCGGTCGTGAGCCAATTAGGTTTGTTGATGATGAAGATTTCCTTGACTTAGGTGATATGTATCATGTTGAGATTGTCATAGAAGACCCCAGAGCAAAGAATCTTAATGAGAAATTCGATGATTTCATCCATGCCAGCTGCAATTGGTTCCGTCCTGATGAAAATTGCTACGACGAGGAAAATTGGAGCATCTACAGCAAGAAAAACTTCACGGTTATCACTTTCGTGACCGATGAGTCGTCAAGTTCGTCACTTATCGCTCTGATTGCAGGTGCTTTTGATGGCGTTTATTTCAGCCGCACGCTATTAAACAAAGATGTTGATGAACGTCTAAGCAACGACAGTGAAGGCAAGTATTTCGGTCCTTGGCAAGCTGTTATTTTCCCTGCTTGTACTTATTTTTATGACAAAGACATCCCCCGTCTCAAGCCAGGATTGACAGCGATTGCCGGTTCTGGATGTTTTGTTAAAGAGTGCGCCAGCAAGGATGAGATGGAGCAATTCATCGCCAGCCACAACCCCGATGAGGCTGTGGGTGACCTAGTGCGCCGCATCACCACACTCTACATTGATGACCCACTCGAATTGATTCTCGATAAGTAATTTTTTAAAACAACATCTCAAGCAACGCATTGGTATTACCTGTTGCGGTACTTGAGTTTTGTTTGGGAGACCTATGGCAATGTAGTTGCTCACACAGACGAAAGGACATTGTGATGATTATTTTTTGGCATTTAAGATTATGATGAGATTAGCAAGAAAAATGCTCAGAAAAGTTTGTTGTTAGGAGTATTTTTCTTATTTTTGGGAGTTGGTTTTGATTGAAAATCACAAGTACCACTTTAGTTTATTTTGGGAAATCCAAAGTGAAAAACGACAAAGTATTTGTTTACAGCCAATTATGCAAAACAGCAACATATATAACTCGTCGAGTTTTTTTGAGACTGAGGAGGGAACAATAGATGCCCATTTCACTGATTTCTCGAATATCACGTGCCAGCGGCCGTGGCTGTGCCTCAAGCGTGTGAAGCGTTTTGGGCAATGGTGGATTGTCAAGGGCGTGAACCCACAGTTTGAGCCGCGTGCAAAGGCACAGGAAATGCTCGACATGGAGTTTGAACGTTGCATGACGCTATGGCATCCGAGCATTGTGCGCATGATAGCGCAGCAAGAGGTTCCCACTATGGAAGGTCGCTGCATCATCGAGGAGTGGGTCGATGGCATGAGTCTCGACGCCTTTCTCGCCACAGGACCATCAGTAGAAGTGCGGCAGGACATTGCCTCACAGCTTGTTGAGACGGTGCGTTACTACATGAGCAAGGGTGCGACTCACGGCAATCTCAAGGCAAGCAATGTGCTTATTACCCATAATGGCTCTAGGGTGAAAATCATTGATTTTGAACCTGAAAGCACCGACCGTCAAGCCGATTTTGCCGCTCTCGCCACGCTGTTGCGATGGTTAAGGCTACCTCGCAAGTTTGGTAAGGTAATAAAGCGTTGCGAGCGAGGGGAATATCCTTCGGGCGAATCATTGCATCACGATTTTGATGATGTGATAAAGAGCAACCATCGCCGTTGGCTACTGCCGACTTTTGTGGCAGTTGTAGCCATTGGTGCAGTTTCTGCCACTTTCCTGTGGGGAAGGCAGCGTCAGAAGACCGACAAGAAGAAGCTGCCAGCGGGTTATCTGGTCGATAGCATTGCGCCAGCTGGGGCTTCAACGGTTTTCTCCACTGTATCGAACGCCGATATTTATTGGCTATCTTTTGACTCGATAACTCCTGGGAATATCGCTGACTCCATCGCTATAGATCTTGGCTTAAGTGTGAAGTGGAGCAAAATGAACATGGGCGCTGATCATCCGTCAGTTAATTTTGTAGGAAGCTACTATGCCTGGGGCGACACTACTGACAGGGGTCAGTGGGGCGGACTTGACAAATATTGGCCCGAGAACAGGGCGATGCCCACAAAACCGATTAGCGGCACTGACATTGACTTTGCACGACGGTGCTGGGGAGGCAAGTGGCGACTGCCCACCCAGGAGGAGTGGCGCGAACTAATTGACCGTTGCGACTGGAAATATCGCAATGCGGGCGACGGCGCAGCAGGATATGTGGTGACGAGTCCTAACGGAAATAGCATTTTCCTGCCTTTTGCAGGCTGGAGCGATGACGGCATCAACATGACGGATGTGGGGCGTTTTGGCTACTACTGGACTGCGAAACCAGTCGCCGATGGCAAACGCATGGCGCATTATGTGCTTCTCGACGAGGGAAAAATCCTCGCTGACCAAGCCCAGACCGTGGACCGCATGATGGCTATAAGGCCAGTTCAGTAATTTTCAATGCAGAATTCACTATCATAATGCACAATCCTTTATTACTTATATTTTCTGTCACAGCGATTTCAAAATATTGTTTTGCTTGAGCATCAGGGGGCGTTTAACCTGCTGGCTAGAGGAGAGCGTTATGGGCAACAGTGGTTCTTGAAAGGATTGAAGCCTGAGTTTGCCCAGAGAAAGCTCTATATTGACCTGCTGCGCAAGGAGTTTGACATTGCTATGCAGCTTCATCACCCAAATATTGTGGGTGTGGTGAGTCTAGAGAGAGTAGAGGCTCTTGGCTCACTATGCATAGTGGAGGAATGGATAGATGGCGTTATGTTGCAGCAGTGGCTTGCTGGCAAGCACTCACTTAACGAGAAACTGCATGTTTTGCGACAACTGCTCACCGCCATTAAGCATTGCCACAGCCTGCAAGTGATTCACCGTGACCTAAAGCCTTCTAATATCATGATAACCCGTGAAGGCGATCAGGTGAGAATAATCGACTTCGGTCTTAGCGACACCGACCGCTACTCATCGCTCAAAGCTGCGGCAGGCACTGTCCATTATGTCGCACCCGAAATTCTCGAAGCAGATGGTAAGATTACCGCCCAAGCCGATATCTATTCGCTGGGCATGATAATGAAGGATATGGATTTGCCCAGGCGTTATAACAATGTGATTGACAAAGCTGTGGCGGTTGACCGTGAGGCTCGGTTCAGCAATATCGCACAAGTACAGGAGGCAATAGAAAGCGCAAGAAATAGAAACACACAAAAGAAATGGCTTGTTACAGAAATTGTCGCAGTTGTGATGCTATGCTTGGCAGCGTTTTGGAGTGGTTATCACTTCAACACCAAGTTTTTCAGAGGGCAGACGACCCCAACCCGCAGTGTTGTTGACTCCGAGCAACGTCGTGCCGACAGCCTTGCGCTTGCCTCAGATACTACACTCACAACAATGACAGTTGCAGAGAAGGGATTGACGTTCTTTTACCCTAAGCCAGGTGTTGCCGTGGCAGTGTTGCCTATTGCTGAGAGCGATGCCGTGGACTTAGGTCTCAGCGTTGACTGGGCACCATGCAACATAGGTGCCGAGCTCACTATGGGAAGGCTCATGCCTGGAGCATTCCTGCGCACAATGCCCAACCCATATCAAGTGCTTTACTATGGAAGCGATTACCCCGATAGCATTTTTGTGAGAAATCAACCAAGTCTTGAAGGCTCTCTGAATGATGTTGCTGTGCGGCTGTGGTACGGACGATGGCGCTTACCTCTTAATAGCGATTTTTACGAGCTTATAGAGCGTTGTCAATGGCAATATATAGAGCCGCCAGGCGACCTGCCTGGGTATCTTGTTACGGGTCCTAACGGCAATAGAATCTTCTTGCCGCTTGGGGGATTTCTCTATGGCACGCACTATTTCTCAATAGCAGAGCGAGGTTATTACTGGAGCTCGTCATTGTCACCTTCCGGCATAAACGACCCAAAAGAATGGGCACTTGTTCTTGACAGATATATGGTTCAGATAGAGCCTCATAGCCGTCTCAACGGCTTCCTTGTGAGACCAGTCATCGACAAAAGACCGCAAAAATAATGAGACTTACAAGCATCCTCCAGAGTAAAATTATCGTCACTTTCAACGAAAAAATCAGAGGGTGGTCCAATTACTTGAACCACCCTCTTCAATATGAAA
>JAFZUL010000046.1 GCA_017618355.1 Muribaculaceae bacterium
ACAGATGTTTTTCTATTTGTTATTGAAGCATTTAACGTGAGTTTGTTGCCTGCAACTTGATTGCTGGCATTAGCAGCAGGCACACTGCTGCGAACCAATAGACTGGCCTCTGTTAAAGGCTCCACATTAACCGAGCCGGTGCAATACACTTCATTGCCAGCTCGGTCGCCAGTCACTTTTATGGTATTGGTTCCTGAACTTGTCGGGGTGTAGCTTATCGACACGTATCCACTGGAGCCACTGCTGAGGTTGATGGAATTTGCTCCCACACGCTCATTGTTCGCCCAAAGGTAAAAGAAGATATTATCGGCAAGGCTGTTATTTTTCACTTTCACCAATACCGAAAGGGGGCGATGGACTTTTTTCAATGGGCTATAAGCATTGATATTTGCCGAAACGCCGTCGGTGGTCTCTTCAACATTGTTAATGGCCTTATTGACAACTGTCAGAGTCAAGGTGTTGCCGTTTATTACTGCCTTGATATAATCAAGCCCAGAGAAATGGCAAGGAAACCAGGTGTAGTTTCCTGTCTCGCGACAGATTGGGCGCAGATAGTAGGTACCGTTAGCAAAGTTTTGACCAAATTGGAAGGTCCTTATGATGGACTCTGATTTTTCATGAGCGTCTAAAGAATGAGTGGCAGAAAAAGCATACTGTTTAAATGGAGTAAAACCATCAGCCTTATACACCCCCCAACCAAAGTTGTAAGTTCGTGAGACTGGCATCTCATTCCAAATTCTTGCATTAAGATAGAGCTGAAAAGGTTCTGAAGAGTTGCTGCGTGTATAGGTGGTATTATCACCTATTTTTAATTCAAAACATCGTGCGACCGAGTTTCTCTCACTTGTAGATACTGTGTTGGGTTCCAGACCGATAATAATAGCATTTCCCAGCATGTAACCATTATTGCCTACAGCGCTGCCTATGCCGCCGCCATTGGGATTTAATGAAGTGAGCAGAAAATAACCGTCATAACTGCCTCTCCATCCCCAATTGAAATGGTAATAGCCGTTACCGTCATAGCCATCACATACAAAATCGTGTCCACCATTGTGCTTCCTTCCACCATATATTATTGGACGGTTGGCTCGCAGTTCTGTCAGGATAAAGTTCTCCCACTGTGAATAGGAGTAATCAACACGAAACAATTTGCGGGCCTTAGGGCTGTAGCGGAAGTAATCGACAAAAACCTCACTAGAAGAAACCGCATTAGACCCCGACACCCCATACCTCATCTCTACCGACTGGCCGCAATAACGCATCAGCCTTGCCACGGCGTTGTTTGAATTATCTGTTGTTGAGGTCTCACTGCTGGAATAGTAGTCTTTCATATTGTTCCAATCGAAATTAGCCGAATTCAATGCACTATAAGTTGTGCCATGCATCGAATAGTTTTCATCATCCGACTGCGTATAGCCTGGAATTGCTTGGCTTGTTGACGAGGGCCACTTGTGGTAATACATGATTTGCGCCATTGCAGTGGCAGTGCAGCCAGTCACGCAATAATTACCATTATAAGTTGGGCACCGCAAGTTGAATGGTGCGCTTTGGTCCCACTGGGATGTTAACAGGGGCGACACCGCACTGCCACCTTTGGGATGCACATTGCTTTGGCTCCTGTCGATAGTTATCACGCCCTCGTCTAGCATCGCTATCTCCTCCACATACTGGTTAAGCCATGCCTTCATGTTCTCAGGCACATTGGCGGGGTCGAAGTTGCCCTTGTCGCTGTAGCCCAGCACCTGCTCGGTGCGGTCGTCGCCGCTGACGATCACCCAGCCTCTGTCTTTCTCGGCGTTGAACACATAATAGGCGGCATAGGTTTGAGGGACATTAGCGGTGCGTCGCATTGCCTTCGACGGCTGTGTCGTGGCAACTACACCCAAGCCACGTTCTCTCATAAACCGCGCGGCAACACTACGCGCCTGTGCCTCGCTCACCTGCTCGGCACGCATCTCAACACTCACGCTAGCGACGGCGAGAATTGTCAAAAGCAGGAGAATCCTAAATTTACTCATAAATATCTTGTTTGAGCAATAATTTTCAAATCTCTAATTCTCACAACATTCAGTTCCCTAACAGTACATTATACACAGCCGTAACGTCGGCGGCAGTAATGTCGCCGTCGCCGGTTTGATCGCCATTAACGATGTGCGAGGTATCGTTATTGAGCAGGAAGTCATATAGAGCGGTCACATCGGCGGCTGTAACCTCGCCATCTCCGTTCACGTCACCGAGAATGCCACCGCCGCCCGTGGCGGGAAAGAGATTAGTGAAAACCTGGCTCTTGCCGCTTGCCTCGCTGCTATTGAGCTTGAGATAAGCACTGCCAACGACTGAGTTGGTAGCCACAGTAGGCCTAATAAAGCGCTGGCTGTAAGGACCCGTTGTAGCAGATATCCAAAAGTAACCCACATTCTCGTCGACTATATTGACATAGTTGTCAGGAGTTCCCACCAGGTAGTTGGTCGATGGAGCCGTGACGGTACCAGTTGGGCGGTCGAAGCGTTCTGGTGAATTAGCTTGCAAGTTGGTCAGCAACACGCCTGTTCTGGCGGGTATCTTACTAACCTGTGTCATTGTCAACTCCTTGCCAGTGTTATTCTTGTTGTAAGCGCTAGCATAATAGGCCTTGACTGCTGTTCCAGAAAAATCAACAGGCACCACCGAGCTGAACATCTCTGTTGAGGCGTAAGGATTAATCCACACAGCAATTTTGTTGCCGTAGGCAGTGCCCCAAGAGTTAGCCTTGTTAAGGTATACATGAGCAAGATGATTGGGAACATATACACCGTATTTGATGTTCTGACTCCACACACATTGCCCCATGGTGGGCACTGAAATGTCGGGGAAGTATATAGAGTTCAGAGTTGAGGTGCATAATGAATAACTCTCCAGAGTTGTTACCGTGCTCGGGATTCTCACCTCGCCAGCAATTTTGCTCCCGTAGAAGGCATCATGACCGATGAAAGTAAGACCATCGGGCAGTAAAAGCGGATGAGCAGCATAGGCACAGTTGCGGAACGCGCTCTGTCCAATGCGTGTCACTGCGCCGGGGATGTTGCCACCGGTGAACTTACTGCCATAGAGCAGCGAGTCGCCAATCTCGGTAATGAGATAACTGCGCTTGTCGGTGCTCACGGTTCTGTCCTCTTCCGAAATAGAGAAACCATAATTGCCTGTGCTGGTTGAGTTCTGGATATTTGGGTGATAAACATATTTAGCTTTCCCGGCATAGGTCGAGTTCTGGAAAGTGACAGGCGATGTGCTGGTGATGGTTAAGAAATACTTGCCGTCATAGTTGTTGCCATAGGCATAATCGTAGGCTCCAGCGCTGATATAGCTGGCACGGCTGCTAAGCTTGCTGTTCTGCTTATACTGATTTACTACTCCAGTTGGCACGAGGATTTTGCAAGTGCTGGGGACACCGGTCAGGTCCCATCCCGTATAGTTGTACCAAACACTTCCACTCTTGTTCAGCACCAATTCGGAGAGCGTGGTAGTGCCCGCGCAGAAATTGCCATACATAGAGCCTATAGAGTTTGGCACTATAATGCGGCTATATTTGCCATTGCCGAATGAATAAGATCCAAGTCTTGCCACTCCATAGGGCAATGCTACGGTTCCTGTAAGCCCCGACCCGTAAAAAGCGTAGTCCTCAATGCAGTAGAGATTATGAGTGAAAGCATAGCTAGTTATTGCCTGGTCCCTGAAGGCATTAGCACCAATAGTGTCGATATTGACACAGCCACTGACAGTGAAGGAGTTTGGTCGGTTGAAGGCATACTCGCCAATTCGGTTGACCACGTAGTTTTTGTTTCCTATAATAACACTGGCCGGGATAGTAATTGCATTATTACTACTATTGTCATAAGATGTAACTCCGTTGCACACCACTCTTACGCTGCCGTCATAGGTGTTGCCATCGGCACCAGTGACACTGGCGTTACTGGTGACGGTATAAGCAATCATGTTAGAGAAATGTGAATAGTCTGGGGAGTCATAGGCCTGCTTGCCTAAATAATTGACATTATAAAACCCTGTCCACCCGGCATCGGCATAATTCGAGGTTTTGCCGTAGGGCACATAAAGGCGCATATTGGAGTTGTCTCCAAAGCAGGTGCTCGCCATCACAGTGGGCGGTGTTGCCATGTTGCAAATAATCCAAAGGGTACTTTTGCTGTCTCTAAATACTCGGTCGTTGCTCAGGCTTGTGACCGAACTGGGAATGCGCACATATTGAAGGTTGGTGGTATTATAGAATGCGCCAGTGCTAACAGACGTGACACCATAGGGGAGCATGGCATGTGTGATTTGGGTGCAGTTGGCGTGACTCCAGTTCCATACTGTTTTGAGCGTGGAGGGATAATCCATTTCTCCAGTCTTGGCATTGGGGACTTTATATAACACTGACTTGTTGTAATTATAGAAACATCCATCGTAGATAGAGTATTTTGTGCTGCCTGAAGCCAGTTCAAATGCAGTGAGCGATTCAAAACGCAGGAAAGATGTAGCGTAAAAACTGAAGTTAGAACTGGGCAGCACCAGCTTAGTAACATTTTGGATTCCCGAGTTTGCACCTTGAGAATCGAAAAACTTGAGGTTGTTTAGATTGGTCAAATCAATGGTCTTGAGCGTGCTTTGTCCCTGGAAGGCATTTTCGCCGATGGTGTCTATAGAGAAGTAGAGACCGCCAACGGAGTAGGTGCTAGCGGTAGGCCTATAGGTCGTACTGCTGCCATCTGGAAAGCCCGTTAGTGTTGCGCTGTGAACATCTGAGAAGTCCTTGTTGTCGGGCCAGCCCATGCAGTAAGTTCCTCCATCGGTCATATAAAAATCATAAGCATTGGCTGAATATGAAACATTGGCAAACTTCGAAAAAGCCGAATGGGCCTTGTATTCAGCGGGGGTCTTGCGCGACTGATATGGAATGTAGAGATTCATGTTGCTGTTGCTTGGGAATGCCGAGTTATACACCGTCTTTGGGAAACTGAACCCTGCATAGTAAACAGTAGTGAGTGCTGAACATCCTGTAAAAACATCAAAATTGATTACCTTGATTGAGCTTGGCAGGCGCACTCTGGTTAGACCAGTGCAGCCCTGGAAAGCGTAGGCCATGATATTATTCACGCCGTAGCGAATTGTCACGCTCACGATATTGGTCTTGTTCTGAAAGGAATTGGCGCTGATTCCCTTCACGCTATAGGTAGTACCGTTGTAAGAGACCAGCGATGGTATGGTAACGCTAAGATTTGATTGGCTCTGAGCCGCCGAGGTCAATCCAGTGCAATAGACCAAATTAGTACTTCCTTGGGTTTCATAGGTATAATCGCCTACGGAGAATGTCATTCCCCAAGTACCAAAAGCCGTCATCGCCATGAGCACAACTGCAAAGATTTTTAATGATTTTGTTTTCATAATGATTATATGTTTTAGTAATTAGTTTTTATCAAAGGTCCAATCTGCTTACAAATTTATGATAATTCTTTATAATGAACAAAAAAATCACAAGAAAAAATCAATTTCTTGTGATTCCTTTCAAATTTATGAAAAATTTCTACTACACGGTGAGAATCTCTTTCTCCTTAGCGGCGAACACTTCGTCAATCTTCTTGAGGAACTTGTCGTGAAGCTTTTGAACTTTCTCCTCTCCGTCCTTTTGGGCATCCTCGGGCATACCGTTCTTCACGGCTTTCTTTAAGCCCTCAATCATCTCGCGGCGGGCATTGCGCACGCTCACCTTTGCCTTCTCGGTCTCGGCCTTGGCGTCCTTCACAAGCTGCTTGCGGCGCTCCTCGGTCAGTGGCGGGAAATTCAAGCGGATAATCTCACCGTTGTTCTCGGGGGTGATGCCGATGTTGGAGTCGAGAATCGCCTTCTCAATCACCTTTATCATAGGTTTCTCCCAAGGAGTGATAGTGATGCTGCGGGCATCGGGCACGGCAACGTTGGCAACGTTGGCGATAGGCATCATTGATCCATAGTATTCCACCTTCACTGGCTCCAAGATTTTAGGATTAGCTTTGCCAGCACGCACGCGCGACAAAGTCTCGTCAAGATAAGCCACAGCCTCGTTCATCCTCTTCTCGGCTGCATCAAGATAAGTTTTTACGTCTTCCATAATAATATGTTTTTTTTAGTTATAAATATGCGTTTTAATTTTTCAAGCCACAAAAATAATTATTTTTTAGTTTCGTTGCAAAAAAAATGCCAAAAAGTTGTTTTTAGTCTTTTTGTTCTGTATGTTGTGATAGCATCGCAACACACTAGACCACTCACAAGACCAGGCATCACCTGAAAGTGAGCACCGAGCAGTGGTCGAGGGTGAGTTGCTGGGCGGCTTGCTGCAGCTGCTCAGGGGTCACGCTGAGGATGCAGTCGATGTTGTCCTGAAGGGTGCCCACACGGTTATAGTAGAGCAGCCCCCTACCCGCTCCCATTGCGGTAAACTCGGCGTTGTCGCTGGCTACCAGCAGCTGTCCGCTGTACTGCCGCTTATAAGCATCGAGACGGCGGTCGCTCATCGGTGCCTGTGCCAGCGAGTTGATGGTATGGTCGATAAGGCGAAGGGCCTTCTTAAGCTTCTCGTGCTCGCAGCCGAGGTAAATCTGTATCATTCCGCAGTCGGCGAAGGTCACGAGCGACGACTCCACGGTATATACCAGTCCTCGCTTCTCACGAAGACTCACATTCAAAAGCGAGTTCATGCCAGGTCCACCCAAAATATTGTTGAGCAACGACATAGCGAAACGCTCATCATCATACATGCCCGCTACTCTCGCACCCACTATGGTGTGAGACTGGTGCAGACCCAAATCAACCACCTTGCGCTGCGGCTCGAGGGCGACAGGTGCTTTGCGCTTTATGCCTCGCTTGGCATGCGAGAGGATACTGAAGTATTTCTCGGCAAGACGGAACACCTTCTCGGCGGGCGTGCTGCCTAGCGAGAAGAACACCATATTGCTTGGCACATAGAGGCGTTTGAGCCAGTCGAGGCAATGGCCCGAAGTGAGTCTCCGCAGGTCTTTCTCCTCGCCTAAGATGTTATGGCCCAACTGACTGCCAGCGAGCAGCATATCTTCAAAGTCGTCATATACTGCCTCGCTCGGTGAGTCGCGGTAGCTTGCGACCTCCTCAAGCACCACATCGAGCTCGGTGACGAGTTCGTGCTCGGGGAAGACTGAATTCTCCACCAGGTCGGCAATCAGCTCCACGGCACGCTCCAGATGCTCCACAGGAAAGATGCAGTAGAGCATTGTGCTCTCCTTGGTGGTATAAGCGTTCAGTTCACCTCCCACCTGCTCCATGCGGTTGTTGATGCGCGTGGACGAGCGGCGTTTTGTGCCTTTGAAGATGGTGTGCTCCACAAAGTGAGCCAGCCCATACTGCCCCACCATCTCGTCGCGGCTGCCAGCATTCACCGCCAGCCCGCACCACGCCACAAGCGAATTGCGATGCACATGCACCAACCGCAAACCATTAGTCAAAGTGTGAAGAGCTATATTTTCGTTGTTGTGCATTATTTTAAATAATAAAAGGATTCAAAGGAATAAAGGAATTAAAGGCTATGAACTCCGTTCCACTTTTCACTTTCCACGTTCCACTTAATCACATTCTCGTATCGACATGGATGATATTCTGCACGAACATCAGGTCTCGGATTTCGCTACGCTCGATTTCCATATCGTCATATCTCTTGTTCTCGCTGCGCAGAATCACCATAGCAGGATTATCGTGACGGCGGATGTACTTGACAAGGCGGTAATCGTCAAGGATGACGACATAAATCTGCCCCCAGAATATCTGGCGCAGGTTACTCAGTTCACGCACAGCGATATAGTCGCCGTTGCGAATCACAGGACTCATCGAATCACCACTAACGCGCACAATGCGGCACTGCGAACTCGTCATATCTGGGAGATCAACATAGCCCACTATCTGGTCATCGGTAAACATGCGCGCCTGTGGCAGATAGCCTGCTGTTACGTCGATATCATAAACTGGCGTGCCGCGTTTTGCCACCACAGCGCTTGGCTCGGTAACGATGCGTGTGTCGGGCACCGTGACAAGCTGTTGGGGATGCTGTTTGGCAAACGGCAAGTCCTCGCCAGTCTCAAGCCACTGTTTCGACACCCCAAGATTCACCACAATCTTGTTAATCAGCGCCTCGCTCATCGCCAGACGACCATTGAGGTACTTCGATAAGTTCGATGTGTCAATATCTATTTTCTGAGCAAAATCTACCTGGCGGTAGTTCAGCTCCTTCATTAAGAACTTAATACGTTCAGCTACTGCGTTGTTGTCCATAGTAAGATTATTTAATGCCAATATTTTGTGGCAAAATTACCATATTTTTGGTAATTTACCAAATAATCTCAACATTTTTTCAAAAATCAGCAAAAAGGGTCGGTTCTTTTTTGCCGTTTTCAGCAAAAGGGGTCGGTTCCTTTTTGCTGATTTTGAAGATTTTTGGGCGATTTTTTGCGGGATTTGAGAAAAATTCGGAAATTTGCGAGCTATTTGTTTAAGGTGGGCTTGCCATCAAGCATCATAAAGTATTGAAAACATGACACAACAGGCTGATTTTACCGAAGTGCTGGAGGTGGCTTCTAAGGCCGGACACATCCTCCTGGAGAATGGCGCGGAGATTTCGCGCGTGGAGGACATCATGGGCCGCATCGCTTCGCATTATGGGGTGGACTCGGGCAACTTTTTTGTCCTTTCTAACGGCATTTTCACTACTGGCCATGCCAACAAGGTCTCCAAGTCGGGAGGCCAGGCTTCGACCTATGCCAACGTGGAGTTCATACCTCTGCGAGCCATACAGCTCTCCAAAGTGGTGGCAGTGAACCGCTTGAGCTACGATATCGCCAATGGAAAGACCGACCTGGCCGAGGCGAGCGAACGTCTGAACAGTATCAACGCTGCACCCGCGAAGCCCGCTTGGGAACAGATTCTAGGCTCGGGATTCGGAGCGGCTGGTTTCTGCGCCGTGTTTGGCGGTGGATGGATGGACTGCGCCGCTGCACTTGTGGTGGGTTTCTTGCTCTACGCCTTTGTGCTGGGAGTTAGTAGCCGTTATCTCTCGAAAATTGTGGGCGGTGCATGCAATGCCCTCCTTGCCACGTTGCTATGTGTCATTTCATGGCGCATAGGCTTTGGATCGAGCCTTGCCAATATCATAATCGGCGCCATCATGCCCCTGATTCCTGGTGTGCCGTTTGTCAATGGTGTGCGCGACCTTGCCAACTCCGACTACATTGCTGGCTTCACACGCCTCACCGATGCGATGCTCGGTTTCCTATGCATCGCTGTGGGCGTGTCGCTTGGATTTATTATCGACGGCACATTACATGGTGGAATGCAGGATATAGAGATGATGATTAGCCCCGAAACCTCCAACCTTTTCCTGCAAGCTTTTGCTGCCTTTGTGGGAACTGCGGCTTTCGCATTGCTTTTCGGAATAGACCGCGAGCACTATATCCCAGCCGGTGTGATTGGTGCGATTGGCTGGGCTCTTTATCTGGTTTTGGTGCGCTATTGCAACGCCACGCCCGTTGGTGCCACACTTGCTGCCGCCACACTGGTATGCATTATCTCACGCATCGCCGCCCCCATGTTCCGCATTCCTGCTCAGGGCTTTCTCCTATGCGGAATCTTCCCGCTGGTGCCGGGAGCCGGCATCTTCTGGTTCACCTACTACCTTACCGATTCACAGTTCGACCTCTCGATGCAGAGCGGCTGGTTAGCCTGCAAAATCGCAATCGCCATTGTCTTCGGCATCATCTTAGCCATGGAGTTGCCTCAACGCATCTTCTCCCTCAGTCACAAGACGCATTGACACAGTAGCATCAATTCACTAATATCAACTGCAAAAGTATATAATCGCTATATCTTTGCCGAGCTCTCGTAGGTTGCATTGATAATTTCGGGCTCGCAGCAGGGATAACCTTCATCGTTGGTAATGGTGGCGGTTCCGTCTTCGTGGAAATCAATGGTAAAGGTGTTACACACTATCCAATTAGTCCAGTATATCTTCAGCACAAGCTTATTGTCACTTAACCAATAGCAAGTACCTGCTGTGTTATATTCACCTTTCAGTCCCTTGATTTCACGCATATCAACAGGTCCCACCGCATTGTTGTAGGGCGGAGCTTGAGTTGTGGTTCGTTTTGCCCAATCATTGAACAAGAAAGGATATTCAACAATGGTTCCATCATCACGAACAATTTTCATTCTGCAAAAATAGTCAGTGCTAATACCATAATCCTTTTCCGAAAATTCAATTGACATTGTTCTGTAAGAGCGGGCATTTGGTCCCAATTCTAACTTTATACTGTCAATGTCGTTTCGTGGAATGCTTAATATCAACCGAAGATGCTGTGAAACATCCATGGGAGGAGGAAGCTCACGCATCATCTGTTGGCCTGCACTATCATAAACAGGTGCATGTATTTCATTCACGCCAGGAATGAGGTAGTTCCAAATGCAGGCGAGTTCCTTTCCTGTGTTGTGCGACACGCCAGTGATAACCACCACCAAATCATGCTCGGATGACATCACGATAAACTGGCCGTATGCCCCGTCGGCACGGAAAGCGCCAGGCTGCAGA
Organism: Muribaculaceae bacterium; assembly: GCA_017618355.1. Taxonomy (GTDB): domain Bacteria; phylum Bacteroidota; class Bacteroidia; order Bacteroidales; family Muribaculaceae; genus Sodaliphilus. The sequence goes on from JAFZUL010000046.1 coordinate 10,613, forward strand.
CAGCGCCACATCTGGTAGCAGTAACCCTGATTGGTATCGGTGGGCTTTGGATCAGGATGTTTATAATTTGTGTGTGCTTGTGATGCCTCTTCAATCCACTTTTCCGACACAAGCTGCTTGTCTCCCCACTTGCCTTTATGCATAATACAGATGCCAGCAATAGCCATCGACTCGGCGGTAAGCCGCAAACCCCATCCGCCCACGTTTATACCGTCGGGACTCTCCTCCCAGTCGGCCTCATAGATTCCTAATGGATGGAAGAACCTTTCGTTGAGAAACTCCAGCAGTGTCTTGCCCGTGATGCGCTGCACAATGGACGAGAGCATGAAGGTGCACAACGAGTCGTACTGAAAATCGCCAAGTCTTGTAACAGGTTGCGCAAGCCAACTCTTAGCCCAATCATCACTCTCCTGCCACAATGTGAGTGATGGTTCAATGCCTGCACACATCGTGAGCAGGTGTTTGACTGTCATTGCCTTGAGAGCGTCGCTCTTCTCTGCTGGAGCTTTGTCGGGCAGCAGGTCGATAACCTTGTCATCTACGCTCAATTTACCGTCATCCACAAGCATACCGATGGCAAGCATGGTGAACGTCTTGCTGCATGAGTAGAGCGTGTGCACTTCGTTCTTGGCAAAAGGCCCAAAATCTCCTTCGGCTATTATACTGTTTTTACGCGCGATCACCACGTGATGGATATCAGTCTCTGGCACAGAATTTAATTCTTCGATAAACTTCTTAATTGCCTGTGGATCGACCCCTAACATTTCAGGAGCGGTAGATTCAGTTTTTGCTCTTGAATTATTTATTTTACCCGATACTCCACAAGTCACACTTGCTGCAAGAAGCATCAACACCAGTAATGAAATCTTTATTATTTTCATAACAGTAGTAATTATTCTATGATTGTAATTGAAAGCGGATTCTCGAGCGCGGCGATGGCGCATTGCTTGGCGATAGCGCGGTTTTCTTCGTTCATGCCAACTGGCAAGCCATTGATTTCCTGAATGTTCTTGGCGCGTAGCCATTGCTGGTCAATCCATGTTGTGTCGGTCCACACGTTGTCGCTCAGGCCATAGCGGGCAAGCAGGGCTGCAGTTGCGGTGTAGGCCTCAATCAGGCAGGGAATGCCCTCTTGCAGATGCAGGTAGTCGAAGAGATGCCCAAGGTCACCAAGCGAGTCAAGTGGCGTGGCACGCGCATTCTGGATGGCTGTGCCGCATGGCAGCAGCAGTTCAATGCCAGTGTCTTGCTGCACTTGGCCCACACATTGCAAAATGCGCTCAAACATCTGCACACTGGTTGTGTCGGGAGCAAGGCGCGGCAGGTTGTCGGGATAAGACGGCGTGATTAGCCAAGCATAATCATGCTGACAAATGACTTTCTCGTCGAGCCAATCGATAATCTGGTTGAGATAAGGCTGATAGGTGCTGTAGTCGCGCGACATATTTGACTGCTGCTGAAGCACTATCACATCCCAGGGCTGAGTGTCTATAACATCGGTCATAGGCACATCGTCGATGCCATCCCAGGGCTTGGCGCCGTGCGACCAATAGTGGATGAAGGTGGTTGGCGTTCCTTCGTCAACAGGAGCCCAAGTTGTAGAATCGAGGGCGTTGTAAAACTCATTGAGGCTGCCTCCACCAATGTACATAATATCAAATTTGAGATATACCTGCGGCGCCACAGCATTCATGATGAACGGCACGTAGGAGAATGCGTCGAGTGAGAAACTGTTGCCTATCGACAGCACCCGCAAAGTGTCGGTCACCACGTGGCGAGCCACATCAAAAGTGACGTCTTGATAATAAATTGAGTCGGGGCCAACGGCAAAATACAACACCGACTCACATGCGCCTCCTGTGTTATAATGCTTGTTATTGAGAGCCATAGCATGAGTGCCATCAGGCAATTGCACATCCTCACGATAAGGCAACGAGCCTTTCATAATCTCAAATCCCGACGCTATAGCGGTGGCATTTTCGTTATCATGAGCCACAAGGCACACCTCATTGCCAATTGACAGGCGCAGCCTCTCACTCACCCTCGCTATCGGATTGCCAGTGGATCGGTCGACGCAAGCAAAACAATATCCCTTGTCGCCCACGCCATTGGTGCTGCCGCCGAGTATGGCACTGTAAATCGCAGTGACATCGGCAGCGGTGACAAAACCGTCGCCATTGGCATCGGCATTTTCCGTGCTATTACCAAGCAGGTTATTATACACCTGCGTCACATCCGAAGCAGTAATCACACCGTCGCAGTTCACGTCACGCAGGTCAGCGCTACGTGGCTCTGAATTGACATTGACCAAAGTCTTGAGTGTGCCGTTATATTGAGAATAAACTTCCCTATAATCACCATCTACTGCTAGTACCAACCCCTCAGGCAGATGAGGCAGCACGACCGACGCATCCGACACATGCGAGAATAAAGTCGCTAAGGCAGAGCATCCGTCAAACGCCCCCTCACCTATCGCTGTGAGCGAGGCAGGGAGTGTCACTGCTGTGAGGTTATTACACTGTGAAAACGCGCCACTCGCTATTGCTGTGACATGATAACCATCAACCATTGAAGGGATAACCACGCTCTCACTCTCATAATCGGCAACTGGAGAGACCAAACATGCAGTGCTGTCGTCGGGCTGCACCACATAGCACAAGCCGTTGCTCATAATCGTGTCGCCTGGCAGCGCAGCACATAGTCTGGGCGCGACCACTACAAGCATCACAAGCAAGAATAATATTCTCTCTTTAAACCTCATTTACGCAAACTTAGCGACTGCAAAATTCCATAAAAAAACCGAGAAAAACAAGAAGCAGAGACAAAAACATAGACTAAGAATCATGCATTTCTATCTTAAAAGTTTAGGCTCTGTTATATGCATAAAAAAACCTACGCCCGCTTTTCAAACAAAGCAGACGCAGACAACTAAAAAGGAATGTATTAATTACGATGGTTATATTATAATGATGAATGTTTTTGTTTTTGCAATGCAAATGTAAGGCCTTTCTCGATTTTATGCAAACGATTTAATTGATGAAGCTTTCAATTTAATTCTTATTAACATCTTTTCAGCCAAAGTCAGATTTACATAAACATCTTTTTGCAGAATGGACCAATTTGAACCAAGTCAAAACCAAAGGAAGAAATGCTCCAGATTAAGCGACTGCTTGGCTACGATTACTCCTGTCTTCTCATTGGTGAACGACTGGCCATGCATCATCGACTGCTTGAGGTGGCGCCATAGCCGCTTAACGCTGGCACTGCGGTGGATGTTGCGGAACACCAGCACGCATTCACCTTGCAGCATCGACAAGAGACGCTGTTTCAGCGTTTCAAAATCGGCGCTTTCGGGCACTGAGTTCACAAGCACAAAGGGCCACTGATTATCGCCTAACACCTGCTCATAGTCCTCAAATGCCACATCGAGGTTGTTGTAACACTCAATGCTGTCGATATAGTCGGCCAGCACGTTGCCAATCACAGGATAAGAGTCAATATGAGGCTCATAGAGCCATAGGCTGCTCTGCGACGACACATTGAGCATGGTAGCTGCTGTCAAGCCATAGCATGTGCCCACCTGCATGATGCGCTGTGGATTGAAATAGTTGGTAATGCGGAACAACATCTTCATGCCCTTGAAAGATATTACACGGGGATGGTTCTTCACGTCACGCAATGAGTCTATTACCGCCTGGCGCATCTCCTTCATGTCGTCGTAGCAATAGTATGGCGACTTCTCACGCAGCACATTGCGCACGAAATTATACGCAGAAGGGGAATGAATGCCATGCCCCTTACTGCGATGATGACGTCTCAATGCCGTGCGATATCTCTTGATGCGACCCAAGGTAACTACACCGTTTAAAGTATCTGGTTTTTTCTAAGTTCTTAACTTAAACCTTAGTCTCTTCTTCCTCTTTCTTGTGGCGCAGGCCCGAGAAGATTGCCCATCCTAAAGCACCGATAACAAGTAGCATAATGAGCCAAACCGATGTCTTTGCCAGCGATTCGGTCTTGTGAACCTCTTGCGGGTCAAATGAGAAGACAATGGTGTGGTCGCCGGCAGGCACCTGAAGAGCGCGAAGCACATAGTTCACGCGGCCGATGGGCACCTCTTTTCCATCGATGGTAGCAGTCCAGCCCCATGGGAAGTAAATCTCACTGAACACCGCCAAACCGCCATTAGCGCTATGAGCGTGATAGGTGAGCTTGTTGGGGGCATAAGTTGTCTCCTCGATAAAGTCGGACGAGTCGGCGGGTGTAGCTTCCTTAAGAACGTCCTTAAACTTGACATCGACAACAGCCACTTTAGCAGGGTTGAAGTCGTCGAGGAACTTCATCTCTTCGTCGGCTGTCTTGACATAGGTCAATGTATCGACAAACCAAGCGTTGCCAAGGGCATCAGGATTCTGTTGAGCAGTTTGGGGATCCATAATAAACCACTTGGCATTTAGCATATTGAGCACTGCAATATTATTGTTTGCAATCTGGCGCTCTATAAGGTCGTTATATCGGGTGAGCTTGGCAGCATGATAACCGCCAATAGTCTTGTGGAAGTAGCTTGAGCGAGGCTGCATGAATCCTTGCAGGTCCATCACTCGGTAGTTCTGAGTGGTGTCGGCAAGTATAGTAGCATCGGCAGGTGTCTTCTCAAAGGTTGTCGATGGCAGAGTGGCAGGATCTTTAAAGCTATCCTCATTGAGATAACGCTTGTTCACTGCAAACATATCCACAAGGACAATAGCCGCGATTATCAAGCCCGTTGCCATAGCGTTCAACTTCCTGAACTTGTAGAGCATCACCACGCCAAAGCCCAGCAAAATGAAAATCAAGCTGCGCCAAGCGTCGGCGCTGACAAGACCATGACGAACAGCCTTAGCTGCCGAAACAGTATTGGGCACTTTATCTATAGATATTTCACCTTGCGATGCCATCAACAGATTGTTGGCATCTGACTCGGTTGCACCACCGCCAAATATGCTTGGCGACAAAGCAAAAATCAAGCAAAGCAAAGCACATGCTCCAAACACGCCGTAGCAGATTTTACCATTTTTCTTAAAGAAATCTTCCTGGGTGAACATTTCCTTTAGACTTAGCACTGCCATCAGAGGTATAGTAAACTCGGCTATGACAAGAATGCTCGACACCGTGCGGAACTTGTTATACATGGGGAAATGATCGATAAACCAATCGGTAAGACCCATAAAGTTATGTCCCCAAGAGAGCAGAATGGAGATAATGGTAGCGAAGAGTAACGCCCACTTTACAGGCCCTTTCACTACAAACAAACTGAGTATAAAGAGCGCAAATATCAGCGCTCCCACATAGACTGGACCGCTAGTGAACGGCTGGTCGCCAAAGTACTGAGAGAATACTCCCAAACCATTAACGCCTAATTCTGAGCCAGTATCAGCAGCGACATCTGCGGCATTCTCAACCTCGGCAAGCGACTTCATGCTGGTTCCACCCTTTACGTTAGGCACCATCAGAGTCCAAGTCTCGCCAATGCCGTAGCTCCACTGGGTGATGTATTCCTTGCTAAGACCGCCATTTGTAGGCTCGCTGCTAATCTTCGATTCGCCATCCTTGGCTGGTAGCGGAGTGAGTTCGCTATGTCCGCCACGCATGGTCTCTTTGGCATATTTATTGGAGAGGAAAAGATTTGACGCATTGGCGCCCACCGCCAGCAGCGCTGCCACTGCCATGCAAGCTGTGGCGATGCCCCACTGCCCTATCTTCTTCTCCTTGATGGCCTTGACCAAGAAGGCTATCACCAGCGGCACAATAATGAACAACGAGTAGTAGGTCATCTGCACATGGTTGTTGAGCAGCTGGAGCGCTCCAAACAATGCCGCCACCGCAGTGCCAAGCAGATATTTGCCGCGATAAGCCCACACAATGCCAGCTATCGTGGGTGGAATGTAGCACAGCACGAGAAGTTTCCAGATGTGACCTGCATCGATGATGATGAAGAAATAAGACGAGAAGGCATACCCGATGGCGCCAAGCACCGCCAAGTACCACTTCATGTCAAACGCCAACATCAGGATAAAGAATCCCAACATCAACAAGAACACCCAGCTACCTGGTTGAGAGAAACCCAAAGTCAGCACCTTGCCTATGGTGTTGATTATTGAATTGCTCTTGTAGCTCGGTGCAATCTGGAAGGTGGGCATACCACCAAAGAGGCTGTTGGTCCAGCGTGTGACCTCACCGTTGTGGCTCTCGTTATAGACTTTTGCCTCCTGGCCGTTGGCTGCTCCCTGCAGCACGTCGTTCTGCTGCAGCACGCTACCATCAACATTACTGGGATAGAAATATATCCACGAGATGGCGGCAAACACCAGTATCGAGAGTACAAAAGTAACCACACTGCGCACCGTCAGGGTGCCTATCAATCGCTTGTCAAATACGTTTTTATCCATTATAGTTTTTCGTTATTCGTTTATCGTTAATCGGGATAGGGAAAACTCACCACTCCTCACTCTCCACTCTCTACTCTCCACTTATATAAGCCTTAGAACTTCATCTTGTTCACCTCGCGACGAAGGTCGGCGGTTTCTTCTAAGCAGTTGTCGTCGTTGACTCCCTGAGCAGCTTTCATCAACTGTGAGAGCTCGTCAAGCAAATCTTTCTTGCGCTTGGCGCCTATTTCTTTGTACTCCGACGTGGGATGCATCACAAATTCACTATACAAATCATGAAGCTTCTTGTAATTGTCGCGGCACGATGAGAGCTTGGAATTGACCGAGGCATTTGATGACGCGTAATGCTCTATCTCCTCGAGGCTGACAGGCATATTCTCAGGCTTGACGGGAGCGATTTTGATAGGCAGGTCGTCTTCGCTAGGCATGGGCGGCAAGTCACCGTCGCCAAAACCGGGCACCGGTGTGGGTGCAGGACCGTCAATGGGCATGAGAGTGGTGTCGGCAAGCATAAGGCTGTCGAGCAGCGAGTCGCGAGGCACATCTATAATCTCGCCTTGGAGGTCTTGTGGCACGCCATACTCAAACTCGTCAACCTTTACCGAGTCGGGCTTGGGATATTCTTTCTCGCTCCTGCCTAAAAGTTTGTTGCCAAACTTGTGCACTGGCGGACAGAAGATATACAACAGCACCAGGACGGCTGATACCGCCCCAATAGCCCACCATATTTTTTTCTTGTTACGTGCTGTCATACTGCAAATTACAACCTTCTCGAGACCCAATTCACGTCATTCGCGACATGGATTCCGAGAAAAGTAGTGCAAAATTAGTTTATATATTTTGATATTTATCACTAAACTATGAAATGTTAAGTTTTTTTTATTTTTGAGTGATATTAGACTTTTTCCGAAAATTCTATGTACTTTTGCAGGTTAAAGTGGCTAAACGACCCGAAATATTGACCCCGCAGTTGTTCCGTTTTGAACTGAACCTTAAGACTGTGCTCTGGGGAGGCGACATGATTGCCGCCTTCAAGGGCATTACGATCGACAACCACCTCGTGGGAGAGAGTTGGGAAGTTTCGGGACTTAAGGGCCACGAGTCGGTAGTAGCTAGCGGCGACGATGCAGGGCTCACCCTGCGGCAGCTTATCAGGAAATATCGCAGCCAACTGGTGGGAAAACGCATCTACCGCACCCACGGCACTGAGTTCCCATTGCTTATTAAGTTCATTGATGCCAACAAAGATCTCTCGGTGCAGGTGCACCCTGACGAGGACCTTGCCCGCAGCCGCCACAACTGCTGCGGAAAGACCGAGATGTGGTATATCATCGACGCACAGCCAGGAGCCTCGCTGCTGGCGGGCATGAGTCGCACCATTACCCCCAAGGAGTACCTGAAGCACATGGCCGATGGCACGCTTCTCAACGTGCTGACGCGTCACAACACTCATGCCGGCGACATTTTCTTCCTTCCTGCAGGCCGCATTCACTCAATTGGCGCGGGCAATCTGCTTCTTGAGGTCCAGCAGCCATGCGACATCACCTACCGCGTGTATGACTACGACCGCCTCGACATCAACGGCAAGCCACGCCAGCTGCACACCGACCTCGCCATCGACGCCATCGATTATACCGTAAGCCGCGACTGCTTGCGCCACTACCCCGACGACAAAGGCCGCATCACGTTGATTAAAAGCATCTTCTTCAACGTGGGCCGAGTCATTGTTGACGGCAGTTGCGATGTGCCTATGCCCCATGACGCCTTCCTGTGCCTGATGTGCATAGGCGGCTCGGCCACTATCGACTATGGCGGCGACAAGCGAGATACCATCAAGCAGGGCGAGTCGCTGCTCGTGCCGGCATGCATCAACAGCCTCACCCTCAACGGCAATGCCACCATCATAACGGCAACAGCCTAATTCTGTGAAGAGGTGAGAGTGAAGAGTTTTTCACTCAATTAAATCGTTTAACTCCTTTTATTCCTTTAATTCATTTCACTCCTTTTTTATGAAACGATTCCCACTATTAATAACAGCGCTGGTGCTTGTGATTGCAGCGCAAGCGCAAACCATTGCTCGCGAAGCATTTAAACAAGACATCCACCGCAGTGCCAACAACTACTACGCCTATCCCGACAAAAACCTGCCAGCATTGACTCCTGCCCCCGAAGGGTATGAGCCGTTCTTCATCAACCATTACGGACGTCACGGCAGCCGATGGCTCATCGCACCCACCGACTATACCTATCCCGTGGAACAGCTCACCAAAGGCGAACGCAACGGCAAGCTCACCAAGAAGGGCAAAGAGGTCCTTGACGTGTGCCGAGTAATGCTCGAAGCTTCGCAGGGACGACTGGGCGAACTCAGCGACATCGGTGCCGAGCAGCATAAGGGCATCGCCAAGCGCATGTACCAGAACTTCCCGCAAGTGTGGGCTGGCGACGCTAAAGTTGACGCGAAATCTACGGTGGTGATTCGCTGCATCCTCTCGATGCTCAACGAAGTGGAAATGCTCAAGTCGCTGAATCCTAACCTGCGCATCACAACCGATGCCAGCGAGCACGACATGTATTACATGAACTTCCGCGACACGGTGGCAATCGCTGCACAAAAGGCGGCACGGCCAGCGAGAGAGCAGCTTAAAGACAAGATTTTCACCCCTAAGAAACTCGAGAAGATGACTTCTCGCCTCTTCAATGACAAGAATTTTGTGCGCGACAGCATCGACAGCTTCAAGTTTGAGTACATCCTCTTTGACGTAGTGAGCAATATGCAGAGCCACCACGCTTTTGATGGAATAGACCTCTACTCAGGAGTCTTCACCGTTGACGACGCCACCGATTTTTGGACATATAACAATGCACGGTGGTACATCTATTCAGGTAACACATCGCTCAATAACCACACTGGCGCACGCGCACACCGCCACCTTCTCCGCAACTTCGTGGATGAGGCCGACAAGGCGATTCTCAGCGGCACAAACAGCGCCACGCTGCGCTTCGGCCATGAGAGTGTGGTTCTACCACTCGTGTGCTTAATGGGACTTAACGGCATGGATTACGACACTACCGACCTGACGACACTCGCCGACCACTGGCGTTCCTATGAGGTGTTCCCCATGGCTGCCAACGTGCAGATGATTCTCTACCGAAAACCCGGCAGCGACGATATCCTAGTGAAAATCCTCCTAAACGAACACAAGACCACCCTCCCCATCGCAACCGACTGCGCCCCCTACTACCACTGGCTCGACGTCCGCAACCACTTCCTCAGCCAAGCGGTTGAGAATAATCCTTAGTTAAGAGTTCAAACATAGAGCAAATCACACAAGTAAGGCATTTTATTTTTTGTCCTTACCTCAATAATGTGTATCTTTGCACTTGTAATGGAAATTAAGAGAAAAGGCTATATCGAAAGCCTCATTGAGCAGGGCGAACACGAGCATCAGGATTTCAAGTATCAAATTACCGATGCCCGCAAGATTGCCCGCTCAATCAGCGCTTTTGCCAACAATAGTGGCGGCCATCTGCTCGTGGGTGTGAAGGACAACGGCAACATCGTAGGCGTGAGCAGCGACGAGGAAATCTACATGATTGAGCAAGCCGCCCAAATGTACTGCCAGCCCGAGCAACAGGTGCATTTCAAGATATATCGTGTTGCAGGAAAGAACGTGCTGAAGGTTGACATCGACGAGGCCGACGACAAACCCGTAAAGGCCCCCGACGATAACGGCCAGTGGCGCACCTACTTCCGCGTAGCCGACGAGAACGTGCTGGCAAGCGGCACACATGTGAAAGTGATGCAGCTCAAGAGCGAGCCCTCGCCCGAAGATGTGGTAATTAATCTAACCCACAAGGAACAACTGCTACTCGAATACCTGCAAGACCACGGAGGCATTACTCTGAGCGGCTACGAACGCCTCGCTCACATCTCATTCCACACAGCCCAACGCACCGTAGTGAAACTCTGCGAGATGGGCATCGTCAACATCGAGTATCACAACGGCCAAAGCCTGATAACAATGCAGAATGCATAAATGCACAAGGCATCAGTATTTTATTTTAGTTTGACGGTGTCGAAAAGCCGGCTCTCGCCAGAATGATTTTCATTCTTTCTTCTTTCAGTTGTGGAACAATGTCGTTGCTTCTTACTTCATAACCGTTTTGCCTTGTTTTTGCCAGGCTAGGATTCCACCATCAAGGTTTATGACTTTATAGCCAGCTTTCACAAGCTGACGCGCCGCCGAGGCACTGCGACGTCCACTGCGACAATACACCGCCACTGTTTTATTCTTGACCAACTGAGCCTCAACCTGTTCCATAAACGTGGAATCGTTCACATCAATGATGTAAGCTCCAGGCAGATGACCTTCGTCATACTCCTGTTGCGTACGCACATCAAGGAGCTGCACTCCAGCCGTGTCGGCTATGGTGCGCTCAAACTCATCTACATCGACAGTCGAGAATCCCTCGTCACTATTTCGATTCAATGCCCATGCAGCCAGCGATACACCGACAACTATAAGCAGCACTATCAATAATGTTTTGTTCATATCTAAAGAATTTATCTTGTGCATAGAATTTAGAGAAAAAATGTCCCCAAAAGAACCATTCCTTTGAGGACATAAGCTTTCATTAAGTTTTATTGGTAATTGGCTGACGGGAGCGCTCGCTGATGTCGCCGTTGCGGTAAGCCTCAAGCAGAAGCTTGAGGTCGTTGATTTGGTCCTCGAGCTCCACGCCTATGTCAGTGTCTTTCACCATCATACGGTGGTTGGTCATCTCCACCATCTCGTAGGTGGACTTGATGTCCTGACCTTCCTCGACCGCCTTAGTAATCGATGTGAACGGCTCGTGCTGCACAAGCTGGAAACCACGGCTGTGGTAAACGAGGGTGTATCCTGCAATTCCTGTCTCAGGCTGATAGGCCTTAGAGAATCCACCGTCAATCACCATAAGCTTGCCGCCCGCCTTCACAGGGTTCTCGCCCTTGATGGTCTTCACAGGCACATGGCCGTTGATAATGTGGCGGTACTGGCCTTTCACCTCGAACTCGTCAAGAATCGAATCGACCACGTCGGCATTGTCACGCAGATTGTAATAGTTGCCTTTCACCTCCTTGTGGGTAGCCTTGTCAATGATGAAGTAGCGCTCGAAAGTCGCCATCTTGTCCTTGTCAAAGGCTGGAGAGTCCTTACCGCACCATAGATACCACACATAGTCGTTGGCAAACTCCTGATTTTCTTTGCTATCACAGCCAAAGTATGCGTCACGAATCAAGGCGCCCACCTTCTTTAGAAGCTCGCGGCCGTGATATTTCTCGCCTTGGATGACAACATCCTTGAGTGAGCCATCCTCATTTAAAGGTATTGAGGCATGGTAGAGCAAGTTACCGTTAATTACCTTATATACACAGCCGTATCGGAACAGGCAGCGCATGTGTGTGCGCAGTCTGCCACTTCCGGTAAAGGAGTTGTGAAGTTTCTCGACAATCTCCTCCTCCTCGGGAGTGAGGCGATATGGGTCTTTGGGGTCAACGGTGGGGAAGTTGGTGTCGGTCAGCTCATAGTCCACGCCATCGATGGTGATGACTTTGCGCTCGTGGTCGATTTTGTCGAGCAGCAGACGGTCGGCCATCTCAAACTCTGGACGGCGGTTGATTATCTGCGCCTCAAGCTTGAACTGGATGATACTGATGGCTTTGTGCATCTTGGCGATGAGAGGAGCAAGTTTGTTGTTCTTAGCCTCACCTTTTGGAATGAACTTCTCACAGGGGTCGTCACCATACACATCCATAGCAAACGTGGCAAGTGGCAGCATATTGATGCCGTAGCCGTCCTCGAGCACCGCTTGATTGCCGTAGCGCATGGCGATGCGGATGACATTGGCGATACAACTGTCGTTGCCGCTGGCGGCGCCCATCCACAAAATGTCGTGATTGCCCCATTGTATGTCGAAGTCGTGATAGTTGCAAAGCACATCCATAATCTTGTCGGGGCTGGGACCGCGGTCAAATACGTCGCCCAGAATGTGCAGCTTGTCGATAGTGAGCTGCTGGATGAGGTAGCAGATGGTAATTATAAAATTGTCGGCACGGCCAGTACTGATGATGGTCTGGACAACCACATCGACATAGGCCTGCTTGTTGCGGTCGGTGGCGTTCTCATGCAACAACTCCTGGATGATATAGGAGAAACTGCTGGGCAACGCCTTGTTTACCTTTGAGCGGGTATATTTCGACGAAACGTTGCGGCACACCTTCACCAAGCGGTTGATAGTGATAAAGTACCAGTCATCAAGTTCTTCACGGTCATCAAATCCTGTCTTCACCAACTCAAGCTTACGCTCAGGATAGTAAATGAGAGTACACAACTCTTTTTGGGCTCGAAGACTCAGGGTGTCATTGAAAATCTCGCCCACTTTGCGCTTGATGGTACCCGAGGCATTGCGCAGCACATGCTGGAACGCCTTGTACTCTCCGTGCAGGTCGGCAAGGAAGTGCTCAGTCCCCTTGGGAAGGTTCAAGATTGCCGACAGGTTTATAATTTCGGTACTCGCCGTCGCCACATCGGGAAAATTATGCGACAGCAATCGCAGGAATCTCAATTCGGCTTCTTTCTGCTCTTTCTTTGTCATTGCCATAAGAAAATGTCATTTAGAGTTAATTAGTTTACAAAAGTACTGCTTTTTCCGTTACCCGCAAGCAAAATCCAAAAATTTGTGCACCACAATTACAACAAGCAGGCTCCCGCTGACCAATCTTATCTTTGCAAGTTAGAGATTATAAAACCCTTCAACTGCATCAAGGACTCGGCACATGTTGTGTGTCGAGTCCTTGATTGTTCTTTGTGAATTATATTATTTGTGCCCTCTATGATAAGAAATCCAGAGCCTATGGCACTGTAGTGCTCACCATTCTCTCCCACTCCCATGGTGAGTTTTGCGCTTTTGGGTCGCTTTTTTGCTCGAGCCTTTTTTGCCTGTGGATTTTTTTGTTAATTTCTGGTTATCTGCTGACGTCTTTTCTTCTTTAGTGGCGGGGGTTTTTGTCACTGGCTTAGCTGCAGCTTTGTCGGCTGGTTTGGCATTAACTTTGCCCGCAGGTTTGTCGGCAGCCACCTTTTCTTCTTTTTTAGTGGCAGCTGGCTTGGCTGCAGGCGCGCTGTCGTCGATGCCTAGAGTCTCGATTTCAAAAACAAGGGTCTCGAAAGGCTTTATGTCTTTTCCTGCTCCGCGATCACCGTAGGCGATGTTGTAAGGCAGGATAGCAATCATCTTAGCACCAGGGCTCATCATGAGCAGTGCCTCTTTGAAGCCTGGAACCACCTGGTTGGGAGCGAAAGCCACAGGCTCTTTGCTCTCGTCGAAGGTAGTGCCATCTACGTGAGTGCCCTTGTACATCACCTTGATTTTGTCGGTCTCGTTGAACTTCTTGCCATTACCTGGGGTGAGAATCTTATATACCAGTCCCGATGGAGCCTGAATGAATTTAGGGTCTTTCTCCATCTGGTTCTCGATATACTTCTTGCCAAGTCCTTTTTGTGTGAGAGCTTCGGGGCTGTTCTCCTTAGCAAATGCCTGTACACCTGTCATGTAGGCTTGGGTTTGTGAATCAATCTCTTTAAAATCCTCTTTGGTAGGCACCTTAGGGTCGTTGAGCACCGATGCCACTGTAGCGATGTAGGTGTCCTTGTTGAGGTTCAGACCGAGTTGCCTCTTGATCTTCTGCTCAATAGCCCTGTATTCGCTGGCGAGCAGTGTGCCGTCAACTAGGGGCTTATCGTTCTCGTCAATATTGATAGAGCTGTTGAAGCCATCAAGCAACCGTACTATATCTCCCTCGTTTAGGTTCTTCTTCTTGCTCACGTTCTGCATCTGTGCTCCGAAGAAGTTGCCCATGTTCTGGCTCAGTGAGTCTGCCTTGAGTTCGATTAGGGCTGTTTGTGGTGCGATGCTGTCTTTCTTGAGCTCTCCAATCTCTTCCATAAGGCGTTTTGCCTGCTTATTGATGTCGCGCATCTCATCGTTGATGGGAACCGTCGATGTTGTGTCGCTGAATCGAGTGAGGAAAGCCTGCGCAAACGCCTTGCGGCTCATGTGGATGCCTAATTGTTTGTTCACGTTTTCTGAGTTGCGGTAGAACTGCTCGGCAAGACCTTTACCTTCAAGGTAGAACTCGTTTTTCTGATCGAGATTCATCATATCAGTGAAGGCTTTGAGGAATGACTGTCGTGCCTCGGCAGTGGTATGGTTCATGGCAGTCTGTGTGCCATAGACCTTGCCCAGCATTATGGTTGCCGAGTCGCCCTTGATTTCTCTCATTTTAGCAATCAGCTCCAAGTCGGGCTCTTGCGCCATTGCAAAGCCGCTCATGATGGCAGCTATTGCAGCAAATAAAAATATCTTTTTCATATTTCAGAATGTTATAAATATTACTTGTGAAGCTCCACTGTGGTAAGCTCGAAGACCAGCGTCTCATTGGGTCCGATTGGGCCTTGACCTTTATCTCCGTAACCAAGGTGGCTGGGGATAATGGCGATGGCCTTTGCTCCTGGCTTCATGAGGGTGATTACCTCACGGAATCCCGGTACCACATTCTGCAGCGCGAAAGGCACTGTCTCGCCCTTTGAGCTGTCGAACTCTGTGCCGTCGATGTGCTTGCCAACATAGATTACATCAACTGTTTCAGTAGGCTTGAAGTTTTCGCCCTCGCCCTCTTCGAGAATCTTGTAGCAGAGCCCCGACTCGGTCTTAATAAAGGCCGTATCTTTCTTCATCTGCTCAGCGACGTACTTCTCACCATCCTGCTTGTTCATGTCGGCAATGGAGTCGATGGCAGATGTGTTTTTGTTGCTATTGCAACTTGTCGCCACACCGAGCACGAGCGCAACGATTAATAAAGGAAATAATCTTCTCATTTCTGATGCTTCACGTGATTATTTTGCTTGAACGGGAGCTTGTCCACCTTGTGCTGGTGCTGGCTTGGGAGCGGGAGCTGGACGGCCAGGGGCTGGACGGCCAGGAGCAGCTTGTCCAGGAGCGGGACGTCCAGGCATTGGGGCAGCATTAGCATCTTGTGCAGGAGCTTTCTTTGCTGTGCCAGCAGTCATCTCAAACACGAGAGTCTCATTAGGACCAATCTTGCGACCATCACCACGGTCTTGGTAAGCCATGTTTCCAGGAATGATGGCGATAACCTTAGAACCTGGTTTCATGAGTTTGAGAACCTCACTGAATCCAGGAACAACACCTTGCATAGTGAAGGGCACTTCCTTGCCGTTAGAGGTGTCAAACACTCTGCCGTCGATGTGCTTGCCTACGTAAGCGACATTCACGATGTCGTCATCGGTGAAGTTTTCACCCTTACCTTCCTGAACAACTTTGTAGGCGATGCCCGATTTGGTTTGCTTGAAGTCTTTGTCCTTCTTCATCTGCTCTGCAATGTAATTCTTGCCGGCTTCTGCGTTCTCAGCGCCCTTGATTTTTTGAGCTCTTTCAATCATGCCCATCATTTTGCCGTTCATCTCTTGCATGTCTTTCTCAAGTTTCTGCATGTCAAGGGTGTCTTTGCTATCGAGGGCTTTCTTAAACTCGTTAATGAAAAGCTTGCGGTCAACATGCACACCTTGAGCTTCAAGTTGGGCCAGTTGCTGATAAATCTGCATACCCATCTGCATGCCTTGCAGATAGCTCATGTCGCGTTGTGTGGTGTCCATATTAACCATATCCAAAATACCTTTCACCAATTGGTCTTTGTCGGTGTCTTGGAACCTTTCAGGCATAAATTGGAAAGTAGCTTTTAATTGTGTGCCCCAGAAGTTGCCTGTCAGCTCGGCAATAGAGTCATTAATTTTGTTAGATTGTGACTTGCCTTTACATCCAGTCACTGTAGTGCCCACAAGAAGGGCAACCATTGCTAAAAATAAAAACTTTTTCATAATAAAATCTTTTATATAAATTTTGGTTATTGGTTATTGGTTATCGTTTATTGTTGTTCGTTATTCGTTTATTGGGGATTGAGGATCGGAACGCCTCATTACCCATTACCCATTACCCATAACTCATCACTTCCCCACCTTTATCAACTGTACGTCAAAGACGAGAGTGGAGTTGGGTTGGATGGGGCCTGTGCCGTGAGGGCCGTAAGCGAGGTTAGAAGGGATAAAGAGGCGCCAAGCAGCACCCTCGCTCATCAGTTGCAGACCCTCGACCCAGCCGGGAATCACTTGTCCTACGGCAAAGGTGGCGGGCTCGCCGCGCTCTACCGAACTGTCGAACACGGTGCCGTCAATCAGTCGTCCGGTGTAGTGCACAGTCACAACGTCGTTAGGACCTGGCTTCTTGCCGTCTCCATCTTTCAGCACGAGGTATTGAAGTCCGCTCTCGGTAACCTTCACGCCTTCTTGCTGCGCGTTCTGCTCAAGGAATTTCTTGCCGAGCTCCTCGTTCATGGCGCCAGCGTTGGCCTCCAGTTGTGTGAAGAAATCTTGCACAATCTTCTTGGCCTCGTCGTAGCTCATCTTTTTCTCTTTGTTCTCATACACGTCACGCAGAGCGTCGGCAAAGTCATCGGCATTGATGCTCTGAATTCCCGAGCCCTTAAAATTCTGGGCCATACTCAAGCCCAGTGCATAGCTTAATTTGTCCATGATATATTTTATTGTTTCTATTGTTTCAAATCAAACTGCAAAGGTATAGACATTTAACGTTATATAGGCTATTTTTTAGATAAAAATTGTTTAAAAATAGTTATTTGATTTTATGTAGAGGACGATAGAACAAGAATTATAACCAGGATGAAAAGTTGCATACTCTGGCTAAAAGTGTAAAAATCTAAAAAACTCACTAATAAATGCAGGTTGTTTCACTTTTTATTGCTAAGTTTGTATAAATTAGGCTTTACCTCAACAATAAAAATAAAAATTTCGCTTTTTATTTTGTATTGTATTCGGTTTGCACTAATTTTGTAAATTGGAATAGGAGTACAACTTTTTTACACTCATTTCTTATGACAATAGAGGAAGAAAACAAGATAATAGACGAAGCTTATCAAAAGCTGCTAAACGGCTATCTTTCAAGCAACCATCGCAAGAAGGTTGAGAAGATTGAGAAGGCTTACCGCTTTGCGCGCCGTGCTCACGAAGGCATTCGTCGCCGCTCGGGAGAGCCTTACATCCTTCACCCCATTGCCGTTGCTACCATCGTGAGCCAGGAGATAGGTATGGGCTCCACGTCGATTTGCGCCGCACTGCTCCATGATGTGGTGGAGGACACAGAATATACAGTAGAAGACATCAAAGCTATTTTTGGCGATGAGGTAATCACCGAGACTGGCGAAAAGGTGGGTGAGAAGATTGCCAACATCGTTGACGGCCTCACCAAGATTTCGGGAGGTATTTTTGGCGACAGGGCGTCGGCACAGGCCGAGAACTTCAAGAAGCTGCTACTCACCATGAGCGAAGACGTGAGAGTGATTCTCATCAAGATCGCCGACCGCCTGCACAACATGCGCACCCTGGCTTCCATGCCACCTGCTAAACAGTACAAGATTGCCGGTGAGACTCTTTACATTTATGCTCCGTTGGCCCACCGCTTGGGACTTTATGCCATAAAATCGGAACTTGAAGACCTTAGCTTCAAATATGAGCACCCCGACATCTACAAGTCAATCACCGATGCTGTAGAGGCCAGTGCCGGCAAGCGAAATGACATGTTCGAGCGCTTCTCGGCACCTATCCGTGCCCGCCTCGATGCTGTGGGGCTGGAATATGAGTTCAAGGCGAGAGTGAAGTCGTGCTACTCGATATGGAAAAAGATGCAGGCCAAGCGCATACCCATCGATGAGATTTATGACATCTATGCTGCGCGCATCGTCTTTGAATGTCCCGACGACAAGGACGAGAACGTTACATGTTGGGCTATCTACAACGAAATCACCAAAATTTACAACCAGATACATCCTGGCCGCATACGCGACTGGCTCACGCGCTCTAAACCCAACGGATATAGAGCCCTTCACTTGACAGTGATGGGGCCCGACGGCGAGTGGATAGAGATGCAGATACGCAGTCGCAAGATGGACATCATCGACGAGCGAGGCATGACTGCTCACTGGATTTATAAAAACGGATCAGGCGAGCTGGAGGAAGACATTCAGTTAGAGAAGCTGATTCGGGAAATTGATGACATCCTCAAGGATCCCGAGCCTAACGCCCTCGACTTCCTCGACTCAATCAAGCTGAACCTCTATGCTCGTGAAATCACGGTGTTCACTCCCAAGGGCGACAACGTGACGCTGCCTAAGGGCGCCACAGTTCTCGACCTGGCTTTCACACTCCACTCCGAGATAGGTTATCACTGCATCGCCGGCAAGGTGAACCACAAACTTGTGCCAATCTCACATAAGCTCTCGAGTGGCGACCAAGTGGAGATTTTGACTTCACAGACCATGAAGCCCCTGCCCGAGTGGTCAAAATTTGTGGTTAGCGCTAAAGGTAAGAGGCGTCTAAACCTCGCTTTCAGACACATGCGCCGCGAAATAATGGACCGTGGAGAGGAACAGTTCAAGAAGTTTATGGCACACAACTCTGCCGAAATCAATAACGAAAACCTCACACGCATCATCAGCTCGCTGGGTGTGCAGAACAAAGATGAGCTGTATTACAAGATTGGCAACGGCGACATCGAGTTGTCGCCAGTAGTCCTCAAAGCCCTGAAGCCGGCATCGCAGAACTTGCTCAGCAAGCTGTGGCGAAACTCGTTTGGCAACAAGCCGGCAAAGGACGACAACACAGGCGACAAAGAACCAGCATTTAACGAAATTGACCGCAAGAAGGTGTATGTGCTCAAGACCGAAGACGGCAAGAGCAACTACCGCCTCTCGAAGTGCTGCCATCCCTTGCCAGGCGACGACGTGGTGGCTTTTGTCTCACGCAAAAACGAAGTCGTAGTCCACAGAATTGACTGCCCCACCGCCATGCGCCTCAAGACCGGATATGGCGGGCGCATTATCGAGACGCAGTGGCAGCTCGGCAACGAGACATTCTTTACCTCCATCAAGGTGGAGGGCGTTGACCGCATGGGAATCCTGCAAGAGATTATCTACCTGATTTCCACCAACCTTGCCATCAACATACGTCGCCTAAACATCACCTCCGAGGGCGGTGTGTTCTCGTGCGAGATGGATGTGCTGGTCGAGGATGTGGGCACAGTAACCAAGATGTGCAAGCGACTGGCAAAGGTGAAAGGCGTCACTCGGGCGGCTAGACTGAGGTGAGATGATGTGACCGCCATGAGGCAACAAAAACTTCCAATTAACGTTTATATATAACAAAATGAAGCAATCGTTAAAGACAAAATTGATTATCTTGCTGCTCTCCGCTGTCACGGTGGGGGTGCTGTCGCTTTTCTTAGTGGGAGGCACCAGTAACAAGCTTGTCTATATAGAGGGGCGTCCGTGGAACTATCCCAAACTCATCGCTCCGTTTGATATCCCCATAGAATATGACTCTATTAGCGAATCGCACATCAGAGACAGCATAAACGCCTCTTTTGCTCCTTTCTACATTGAGAGAAACAATGTCAAAGAGGAAGCGATTTCACATATCAAGGCCTCGCTCGACTCTATAACCTCGCTAAAGCCTGCGGTTAAGAACAAGATTCTCGGTTATGTTGATACGTTGTTTAGCCACGGCATCATCGACATTGAAACTCAGAATAAGATTTCGCGAGGTGATATTACCGAAATAAGAAAATATTCCCAAGACGATATTAACATCAGCATGGTAAGCGCTTCGCAGTTGCACACGCACGAGGCAGCCTATAAGGAGATAAAAGAATTTTTGTCGTCGATGCACATCCCTGAGGAGTGGCAGGTATCAGAAATTCTTTACAACAACATCAAACCCACGCTGGAATATGATGCCGCAAAGACCGAGGCACAGCTTGAAGAGGTTAGCAAAATGGCGTTAGCGCCCCATGGCATGAAGGTGAAAGGAGAGCGCATCATCGACTATGGAGAAATTGTAACTCCCGATAAATATACGCTGCTGAAGACCTACGAGCGCATACTTAATGAGAAGAATATCGACAACTCGGTGAAGAGTTTCTCACGCTATGGCAACATAGTGCTGTTGTTTCTCATCTTGTTGGCCTATTATCTTTTCATCCGCACCCTTGTCCCCGAAGTGTTCAAGAGTCTGCGGAGCATGGTGTTCTTGTTCAGCTTCATCTTCCTGTTTGTGCTTATCGTATATCTCATATCACTGCTCCGGCCAGGATTCTTGTATATAGTACCCTTTGCGCTGGTGCCTATAGTGGTGACGATATTCTTCAACACGTCGGTGGGATTCTTGACCCACATGGTGGTGGTGCTCCTGAGCTCATTTGTGGCTCCCGATTCCATCGACTTTGTGATTATGCAGTTCTTGGCGGGCATCATTGCCATCGTCTCCATAAAGGGACTGATGCAGCGCTCGCAGCTGGTGGTGTGCGCTATATTCATATTCTTGTGCTACAGCATCACCTATGTCACTCAATATGTGGTACGCTATGGAGCCATCGAGACAGTCGATTGGCATGTGATACTCTATTTCGCCGTCAACTGCATTGTGTTGTCGTTTGCCTATTTCGGCATTTTCATCGTGGAGAAGATATTTGGCTTCACATCACAAGTGACGCTGGTGGAACTGAGCGACATCAACAACGATACGCTGC
The DNA here is from genome assembly GCA_017618355.1 of Muribaculaceae bacterium. Taxonomy (GTDB): domain Bacteria; phylum Bacteroidota; class Bacteroidia; order Bacteroidales; family Muribaculaceae; genus Sodaliphilus. Next base: position 31,756 of record JAFZUL010000046.1, read on the forward strand.
GTGAGCTCTCGGAGAACTGTCCTGGAACATTCCAGCACTCCCTTCAGGTGGCCACTCTGGCAGGAGAGGCGGCACGACAGATAGGCGCCAACGTTCAGCTGGTGCGTGCAGGAGCCTTGTATCACGATATCGGCAAAATCGACAATCCTGCGTTCTTCACCGAGAACCAGAGTGGTGTGAATCCACACGATGTGCTCAAGCCCGAACAGAGCGCCTCGATAGTCATCTCGCATGTGACCGACGGCCTGCGTCGTGCTGAGAAAGCCAAGCTGCCTCAGGTGATTAAAGACCTCATCGCTCAGCACCACGGCACTGGCAAGACGCGTTATTTCTACAACAAAGCGTTGCGACAGAGCGCTACCGGAAATGTGCCTACTGAGCCATATACCTATCCAGGTCCCAACCCCACAACATGCGAGGCGGCTATACTGATGATGGCCGACGCCTGCGAGGCGGCAACCAAGAGCTTGAGCAATCCCAATGAACAAAACATAACCGAAATGGTGGAAAAGATTGTGGATGGACAGATTGCCGACGGCATGTTCCACAATGCACCCATAAGCTACAAGCAAATCACCGAGGTTAAGAAATGTCTTATAAAGCGCTTGCTCACTTTCTACCACACCCGTGTTTCTTACCCCGAAGATGTAAAACCCGACGTGTCGCTAGATAACGACGCAACAGAGAGCGAGCAAACAACAAGCGAAGCACCTCAAACGGAAAACTAGCGAGCACCGCGAGCAACAAAACTAAAAACTATTTTTACAATGACATTTTACACTATCTTGCTCATATTAGGAACCATCTGCCTTATCGCTGCTCTAGTACTTGTGATAAAGCCCTGGACAGTGGCGGCAATACCAGCCTACGCTGGTCTATGGCTCCTGCACTTGAGCAAATATACCATGTTCCCCAAGTGGACTTTCATCTTTTATGGTGTAGCCACAGCAATGGTGGTGGGACTGAAATATATCTCTCCAAAAGGTGAGCCCGACGGACGCACCACAGGAAATCTATATATTGGACTCGGAGCTATGATGGGATGCCTGCTGGGGATGCTCATCGACGCGCGATTCATGCTCTTGGGTACTGCCCTCGGGGCGGTGATGGGCGAGGTGGCATTCAGTCGCACGCCTCACGGCAAGTGGCTCATGCTTTCAAAATCCAATTTTATTCAGTATCTTTGCGCCCGAGGATTGCCCGCCATCGTCGCTGTGGCAATGATAGGCGTGGGAATTGAAGGCTTTGTCTATGACATCGCCCAGGTTAGACCAGTTTATTTGTAATTTAAGGTTTTCTAGTCCTCTTGTCTTCTAAAAAACAAATAGATATGAACAAAAACAGAATATACATTTCATTAGTGTTGCTCGTGCTCTCGGCATTGGCAGTGAGTGCGCAGTATAAATTTAAAGTGTCTGAGCTTGACTTCGACAAAATCAAGCAGGAGACCCTCAACCCCAATTCACGGTATTACTACCCCAAACTGGTGAAGTCGTTCAAGAGCAACGACACCATCATGAACTTTGAGGCCTATCGCAACCTGTATTACGGCTTTGTGTTCCAAGAGGATTACAACCCCTTCCGCCACAACGACTTTGAGGGGAAAGACGAGGTGGAGGCGCTCTACTACAAGAATCCGCCACTGTCGCGTGAAGACTGCGACAAAATAGCGCGATATGCCGAAATGGCGCTCGATGACAACCTCTTCGACATCGACCAGCTCAACTACTACATCTATGCCTTGAAAGAGAAAAAGAAATATGCTCGCGCGGCAGTGCGTCAGTATCGCCTCGACAAGCTCATCGCAGCCATCATGTCGAGCGGACGCGGGACCGAGGATGAGCCCTGGGTGGTGATATTCCCAGAGCATGAATACACCATCATCAATTTCCTGGGATATGTCGCCAAAGACCATCAGGAGCTTGATGGAGGCATCGATTGTATCAACGCGGTGAACGACAAAGACCCAAAGAAGACCCGCGATTTCTATTTCGACGTGTCGCAGATGCTTAAAGAAACCGCCCGCAAATTCCCCGACGATTTTTAGCTTTTCGAATAAGCCTCAAAGTGAAGTTGCCGACAGATATGGAATTTTCAAAATATTTTTTATTTTAATTTTAAGCGAAGTGCCCCTCGCGGCGTCTAAGGATTAATCACTTAAAAAAATAGTTATGAGAAAGCACATTTTATTGTTACTTGCTGCTGTGTTGTTGCCCTTGGCAATCAACGCACAAGGTTTTGTCCAGGCCTATATCGTTGACAATGATGGACCTGTAACCAACATACGCAATGCTCCACGCGGAAAAGTGGTTGCTACGCTGCCTACTGACAAGTCGCTTGTCGTTACTTTGCTGTCAGCAAAGGGTGAGTGGTGGAAAATCGACGACGTTGTGGATCAATATGGCGATGACGAGATGGAATTCGTTCTCCGCAACTCGAAAACTGGTTACTGGATTCACCGCTCATTGCTGTGGTTGGGTATAGCTGGTGACCCTGCTGGCGCTCTGCGTGCGACGCCTTCGGCTAAGGGTAAAGTTATAAAAATTCCGGCTGAGCCCTATTTCCATCCCATTGCTCTCAAGGGCAAATGGGTGAAAGTTGTCAGCACCGACGGCAAATGCACTGGTTGGATTCATCGTGACAGAATTTGCTTCAACCCCCTTACCACTTGTCCGTAGGTAAAAAAAGAAAAAAAGTTACGGAAAATAAGAAAAAAATCGCAATAAATTTGTTTTTATTGCGATTTTTGTCTAACTTAGAGGCGTTATTAAAAACTTTACCAGAAAACTGAAGTTTCAGGACCGACGCAGCATGAGCGAAATCATTGATAAATACCTGCAATACATTAAGCTAGAGCTAAATCTCTCGCGGCACACTCAAGTGGCCTATGGCAACGACCTGCGGCAGTGGGAGGCGTTCCTCACGCAGGGCGGCACCGAACTTGATGTGACGAGTGTCACCACCAGTGACATCCGCGCGTGGATGCTGCACCTGAGCAACGAGGGCGACGGCTCACGCACGCTGCGACGCAAACTTCAGGCGGTTAGGGCGCTATACAAGTGGTTCATGATTAACGGCGAGGTGACACAGAACCCCGCTGCCGAGGTAGAAATGGCACATATTCCCAAGCGACTGCCACAAATGGTAAGGGAGAGCAGCGTTGACACTGTCATCGACAACGACATCGATGAGAACGACTTCGACGAGGTGCGCAACCGCCTCATTGTGATGATGTTGTATGAGACAGGAATGCGCCGCGATGAGCTGATTGGGCTCCTCGACCACAATGTTGACACTGCCAAAGGCGAGCTCAAAGTGCACGGCAAGCGCGACAAAGACCGCATCATCCCCTTTGGCACAGAACTTGCACAGACTATTGACAGCTACAGGGCGTTCCGTGACAAGGTCACCGCTTGTGGCGACCGCTTCTTTGTAAGGAGCAACGGCGAGGCACTCTACCCCATGCTCGTTTATCGGGTAGTGAAACGCCAGCTTGGCGAGGCGGGAGTCACCAGCAAGCGCAGTCCACACGTGCTACGGCACACTTTCGCTACGGCGATGCTCAACAACGGCGCTTCGCTCAACAGCGTCAAGGAGCTGCTGGGCCACGAATCGCTCGCCACGACTCAAATCTACACACATGTGACTTTTAGTGAATTGAAAAAAAATTATAAACTCGCCCATCCCAGGGCACTTAAAAAAGGAGGCTAATATGGAAATTAAAGTAAAAGCCATTCATTTTGATGCAACCGAGAAATTAGAGCAGTTTATCAACAAGAAAGTTGAGAAGCTAGTTAAGCATCATGAGGAGATCACCAATGCTGAGGTGACATTGAAAGTAGTTAAACCCGAGACAGCGATGAACAAGGAGGCTAGCATCAAGCTCGCTATGCCACGCACCGAAGACCTCTTTGCAAACAAAGTCGCTGACAGCTTTGAAGAGGCAGTTGACCTGGCAGTAGATGCACTGAAACGACAACTCGAGAAAACAAAGAAAGACAAATAATACATTAGGGAATCACCCCAAAACAACAAATTTTCAACTCACCACAACGCGTGAGATAAAACAAAAGAAGATATAGCAACAAGGAGCTCCGCCAGCATATCAAGGCGCAGCTCCTTAGTTTTTTGCTGCTTTTTCAGAATGGGACCAGCCTCCATCGCTCTAGAGAACGAGAAGACAAGAGGGCGTTGTTTTGTATTGCGCCGTATGCACGGCGTTCATATTTTCTTGTTTCCTCTAAACTTACAGCTTTATTGTCAGTTGATGGTCGGGGGTAGAAGATTGGGCATTGGTACCCACTTGGTTGATGTCTTCAAGGGCACTGCGCAGAGTTGGCTCAACACGGGGCATGAGATTGGCGAGCAAGAAGTTTGCAACGCTCTCTCCGCCGTCACCGAAGATTTCAATCATCATCTGCTGCACGCCCTGCTTAACTGCCTCAACTATGGCCGAAGCCTGTGCCGGATCCTCACCACCCATAGTGACAGTCATAAGGCTCTGCGTAAGTGGTTCGCGCAAATGATTGGTAATGAGTTTTGCGACATCTTTTGCGTCGTGCGGCAGTCGTGAAGTGTCTATGCCCTGCTCCACAAGCAATGGCTCATACTGCTTGAGCCGGTTCTCCATGCGCGGCCACAGTCGTCGTGATATCATGCTGGCCAGTGCAGGAGCGCTGTTCTCTATCTTGGCACGGCCCTTGTTGAGAGTCTTCTCGTCAATGCCGTCAAAGAAGTGGGTCTCGATGCTCATGGTAGTGATTGACGGGTCGATGGTTGCTGTGCGCAGAGCGATAGGATAGGTCGATACCGAACCAGTAGAGACGTCGGTAATGCCGCCTTCGGTAGCCGCATCGGTAATATGGAGGTGGCCAGTGAAGACTACCTTCACCCCTCCGTCACGTAGTACCTGTGCCACCTCTCCGTGGTTGGAGACAATGTAATTGGGCAACAGCTTTGCCTCGCCATCAATATGCTCCACGAGATGATGATGCATCATGGCAATCACTCGTTTGCCACCCTGCTGTGCTTGAGCCAGCTGCTGCCTTATCCATTCTAGTGCCTCGGGTTTCACCACGCCATCGGTGTGATAAGTCACCTTGGTGTCACCACTATGCGCGTAGATGTTGCTATCTATGCACAGCAGCAACAGACCTGGAATTGGCTCACAGGTGTAGCTCAACGAGTTCGGGTCACGCTGAGAATCGCCACCATAGCCAAAGGAGGCATAAATCGCGGCAAACTCCCCGCTTGTGACGTTTGGCACTGCCACGGGTGTGTCTCCTTTGTATTGCTTGCTGTAAGGGCACATTACATCGTGGTTACCAGGGATGACTAGAGTTCTTATCCCCGCCTGATACAGCCGCTGCAGATGCTCTGCCAGTCGCTCATGGCTCGCCCGCTCGCCGTTGAATGTTAGGTCGCCGCTTATAAGCAGCAGTTGCGGTTTATCTTTTATGATGTCATCAACCAAGCGCTGCATGATAAGGTCGCTGTTGAGCACCAGTTTCATGTCGCTAGCATCAAGATTCTGCGCCGCCTTGCCGCTATCATAAAGCGACGGAGCCAGCATGTGAACATCGCTGATGACCATGATTTTATAGTTGTCATTACTCTGCATAGTAGTAGCATTAAGACTCGGAGCCACCACACTCAATAGCAAGCACCAAGATTTGAGAAAAAAGTTTTTCATGTTGAGAATAATTATTACCTAAATATAATAACGCAAAGAGGTCAGGAATGTTTCCTTGCCGACATAAAAAAAAGGTTAATCTATTATTTCTGCTTTAATGCTTGCTCGTGTAAAGCCTAAATGACATAAAAATTTGGTTTAGAAAAAATGATTGACTATCTTTGCAAAAAAATGAAATATTAACATCTAATATCTTAATATAATGAAAGTTCGTTTGTTATCTTTGCTTTTATTGATGGTGGCGGCGGCGATGCCTGCCGGTGCATACGACTTTATGGTCGATGACCTGTGCTACAACTACAATGATGACGGCACTAGCGTGACGGTGACATACCAGAACTCTTCTACGCCGCGATACACCGACCTCAGTGGCACTTTGAACATTCCTTCAAGTGTTACCTATGGTGACAAGACCTATACGGTGAAAACGATTGGCGAGTATGCTTTTCAGGGTTGCACTGATTTGACCTCTGTGACCCTCCCCAACTCGGTGACCTCAATAGGATATGATTCCTTTTATAATTGCACAAGCTTGACATCGGTTACCTTATCCAATTCATTAACAACGATTGGCACTAATGCCTTCTATTGCTGCAAAATGACCTCGGTGACCATTCCAAGCTCTGTGACATTTATTGGCAGTTGTGCCTTCTCGGGATGCTCCAATTTGACAAAGGTCAATATCAGCGACCTTGTAGCATGGTGTAATATTGACTTTGGAGATGGTTGGGGCAATCCTTTATACTATGCCAAGAATCTCTATCTAAATGGCACCAAATTGACTAATCTTGTTATCCCAAGCACTGTTACAAGTGTGAAGTTTGCCACTTTTTATAGTTGTGAAAGTTTAACCTCGGTGACCATACCAACCTCGGTGACTTCAATTGGACAGAGTGCCTTTGGGGATTGCACAGGCTTGACATCACTGAACATACCAAGTTCTGTTACTTCAATCGGGCGGAGTGCTTTTAGGAATTGCACAGGTTTGACCTCAGTAAACATCCCCAATACGGTGACAGAAATTGATATGGATGTCTTTGAAAACTGCACAGGTTTGACCTCGGCATCAATCGCAAGCGCTTCAATTGGTTACGGTGCTTTCAATCATTGCACAAGCTTGACTACACTGACACTAGCCAACTCGGTGACATCTATCGGTGATGAAGCGTTCAGGAATTGCTCTAGCTTGACTTCTGTCACAATTCCAAACTCGGTGACAGAAATCGGTAAAATGGCCTTCCAGTATTGCAGTAGCTTGGCATCGGTTAATATAGGCAGTTCGCTAACGACTATAGGCGAATCTGCCTTTTACGGAACTCCGTGGTTCGACAATCAACCTGATGGATTGATTTATGTTGGCAACGTGGCTTATAAATATAAAGGCACAATGCCCGAGGGCACATCCATTGCTCTGAAAAACGGATGTACTGGAATTGCCAACTACGCATTTGAGCAATGTGCAGGATTAACTTCGATTACCTTTCGAAATACAGTTAAAAAAATTGGCAATTATGCTTTCACTAACTGCTCTGGTTTGACTCAAGTGAGCATCCCTAACTCAGTAACAACGCTTGGTGAAAGAGTTTTCAATGGTTGCAGTGGTTTGACTTCGGTGACCATCCCCAAATCAGTGACTGAGATTGGCAATTATGCCTTCTATAATTGCACAGACTTGACTCAGGTAAACATCAGCGACCTTGCCGCGTGGTGTAAGATTGTTTTTAATACTTCTTACAGCAACCCTTTATACTATGCCAAGAATCTCTATCTAAACGGCACAAAAATCACTGACTTTGTGATTCCTGACGGTGTGACAGAAATTAAGCGATACACGTTCTATAATTGCAGCGGTTTGACCTCGGTGACCATCCCCAGCTCGGTGACATCGGTTGCAATGAATTCCTTCTATAATTGCACAGGCTTGACCCAAGTGAATATCAGCGACCTTACCGCCTGGTGCAATATTGATTTTCAAGATAACAGCAATCCATTGGATTATGCGCATAATCTCTATCTTAATGGCACTAAAATCACTGATCTTGTGATTCCTGACGGTGTGACAGAGATAAAGTCGAATGCCTTCTCTGGTTGCACAGCATTGACTTCGGTGAGCATTCCAAACTCCGTTACTAAGATTGGCAAAGCAGCTTTCAGTTATGCCCGTTTCATCTCGTTGACCATTCCAGCTTCTGTAACTTCAATTGAAGCCTATGCGTTTCAGTATTGCAATAAAATGACCTCTGTAACCATCCCTAACTCAGTGACCTTGATTGGATCTTATGCTTTTAGAAATTTCACTAGTTTGACATCTGTCACCATTCCTAATTCAGTGATATCAATAAATGATAATGTGTTCTCTAATTGCACTAGTTTGACATCTGTCACCATTCCTAATTCGGTGACCAAAATAGGTGCTTATGCATTCTATAATTGCACGGCGCTTACAAAGGTGATTATTCCTGGCGCAGTGAACTCTATTGGAAACTATGCTTTCAATGGCTGCAAAAAACTCAGTGTTGTAGCATCAAGAATAGAGGAACCTCAAGGGGTGACTTATGGTTATTCTTCCAACGTTTCATCCATATTTACTGGCATCCCCAATGCAAGCACCCTGATTGTGCCCAAAGGGACAATAAGTCTCTATCAGCAAGCGCAGTATGACGGCAAACCCAACCCATGGCTGAAATTTGGTGTGGTTAAGGAGTTTGCCGACGGTGATGCGAACCTTGACGGCGATATCACCAGTTCCGACGTGACGGTAATATACAACTATCTCCTCAACGGCGACACAGAATATATCGACAGCAGCGACGTGGATAGCGATGGCAATATCACCAGCACCGACATCACTATAATATATAACATACTGCTGGACCAGTGATAATGATAACGTTTTTTGCACATTTTTATAAAACCATAAAACCTAACTGATTATGAAGATTTTTAAGATTACAATTTTAGTGCTTGTGCTGACTATGGTGGGCGGCACATTCACGGTTGAGGCGAAGAAAAAGCGCCGCCACACAACCAAGAAAGAGAAAACGATTAAGAACAAAAAAACTAATAAAAGCGTGAAAGCAAAAAACGAGCAGTGCATCCTCGACATGGTGGAATATGGACGTTTTGGCATGAGATCGAGAAGCAACGACGTGGAGCAAGTTCGCATTGAGCGCAAGAACGGCAAGGTGGTTATTATAACAGGAGGCAGAGAAGCTGATGAAAGAGAGTATATTATTGATGACGGAGAGCAGATTCTGAAGCAGGCCCTCGAGATAATCGAGCAGGAGAATATGCTTGGGTATGCTGCGAATTATTACCCTGACCCAAATGAAATAATACATGACGGCTGGTCGTGGACATTTAAAGCTCAGCTTGCCGATGGTCGCTCTGTGTCAAGCAAAGGCCGCAACGCTGGGCCTGATGGGCTTGATGGTGAAGGTCTGATAAAGATGCGCAAGCTGCTTTTTGACAGCGGCAATAAATTATTAGAGAAATAAAAAGAAGTAAAATTGCAATAAACTAACCTTCAAAATTTAACTGATTATGAAGATTATTAAGATTACCATTTTAGTGATTGCGCTTGCTATGCTTGGCAGCACATTCACAGTTGAGGCTAAGGTGAAAAAGCGCCGCAGCACAACCAAGAAAGAGAAAACCGTTAAGAGCAAAAAAAACAGTAAAAGCACTGAAGCCAAAGGTGAGAGGTGCGGTCTCGAGATGGTCGAGTATCAAAATCAGGGAATGATGATGCAACCTGTGGCAGAGGTGCGCCTGGAGCGAAAGAACGGCAAGGTGGTGTTTGCGGTAAGGGGCACCAACACCGAGGAGAAAGAGTTTATCCTCGAGGACGGCGAGCAGCTTCTCAAGGAGGCGTTAAAGATAATAGAGGAGGAGGAGATGCTTAACTACGGCATCAGTTATGAGCCCGAAATCCAGCCCCTTGACGGGTACGCTTGGTCGTTCAGCGCAAGACTGGCCGATGGCCGCTCGGTCTCCAGTCATGGACATAATGCAGGACCTGATGGTAAAGGCTTGAGCAGGATGAGTGAATTGCTTTTCCGCCGCGCCTATAAGCTGATGGGAATAGATTATTAACCCCAAATCTGTCATTAAGGGACAAAAGGTTATTATAGTGTGTTTCAGGATTTCTTAAAAGACTTTTTTCAAAGCGGTGTTATGTATTTTGCTGATTTATCAAGACTGTTAGTTCTCTTAAAATGTTTGTAAGTCTTTCAATTGTCTCTTGTTGGCTGTAGATAATCACTGTCGGGTCAGTAATCACCGCAGTGTGTCCTTCGGTCAGCATTTCTCCCGTACCAAATAGAAGCCACTGGTCAAAGAATGGCGAGTCATAGGCGTGGTTGACCTTGCGGATTAGTCTATCCGTGAGGTAGTTTTCGTTTCCCCGTAAAGCCGTAGAGAGGTTTGACGGGTTGATATCTGCGTGGTCTGCAATAGTCTTGATTGCGCTTTGGAAAGGCACATCATACGCCCATATAATGTACCGAATTAGTTTGTTAAGTCTCTCTTTTTTATCCATATTTATTATAACAATTTTGATTGTATCATCTGTATTTATATTTTTGATGCAAAATTACAGATAATATTTTTATTGCGCAAGAAAAAATACAACTTTTTTAATCAAATATCACATAATATTATTATATATTTAAAATGCATGCAAATATTACTTGCATAAACCACTGTATTAAATGCATTATTTAAATGTGGTTTGTTGCTGCACATAAATACGATAAAAATTGAGGGCATGTTTTAACACGCCCTCAATTTTTATGGTTCAGCTTTTCAATTATTCTGTTCCGAGTAGGATGTTATAAACTACTGTCACATCGCCAGCAGTGATGTAGCCATCATTGTCTTGGTCACCGTTGACCATGTTGGTATCATCGCCGTTGAGCATGTAGTTGTAGAGTACAGTCACGTCAACACTGGTAACAAAGCCGTCGCCGTTCACATCGCCAGGAATACCTTGTGGTTCCTCACCAGTCATCACGATGTACTCCTTCTTGGCTGGAGTAGTGGTGGTGTTGTTATCATTAGGAATAGAGTACATAGCCACCTTGTTGCCAGTAACGATGAGGTTGCCTCCGTAGTCGAAGTTCATCTGATAGATGTAGTTGTTGTGCGACGAGCCATCGTTGCGACGAGCTTCGCTGACGAACGAGTAACCACGTGGAGTGATGACTGGAGTTGCGCCATCCCAAGCGAGGTCGAAGAACTCAACTTCGCCACTGCCATTGTTGATAACCAATGTGCTGCCGTCGTTGCTGATAGCCAGACCAGCACCGAGCGAACCGTTAAGTTCTTGCAAGTCGGTACCAGAGTTGAAGACTATGCTTCCTTCGGGGTTCACGTAAACGAACGATGGTACACCATTGGTGTTGTTTCCAGCGCTACGTACTTGCGATACGAATGCGCCACCATCCTCAGTAGGAATAACGTTACCGTTGGTGTTGAGCATCTTAGCACCGATATCGAAGTAGTTGTCGGGTGCTACACCCCAAGTCTTGGCGATAGTGCCATCTTCATTACCCACATTGTAGATAGCTACACCATTACCGTTGCCCGAAGGTCCAGGAACGTCCTCCGAGAATACATACATCTTGGTGTCGGCACCAGTACCGATAAATGCCACAGAAGTAGCCGAACCACCAACGTTCACACCATTATTTGTAAACAGACCGCTGCCGGCACGTGTTCCTTCAAAGAATTGAGAGAAGTCGGCTTCGATATTGTCGGGATCAGCAACATAAACGCCTGAGTATGGATCGCTCCAGTCGGGGATGTAAACTGTTCCGTCGGGAGCTACAGCCAAGCGGTATGGACTGCTAAGCATTGTAGCGCCATGATAAGCGGTGCTGTTATCACGGTTCATTAATGGGTCATAGATGTAAAGACCGTTCTCAGAGTTAGGTTGCGAGATGCGGTTGGCCACATAGATGTTGCCGAAGTGGGCGCTCTCAGGATTCTTGTCAATATTGTTGAACAGGCATCCGCTATAGATGCAGTCATTATTGAGCTCACTGATTCTGTCGATGCGTGCGATGGGCTCACCCACAAGAGTGATTTCCCAGTGCATCTTGATGCAGCCCTCTTCTCCCTCAGGAACAGAAGGAAGATTTGCAACAGGGATAGTAATCTCGTTCTCACCAAGCACTACGTTCGGAATTGGCATAGTGGCAAGCACCTCGTCGGTGTTGATATCACGGAAGGTGATATAAGCCTCTTTGGCATTATCATTAGCCTTGAAGGTGAAGGTGTAGTTGTCGCCATCCAAGTTGTAGTTCAGGTCGTAAGCGTAGATACCCTTAACAACTGGTTGCGCAATACCATCGGTAGCGAATTTCACTACGTTGGCGTCGCTGCCAGCAAGATAAGCGTGGATATCTTCTTGTATTACTTTAGCGCCAGCCCAAGCGAAGTCGGCAGTGTTAGCAGTAATAGCACGAGTAGCGATGTCGGTGTTTATAGTGTTGATGAGCGAAGCGTTAGCCAGACCATCAGTGATGTCATAAATCTTGATGCCCTTCACATCGTTGGCAGCACCGTAAGGAGCAACCAAGAGAGTGTGTTTAGCATACTTAAAGATTTGATAACCGTTGCCAAGCAGCTCCTCATCAGCGCCAAATACGTTGTAACTTGTGGGAACTTGTGCGTCGCCGAGCATCTCAAACTCATAGAGTTCGCCTGTCTTAGATCCACCAATGATGAATGCTTGGTCGTTGAATGGAGAAACGGCAACCTTGAGACGTCCGAAGTTAGCAACGGGATAGCCGTCAATATTGCCTTCGGTAGCAAGAGGATCGCCAAACTTAACCATGGTAAGAGTGCCTTGTGCGTTTACACGGCTGGTGCTCACGAGGGTGCCATCCTGAATAATAAAGAATGCGGGACGGATGCCACGGGTTGAACCGCTTGTTGGACCAGGAACGCAAACGATACACTCATTAATTGGACCACTTACAGCAACACCAAAACCAAGGTCGCAATTGTACCAGTTAGAAGAGTACTGAGTTGAGAACCAGTCGGTAGGAGCTGCGTCAAAGTCCTCCCAATAGTAAGCGTGCATAGTACCGCGCTGGTAGCCTGAAGGCACGTTGCCATCGGCGTAAGAGGTGCGTACAGCAGTAACACCCACGAGCTTGCGGTCGGCGCTGAGAGCGATAGAACCAATCTGGTTGTAGAAGCCTGGGTTGCCTTCCATAGTGAAGACGCCCTCGGTGCTGAGCTCCTTAACCACCTGCTTGGTGTTGTTGTCAACTATGTAGAGGTGAGCAAGAGTGCCCTCGTGGGAAAGAACGATGGTAGAATCACCATACTGCAAAGCCTGAGCCATAGTACCTACAATCCCATCGTAGGTAGTACCCTCATCCTGACCGAAGATATACTCACCAGCGATACCAAGGTAACCTGGCTGTTCTGGATCGGGATAGTTCTCAAATACTTCTGTTGGAGGCTCGTATGATTCCGATTCAAGATACAGCAATGGGTAGCTGGTTGCATTGGCTGTAACAGTAACAGGCTTGTACTCATCTAAGAGAGGTTTGTAACCGTCGATGGTTGCATCGAGGGTGTAATTGCCTGGCTCAAGTCCACCAAAGAAGAAGACGCCGTTGTAATTGTTGTCAACAGTGTAAGATGCCACTTCAGCGCCATCTCTCTTAAGAGTAACAACAGCGCCATTGAGAGGCAGCCATTGGTCGTTGGTGTTGGCGGCATAGTTAAACAAGGGGTTCACAATTTTCTCGTGCATATCCTTAACGGTACCCATGATGTAGCCGGTGCTCTCGGGGGTGAGGTTGAAGTATTCACACACACCACGTGCGATTCTCACACCTTCCTGATGGCAATAATCCATGTTCAGAGCACGGTGGCGTGCTGGCTGATAGGTGTGGAAATATCCCTCTACAAGGAATCCGGGAACGCCATGTTTAAGCACACCGTAATATCCACCATAATAATTACCGTTGCTGCGCTGGCTCACACTACCACCACCTTGGAAGCTGATGTCGCCGCGCAGGTTCTTGGAGGTGAGACTGTAATAACTTTGTGGGTCAATCTCACTCATCCAATGATAATCCCAGTTCACGTTACACATATCCCAGCTACCCTCAACGGCATTACCGGTATAGGTAACAGTAATATCCTCCCCATTTATATTAGAGGTGAGAGAACCGGTAACACCCTTGTCATATCCACGATACAGATAAAGCGGATAATTGGTGGTAGTTCCATCAACATGAGCATTAGAGTGAACCGAGATGAACATGTCGAAGTTTCCTTCTTCGACCTCTTCACAGATTACTCCAAGAGGCTTGTTGTACATTTCGGCGTCTTCGGCTCCTGCAACATAGGGATACGGGCCATTCTTCACGCGAGAGTAAACGATGTTGTCATGACTGATTCCCATGTTCTCGAGAGTCTCACCAAGTTGAAGCACTTTCCACAAATTAGTGTTTGACTCATAGAAACCGCATGTGTCGGGGCGGCCTGTCTCTGGGAGCATAGGATAAGGGATTGTGGCCATTGGTCGGTCATTTGGTCCCCAGCTGCCATGTCCAGGATTGAGATAGATGCGCAGTTCATCGGCTGTCTTAGCCTGCATTGCGCCTGCTGCCATGATTGCAGCTGCTGCGAGTAATAAAATCTTCTTCATAGCTGTAATCATTATTTAAGGTTAATAATATAAGCCTCTCCTGTTGGTGTGGAGAACGCAATCTTTCCATTGGCAGGCAGAGGATACAGAGCAATTACATCGTTGCCAGTAAGTACTTGTTTAGCACCGTTGAGGTCAAGCACTACAATCTCACCAGAGGTGAAGTCCTCGCCGTTGTCGGTAGTGGTCATTCCCACAATCATGTCGTTACCCATCCACTTGGGAGCCTGAACGTCACCGAAGGCCTTGAGGCCGCTACCGTCGATGTTGCACACATAGGCACCCTTGCCACTGCAATAGAACAGTGCCTTAGTGGCGTCGGGCGACATAGAAGCCCAGATGTAGCGGTAGTTGCCAGCAGGCATAAACTCGGTGGTCTTGCCATTGCGGGTAATGTAGAGCTTGAAATTGTTGGTTGAGAGGACAGGAACTGAAACCTGTGCCTTGCCGTTGTCGAGGGCTTTCTTCGACATCTTGCCCTTGTTCATCGCTACTGCAGTGTTGCCTTCAACAGCTACGCCCTGCAAATCACGTGTGGGTTTCACAAGTTGCTGCTCGGCACCAGTGGCAATGTTCTTGGTTTTCACTGCCGTCTGCTGCAAGTGATTCTTGTTCTCCGATTTCTCACGATAGACAATTGACTGTCCGTCGGAAGAAATCTTTGCGTCAAAACCAGCACCTCGAGCCTGGGTGATGACCTCGGTGGCTCCTGTGCTCAAGTCAAATTTAGTGAGACCTTGGTTGTGGTCGGTAGTCATCAGGATGTAATCGCCCTGGGGACTAATGGCTGCAACCTTGCTGGCGGCATTCTCAGGAATGTTAACCTTGTCGATAGAGGTCACATTCACCAATTGTGCCATCCCACTAAAAGACACGCATAATGCTAAAGCAAATAAAACTTTTTTCATAAATGCTTAGTTTTTTAGTTACACAAAAAAGTTAATTAATAAGATATTTCATTTTTCTCTTTATCGCCTGCTAATAATGACAAACGTCAGTTATTTGCCCCAAAATTATTGAAAATTATTGAAACATCCAAAATCTTTGCTAAAATTTTAGTTTTATTGTGAAATGGCGGTTGGAGAAGATTAGAATAAGGACTTGCCAGAATAAATCAGCAAAACGTGTCTTAAACCCGAATCGGTCATTAGGCGATGATAGGTTGTTTTTAGGTCTATTTATGCCTTTTTTGTTGGCATTTTGTTGCCATTGTCATTTCGCCAAGGGAGCGTAGCTAGTTGAGTCTACAGTTGAGTCTACACACTTGATTTTTATGTGATTATTTTTGAAAAATTTTTTGCGTTTCAGAAAAAATGATTACCTTTGCAGGCACAAAATTGAAAGGAGGTTTGTTTTAGCCACCACAGAATACTGAATAACAGACATATAACCCCTTGTAAAGGCAGCCTTCCGCACTGCCTAGGCGTTGGCCCAATCGAGAGAAGATTGCGCCAATATGCCGCCATAAAAAGCGGAAAATCACTTTTTTGACAATCACATTGTGGCTTTTCAGTCACGATTGCATCGCGCGAGGCCATTGACGGCACAGCGTGAGTAGATTGTCGCCAATAACAGAAAATATAAATTTATTCACAACATTTTAATACAACAAAATTATGATTATTGTTCCTATCAAAGATGGCGAGAACATTGAGCGCGCCTTGAAGAAATTTAAGAGAAAAACCGAGCGTACTGGCATCATCAAGCAATTGCGCCAGCGCCAGCAGTTTGAGAAGCCCAGCGTAATCAACCGCAAGAAGATGATGAAGGCTGTTTACGTGCAGCACCTCCACACTACCGAGGAGCTCTAATGGGTTACTTTATCAAAAATTTCTTTTATCACAAACAAGATGACCGATGCCACAAGGTGTCGGTCATCTGTTTTTTAACCCAAATCGGTCGTTAGGATTTATGTCAGAACTGAATTATTGTTAAGCAAATTGTACATTGTCATTGAAGACATAGCGAGCTAAAGAGGCAATCAGGAAACTGCCGAACTATATAGCCATATGGATTTCGCCAGTAACTAGGCGACAGAAACAATTGTACAGTATTTAATTCTTAAGGAATGTTGATAAATTCTACAAAAATGGGGGCTAATAGATTATTTTACTAGTCTCGATTGTTCCATCCTGCAATTCCTTAACCACAATATTGACACCATGGAAAGGTTTCTCACTCATTACACCAGTTATATTGTAGTACCGCACATTCTTTATGAACTTGTCATGTAGTGTGGCGGTGATATCAGTAGGAACGCCATTATCATCCTTGATGTAAATATTTGCAATAGTTGGGGTGGAGTCATCACTGGTGACAGGGATATAGCAACTACTAGGTTCTATGGGGGTGTCAGTCGGAGCAAGAACAAACATGTTATTGTGAAGCACATATCCATCATTAACGACTTGCGCCTCATTGCTTCCAACCAAAATGCTACTTGCTAGTGGAGTCTCTTCTCCTGCCCTTAATCTCTCGTGAGATGAAGAGAGGAACTCGTTAAGTTCTTCGGCTCCTGACAATAACACACCAACATTGGCAGGAATGTATTGCACAGGAGAAACCTCAACACCATCATCATTGATGTCATTTACCACATAAGCATTAATACCTTGAGGTAAAGAGATGTCTGTGTCACTATAGAAAGTAGCCCAATGAATAGTGTCGGCAAGAACATCCCATTTCGAAACCAAGAAAGTACGTTTGTTGCTGAGCATTGTCATGTATTTTGCCCTGTAATACCAGAGTTGTGTTGCCGAGGCATCATTCCATCTCAGATAGTCGCTTGCCAATGCCGCCTCTGTCAGTTCTCCGTAGGCATCAACCTCAGCCTGCATTGTTGGGAACACCTCATCTCTATATTTTTTCCACCATTTTTTTATTGCTATCTCAAAACGTGGAAATTTTGCGATTTCTTCAATCCAGTGATTATAGGCAAAGTTGGGCTCGTTTTCATAGAAGAAGCTTTGCTGTTCTACATAATAGTTTCTATTACCTAACGTTGATCCGGAGTCCCAGAATGGGCCCCAAACTAGCTTAGCGCTGTCGCCACGATCTTTTGAAAACCAACTGCTGCCACTAAATCCTTCTTGGTCATCAATCGCCTCAAGCAGAATGTAGAATCGCGCTATAGCATCAATGTCAATATATTTTTCCCACTCTCTACTTGTTTTATCGTCGGTGTTTACTGTTTCATTGACATGAGTCAAGAACTCAGTCAAATAATTCAGTTGCTCATCCGATAGATTTTCGGGATTATGATAGGTAACTTTCATCAAATTATTTGGCTTTTTTATATCAACAAATCTGATTTGATTATCTTCTTGATAATTGTCAATCTCTAAAAGCCATCCGCCAGTAATATTTATGGAGTCGGTTTCTTGATCGTTTTGTTCGGTTATATTCACACGATCTTTGTCAATCCTTATTTGCTCTGTTAAAAAGTACATGCCAATGTAGTCACCGTTTAAAACCACTTCACACGGTACGCTTCTGGTTGTGTAGGGCATACCCAATTTTTCGCTTATTTTGAAATTAAGGTAGTCTCGTCCATGTGCAAGCCAGTCGGCATAGGCGGCCATCAACACCCAGTGTTTGCTCTTTGGCATGCCAAGTAGCGAGGCTTTTTTATCAAGTTTGAGTCGATAGGGCTTTTTGGGCAGTCGCCATGAAGCGTTGCCACGTCCCTTAATCTGCAGTGCCAATGGCTCTTCTTCTGATCCAATAGATGCGTAATCGCCACATCCGTTGGCGTCGAGATAATAACTTCCCTGAATGTAGTTTTCTTTATCTACAATGGGGGTCTCATCTACTGTATTGATATACAGCACAGGGAGTGTATTGGACAAATACTCAGCAGGATCATGCTTGGTCGTGTCAACCTGCTCTTCCTGAGCACTTAGTTGCGGCCAAATAAATACGAGCAATGATAATAATAAATAGACTTTTTTCATTGTTTATATGTATTTTATTGTTATTAAGTGAAATCTATCTAACGATACTATTCAGAGATTCTATTATTAAATCTCATGTTTATGTTAAATAATATTGCAAAAATACTTTAAAAAGTGGACCTATCAAAAACACTTAACAAAAATTAACCCCGAACCCATAATGTTTTGCGTCGGCTCGGGGTTATTGTATCCTGAATGCAGGATTAATGCTTTGTCAATTGTGCATTCTGAATTGCATCATGCATTAATTTAGCATTAGTTATTCAGCAGTATGAGGTAGATTGCGGTGACATCGGCTGCTGTGATGAATCCGTCGCCGGTGACATCGGCAGCATCCTCATATTCGTTGCTGTTACCGAGCAGGATGTTGTAGATAGCGGTAACATCGGCAGCTGTGACATTTCCGTCGCCGTTTACATCGCCATATACAGCTGGCTTAGCTTCGAGGACTCCAAGTAGTCCGCTCTCGGTGTAATAACCACCGTTGACGAACACGAAGTCGCTGGTCTGTGGCCATCCGTAGTTGCTGAAGATGATGCCTGTGGGCTCTGCCTGGCTAGAGGTAGTCCATCGGTAGATGTTCTTTCCGCTAGGTGCCACGCCAACCACATCGACGAGTCCCACGCCAGGCCATAAGCCACCGGTGAAGTTGGTGTTAGTGTTCCAAACCCATGTATATGGCTCGTAATAGTTGTTACTCTCGAAGTAAACGAACTGCGCTCCGTCAATCCAAGTAGCGCACGATGGTATGTCGGCATCTGTCAGGTCCACATACTGCGAGGTAACGTTGGTAGCGGTAGTTGTGCCGTTATACTCAAAGTAGCTGTCGGAAGAAAGTCCTGTGATGTTGCCTGTCTGGTTGCCGTTGCCGTCGTTGAAGATGATGTTGATGGGCTTCACGTCATAGGTGTAGGTCCACCACTTCACTCCGTCGATGGTCTCGCTGTCAGTCATCAAGGTGCCAGGCCAGTTGCCGTTGTGCTGCGTGCCGCCATCCTCCCACGAGTAAAGGTAAGGAGCGCTGGCTGCCTTGCAGTAGATTTTCACAGTGTTACTAGTGCCTGTGCTGCCGCTGCCTGCACTTGTCGCCTCCACAACCTTGTAGTTGCGTGTCACCACACCCTTCACTTGGTCGTTTATGAGCAGACCAGCCTTAACGGTCACTTCCTGTCCAACGGTAGTGAACGAAAGCTCTTTCTTGGCAGTAGCCTGCTCGCTTGCTGGAGTGGGCTCGCTGCCATCGGTGGTAAACACAATCACGGCATCGCCATAGCTGGCATTGATGTAAACCTTCTTGTTGGATGGCAGATCGCCGCTAGGCTTATCGACACACACAAATGGATTATAAAGCTCAGCAAGGTAGATGTTGCTCAAGTCGCGAGTCTCCTGTCCACTGAAAGTGCAGAACACGTCGCCAGCCACATCGGTCATGTCTTGCGTTTTGGTGCTGTCGCTACCCTCGCTCAAGATGAAGTTGAACTTGTAGTCGGGGCTAGGCTTGGTGAAGGTTTGATAATAGAACTCCTGTCCTCCAACAGTGCGCTTGTTGGTAAGAAGAGTGCCTGGCCATGCCTCAGAAACAATTGTGCCATCAGCTTCCCAAACATAGAGGTAAGGAGCATCGGTGCTCTTCACATAGATGGTGATACTATTGGGGTCGGCATCTGCAATGATGTAGTTGCGGGTCACGACACCGCTAACCTCGCCGTCCATGAGCACGCCCACCTTGAGGACGGTGTTCTCGGTGAAGGTGAGTGCGGTGGGACCTGTAATCTGCTGACTCTCGGTTGTTGGGTTAGTTCCGTCGGTGGTATAAACCAAAGTAGTGCTTGCCATTGATGACTTGACATTGACGGTCACTGAGTTGGCATACACGCCGCTGGGCTTATCAATCACGGGGAATCCCACAATCTTACCGGTCTTCTCGCTGTTTTCCCAGTCGATGCCCTTGGTGATATAGAATGCGTAGTTGGTACCACTCTGCACGAGTTGATACTCCGAAGCGCTTGGCGCGTTATTAACGGCGGGGCCAAGGCATAACACCACGTTGCCCTTAGAACCCATAGTGGTGAAGATGATACCACCATTCACCGAGGAGCTGGTGCACGAGCTCTGATTGGTTACGCCACAAGAGCGGCGACCCTTGATCATATTGGTGATAGCAGTCTTGTAATCCTCGTAGTGCTTGCTGAAGATGCAAGGAGTGCCAGGCATGGCAAGGATGAAGGCGTTGGCAGCCTCAATGTTGTTACCAAGCTTGTTGTGGTCCTCGTTGGTATCGTGGTTCTCAACAAATGTCACAGCATAGCGCTTGTAGTTGTCGTCGGCAATAAGACCCGCCAAATCCAAAGCTCCCCAATTGCCACCGCCAAAGGCGTTGTTGATGGCAAACTTCAGAGCGAAGTCGAATGTACCGCTCTGGATAGCGCCGTTTACAGAGGTGCCGTTAATCCATTGCTTGAGGAGGTCGGTGTTGCCATCGAAGTACTCTCCTACCGAGAAGATGGGGTTGGTGGCAGCGTTATACTTACCAGTGTACTGTGGAGCATATCCCTTGGTCATGTCGAGACGGAAACCCACGTATCCTATCTCGTTGAGCAGGAAGTTCTGATAAGTGATACAGTTTTGCTGCACGCGGTAGTTGGTGTGGTCAAGGTCGCGTGCTCCATCAAATCCCTCGCCAGTATCGTAGTTGCCGCCACCAGGCTGGTCATCGTTGCACACGATGCCTGTGAAGTTAACATTGTCCCAGGTCACGGAGTAGTTGCCCACCGTCTCATCAAGGAACTCGAGATAGACAGTGTCACCCGGTGCAATCACTTGCGCTTTGCCATCCTTGTGGTTGAGGATTACATCCTCGATGATACCAGTACCCATAGCGCCATAGGTCTGAATCATGTTAATGAGCTTACTCTGCGTACCAAAGATAGTGGTGTGGCGCAGCCAGCTGTAGGGCATATAACCCATTGTCTCAGCCTTGTTGCCGCCGCGCGTCATTGCCGAGTTGGGCACCCAAATCAGGTCGAAGATGGAGCCCAGCTCCTCGCTGCGGGCTGTGAGGTTCTCCCACTTGGTATAGTCGTAGCTGTCCCAGTAGAACCCTTGCAGCATGATGCCGCCATAGTTGGCGGGCCACCCCTGAGCCATTGCGCTGATGGCAATGATCATTGATGATAATGATAGATAGAATTTTTTCATTGTTGTTATTGTTTTGAAATTATGTTTGTCTAATATGGCAAGCAAATTTACTAAAAATAGTGGAATGTATTATTATAATTTATTATATATTCCCTCAAAAAAGGTGCAAACGTTTGCGTTTTCGGGGCTTTTTTCTCAACTTTTATGCCATCATCTTGCATGAGTGTAAAAAAAATGATACTTTTGCACAATAAATATACATAACACACTTATGAGATTTCATCAACTTTTTACCGATAAAACCAAGCGACTCTGCGTGCTTTTATTCTTGATTATCACTGTGACAATCAGCGCCTCGGCAGGTGACCACATAGTGAAAATGAAACGCAAGAGCGGAGTGTATTACATCCCTTGCGTCATCAATGGCGTAAAGAAGGATTTCATATTCGACACTGGAGCCGCCAAGACCAGCCTCTCTCAAGAGTTTGCCAACGAGCTGCTTGCAAAGCGAGCATTGACGCGCAACGACTTCAAGGGCACTACACAAACACGTAACGCCAACGGTGTGGTAGATAACAACGCCACAGTTTTACTTAAGCAAGTGAAAGTGGGAAACCGGCTGCTGAAAAATGTAGAGGCGATTATCGCAGTGTCACAAAAGGCGCCGCTCCTGCTTGGGCTCAACGTAATTGACCTGCTTGGCGACTGGACGATGCGAAAGGGCAACCTCATCCTACATGACTATTACGGAAAAACCGAAGAGGAAGAGAAACCACAGATCATCAGTCCTGCCGACATCACCTACATCGACGACACAACACTCGAGCCAAACAGCGATATCAGCTACGATGACGACTCTCAACCCACACTCCGTGTGCGAGCCTACAAGGGCGATCCCGAGGCGCAATATCAGCTCGGAATGATTTACCTCAAAGGTGTGGGAACCGACGCCGACCCAAAATTTGCCGTTGAGTGGTTCCGCATGGCAGCCACACAAGGGCACTTGGCGGCACAACTCGCCCTCGCCGACTGCTACACCTACGGCTGGGGCGTGGAAATTGATGAAAGCCAAGCAGAATACTGGCGCAACAAATCCATTGAAGTAGAATACTGATTAAAGCTTTAAGTGACAAGTAAAAAGTAGTAAGGCGGCTTTTCATCATAAGGACACAAAAAAACGGAGAGACCGAGGGATTTATCACAAATTCAACTCGGCCTCAATACTATTGCAAATAAAAAGAGTAAAATGAAGTTATTCTAAATCAAATCAAAAACTAAGAGTGTGTGATTTCAAAAAATAATATAACCATCGTAATTAATACAACCTAAATCTTTTTTAGTTTGTTAGTCTTTTTCTGTCATGAAAAAAGCTATGGATTAATTGTTTTTCGCCCATTAAACACAGGCTCTATGGAAATACTGCATCAAGCAGTCTAATTTTAACATTTTTAAAGACTATTCTCCTTGCATTATCATCAAACAAACTCAACAAAAAGGAACAAATTCAACAAGAAATCTTGTTTTCGATAAAAATTTCTTGTTGTTTTTGTCAGGTTTTGTTCTTTTTGTTTGATAGTGATGACATCGCTGAATAGTCACTTCATCAGTTAGACTATTTTAAGCCCAAGTTCCCAGTAACCAAGTTTAGAAATCCACCGACAGACCCATCTGCAGATTGAAGTTGAATGGGTGCTCGTTGCGCAGGGTATTGAGCGGCATTGTGGTGATGTAGTGAGAAAGTTTAGGCTCAATGTAGATGCCCAGATGCTTGGTGAAGTTGTACTGCGCTCCAGCTGTGGCGTGCACCGACCACTGCAGTCGTTTGATAGTGACATCATCCTTTCCGAATGAGGCGTCAACTACCCTCTCGACCAATCCCTCGCCGCCAACGAATGTGGTGAGGCCCCTGTAGCGCCAGAAGTTCCACCTCACACCAAATGGCAGACCTATCAGCTTGATGTTCTGCTTAAATGTGTCACCGCCATTGTCGGGGGTGACATCGCTGCTCATAGAGGTAAAGTTAAGACCCACATTGCCGTAGAGGTTCCCCACAATGCGCTTGGTGAAAGTGAGGCCAAAGGTGAGCGGCATGTGATGATGATAATCGTAGTTGACTGGCGGCGCCACGCTGGGCGACATTCCCGGTGCAGCTGGTGCCATCATCATACCTTGAGGCGGCGTGGCCGACGGCAACAGCATCTGAGCCGAGGAACCGTTTACTGTGTTGTTTCGGTCGGAGGAGATTAGCCCATTGCCATAAGCCGCAAGAAGCATACTGGTCTTCTTGCCAGGCTTAGTGAGCGACATCTTTTCACGCGCCAAGCGTCGAGCGTTAGCGTCATAGACGAGATACTGCTGATAGGTGCTGTCGGTATAACTCTTCCACGGCTCCATCGCATCCTGATTCATGGCGTTGTCATACTGGCTATATAGTTCCTCGAGCGCCAGCATGGTCTCGATGTCGTAGTAGTAGTTCTCTGGGTCAAACTCGTTGGGATAATCGGCAAGGTCGATAATCTCGTTGAAGTTTGCTGCCAGCAGCTCGTTGTTGATAATATCAGTCTCGTCAACAGTGCTTTGCCGCGTGTTGCCTTCTTTGTAATTATGCCTTGGAGCCTTGTCATAGACTGGAGGCAAATAGGGTTGCGACTGCTGTGGCTGCGTGCTGTTGTCCTGCGCCAACATTGTCTCATCGACAATGTCAGGTTGCTGAGGTGCTGACGTGTCTTGGTTTACCGATGGGATGCTTTCTTCTGGGACTGATGCTATATGCTGTCCTGCGCCGTCATGCCTGTTGTTAAGCAGGAAAAAGCCCGTAGTCGCTACTATGGCAACAACGGCTGCGGCAGCTGCTGCGCGCCACAGGCGAGGAGTAATCCTCGCTTGCCGAGCTGGAGCTGTCTGCTTGCCGACCGACTTGGCGATAGCCTCCCAAGTTCCTTCCGGAACTTCTCGGGTTGCATCTTGGGCTTTTTGCTTAATTGCGTCAAGCCAGTCATTATTATTCATATTGTTGCTCATAGTAGTTATCTATATTGTGCTCGTTAATATATTTCCTGATCTTCTGTGCCAGAAGGACTTTTGCTCTTGCCAACTGCGATGACGAAGATTTTTCGTTGATTCCTAATTGCTCGGCAATTTCTTTGTGGGAGTAACCGTCAAGACAGTAGAGGTTGAACACCGTGCGGTAGCCGTCGGGAAGCTCTGCCACCAAGTCGAGGATGGTACTGATGTCGAGGCGGTTGATTTCGGCGGCTGTGGGTTCTTCCACAATATCGGGCGGTGGATCATCAAGATCGGCGGTGTCAACGTTAAACGTGCTCAGCCGTTTGCGGCTTCGCAGGAAGTTGAGCGAGGTGTTCACCGCGATGCGTGTGAGCCATGCCTGCAGCGAGCCATCTCCTGCCCAGGCAAAGCTGTCAATCATCGTGTAGGCCTTGATGAAAGTGTCTTGAAGCACATCTTTGGCATCATCGTCATTGCCCACATAGCTGAAGATTTTTGCCATCAGCATTGGCGAGTATCGGTCAAAAAGAGCACGCTGAGCTTTTGCGTTGCCCCGCTTGCATCCTCGACTGATATCTCGTTCACTCATCATGATGATTACTTCCGTATAAACACAGGAAGTGCAAAATTACTGCATCATTTGATGAAAAAAAATTATTTTTTCCAAAAAATGAGTTGACGGCGGTGTTTACCTGTCATTCTCTGCACAAGTCAAGAATATCAAAGAGCTCACTCACTAAACACCAATATGTGCGAAATACTGCATCAATGACACAAAAAAATCAAAAAAAAGACACCGAAAGGCAGTGTTTTGCCCTTCGGTGCCTGGATGTTAATATATATCTTTTCCTTAGTTGCTGAAGAATATGTAGTCTCCTAAGATGTCGTTGAAGTAAACGGTGTAGTTGCCAGCGCTGGCGGGGATGTTGTTCCCGTCAAATGTGCCGTTTCCAATGGGGAAGTCATCGTCGCCCCAGTAGTAGTACCATTCGTGGTTGGCCCGGAACTTGAGTTCTGAGTCATTGTCGAGCGGGAACGGGAGTCTCCAGTTGTGGCATGTCACGTCATAGCAGTTATCAAGCATGTTCATATCCACATCAGTGTTCCAATTGCTGAAATATCCAATAATTCCAATGCTGTTATATTCATTGACACTAGTGAGTCTAGTCCAAGTCACTTGATGAGTGCTGGGGTTCAGGGTTATCTTGTAGTAGCCTTCTGTTGAGACGGTTATTGGGCTTGTGGCATAGTCGGAGAAGTAGCTCTGTCCGCCGTTCTCGTTACCGCCGGCAACGACATTTGTCCACTCGCCTGGAGAGCTCAGAATGTAGAACATAGCCCCGCTGGGGAAGTAACCGGCATACTCTAGTTTGTCGCCATTGGGGAACATGGGAGCCATCGATGAACAATTGGTGGGGTTGTCACTATTGTTCCAATATCCGTCGCCAATGCAAGAGCCAGTGAGCCACCAGATGTTGTCAAACTCATTGGGCTCAAGGTTCAAGAGCAGGCTTTTTACGCTGGAGTAGGCTTCTCCAGTGCCACTGGCATAGCCGTGCACGCGTACCTTAATCGCTTGAGTACCTAGTTTTTTGACATATTTCTTGAGCTCTTCCTTGCCTGGATTGTATGAGGTGGCATTACCCACGTCAATGGTAATGTAGGTTCCTTCGGCGAAGGTGGTGTTGGCACAGATTTGCACCTCATAGTTGGGATGGATGATGTACTGGTCGCTAGTCATCTCGGTCCACGAGGTATTGATACCGAGAGTGTAGCCTTCCATATTATTTCTAATTCTTGCGGTGAGCGTGATAGCGGGATAGGCTATATCGTAACCAGAGTTTTGTGTATAGGAGCTGTTCTCGGCCATAACTCCAGCGGGGATGGCAAAGATGTTCTTGCTTATGTCGAAATCTTGACCATCGACGGTTCCGCCCTTCTGGTTCCATGACATGGTGCTGGTCTCGCCAAGTGTGGTGCCATAGCATCCAAATCGCACCAAGTCGATGCGACGGCGACCCTCGAAGCCAAACTCCTTTGACCACTCGTTGAGTATGATGTTGAGATTGGCGCTAAGAAGAGTGCTTAAGCCAGCTCTTGCTCTCACGGAATTAAGAGCCGCTACTCCTTCGCTTGTGCAGGTGCCGCTATTCAGCCTTGCGTCGGCCTCGGCAAGGATAAGTGGTGCCTCGGCGTAACGGATGAGCGGATAGTCGGTATCGGCGTAGCTGGTGTTTGGCACGCTGCCCGATGTGGTGCGGTTGCTGAACTTGAAGTAGCACAGCCCATCATAGAAATTAGTGCTTTCGGTGATGGGGGCAATTGCGTTAGAGTTGTTGTAAATAAACAGGGCGCGTTTGTCGCCAAGGGAGTTTGCCACTATTCCTGGAGCAGTATTAATGTTCTGCTGTGTGTTGACATTGAATCTGTCGGCAAAATCAGGCCTTGCTATGTAGCCGCCCCACTGCGAGTTGAGTCCACTTTGGAAAATAGACTCATAATTCGAACCGTAGCTTCCTGCAACGAGGAACGTAGTTCCCGACCATACGAAGTCGCCAGCATCGTTGCTGGAGAATGGAATTGGCAGTATTATCTCATTGCGGGAAGTTCCAGTTCCGTTATCGGCAGCAAACACGCTTTGATAAGTTGATAGATTTCCGCTGCCAGAGGTGCACATGCCGTAGGCCGAGTTCATTACGTATTGTGCGTTTTGCTTAGCTAAGTTCAGGGCCCGATTAATAGTGCTGGTAGATGCGTTATTAACATAGACTCCCATGTTTAGATGAAGTCTTGCAAGCAGCAATGCGCAGGCTGCTTTGTCGATGCGTCCGTAGTTAAGTGACATTGGCTCAGCAAGCAAATCGAGACATTCTATAAGTTCATCCTCAATGAAAAAGAACACATTGGCACGCGATTGTTGTTGGGCGTTGATGGTGTTGACACTTGCGTAGGTGTTGGATGGTACTTTTCCGAAGAAATCCATCAGGTAATAGTAGTAGAGTGCCCTGAGGGTGCGAATCTCGGCGTTGTGCATGTCGTCATGGTTGGCGGTGCTACTCAGATAGCTGTTGCATATGTCTATGTTGGCACACAGGCGTCGATATAGCCCTTCGGCTTGTGGTAGGTCGCTGCCCCAGCTATTGGTGTTCATCTCCTTCATGCCATAATCGCTCCATGTGCAGAACGCCTCGTCGGTGGTTAGGGTATTCATCTGCCACATAGAGCGCAGGAAAGAACAGATACTTGGGTCACCATATCCTGAGATGTTCTCTTCACTGCGTAGCGACGCGTAGCAGCGGTTGAATAGACCCTCCTCATTATCGACGACAGGAGTCTCACCCAATAAGATGTTGTAGATGAACGTAACGTCGGCTGCAGTTATTGACCCATCACCATCCACGTCGGCAGTGGTGACATAGGTCTGGTCATTGTTAAGCATATAGTTGTAAATGGCAGTGACGTCGGTTGCAGTTACAGCACCGTCGCCATTAACGTCACCTGCGACGGCCCACATCGAAGCGGGACACAGCATAAACGCCAAAATCACAACAATCAGCATAATTCGGGTAAATGATGTATTCATAATTGTAGTTTTTTGGTTATAGTTTTATAATATGCCACAAAAATAATAAAAAAAACTAAGAACCGAGCTTCATCCTTAGTTTTTTTCACAAATAGCAAAAAAAGCTGCTCTCCACGTGGTGGAAAACAGCTTCAAAGTTTTTTAGCGAGTTGCAATTATTTTGCAGGCTCCTCAGCTGGTTTGCTGGGCTGAGCCTCCTCAGCTGGCTTGCTGGGCTGTGCAACTTCCTCAGCGGGTTTGCTAGGAGCAGCAACTTCCTCAGCGGGCTTGCTTGCGCTTACTTGCTCAGCAGAAGGAGCACTTACTTGCTCAGTGCTGGGTGCAGAAGCAGCAGAAGTAGAGTCAGAAGCACTCTTGGCAGCCTCGTTACCAGTGCAAGAGAACAGAGATACGCTAGCGATAACAGCAACTAATAAAACTAACTTTTTCATTTCTTAAAAATTTAATAAGTAAATAATAAAACAATAAATAATTTCTTTTTTGTCGTTTCGAAAAACGGTGCAAATTTATAGCAAAAAATTAATATACAAATCTTTTTTGAACTTTTTTTTCACTGGGAATCAGCCCCTAAAACGTCAATTTAACAAATAATTACCAAATTTCATAATTTTAAATTGCACATTATGTGCAAGTTAAATAAAGAAATTTTGCTTTATTTGATTTTATGTTAAATATTGTTTCCAAATCAATATATAGCCAAAAAAACGATTTTTCTGCCAAAAAAGGGGTAAAGGGTAAGGGGTAATGAGTAATGAAAAAGGGGTAAAGTTTAGTGCCAAATCAATTTCTAAACACTAAACTCTAGCCCTAAATCCTAAACTAAAGTCAACTTTGGTTATCGATACAAGAACCTCTTGATGCTGCGTTTTGGAGTCTTTTCAAATTCGTTGACCATAATCTCCATTTGTGAGATGCGCTCGTAAGGAGCCACGAGCTTGTTGAGCTCGGCTTTCACAGTCTCCAAGTGGCTAGGCAGCTGGTCACGGGTAATGCCGTCACGGTCCATAGAGTCGTAGTCGGGATATACCAGCGCAATAAGTTTATGGTCACGATCCACAACAAGGCTCTCACTAACATAGAGCATATTGTTTAACTTGGCTTCTATCTCCTCAGGATAGATATTCTGTCCATTGGAGCTCAAGAGCATAGTCTTTAGGCGTCCGCGTATGAAGATGGTGCCGTCGGCACTCAGTGTGCCCATGTCACCGGTGTGAAGCCAGCCATCCTCGTGAAGCACCTTGTCGGTAGCCTCGGTGTTATGGAAGTAGCCCTTCATCACGTTCTCGCCCTTGATGCATATCTCGCCAGGGATGTTCTCGGGGTCATCACTCAGAATTTTGCATTCCATGATTCCTGGCAGCACGCGGCCTGCGCTATGCAGCACAAACTCCCTCCAAGGGGTGTGGCTCACAAGCGGAGCACACTCGGTCATACCGTAGCCCACAGTGAATGGGAACTTGATTTTGTAGAGGAACTCCTCAACCTCGGCATTGAAAGGAGCGCCACCCACTATCACTTCCTCAAACTCTCCGCCAAACGCCTCGATTAGTCGTTTGCGAATCTGGTCATAAATTTTTCTGTCAAGATAAGGCACTGCTAATGCCCAGCGCAGCTTGGTCTTGCTAATCATGGGCACAATCATCTTGCTGTAGATCTTCTCAAGAACCAGTGGAACGCAAATCACAAGGTGAGGCTTGATTTCCTGCATAGCTTTCACAATTACCTTGGGCGCTGGGATGCGGCCAAGCAAGGTAATGTGCGAACCCACAGCCAAAGGAGTGAGCATGTCGAAGGCGCAACCGTAGGCATGGGCAAGAGGCAAGAACGAAACACAACGGGTGCCACGGCGGTGTAGTTGCGAGTTGATGCCATACACAATGTTGCCAGCCAAATTATTGCCAGTGAGCATCACGCCCTTGCTGAAGCCCGTAGTGCCACTGGTATAGTTGATTTCCATAAGTTCTTCATTGCTGCGCTCTATGTAGTTGATGCAAGCAGCAGTGAAGCCTTTGGGATAAGCCTTCTTCATGAGTGCGTCAATGTTATCGAGCGCCACGTCAATTGTCTCCTCATCTTTCTGAGCAAGCAGTTTGCCATTATCGAGCGAGATGGCGGCGCGGATGTGGCGCATATTGTCGAAATCAAACGACTCCCAAATCGCATTGCTGGTATAGAGCAGACTCGCCTCGCTGTGGTTAATAATGTGCTGTGCATCGCGTGGGTTAAACTCCTGTAGAATGGGTACTATCACAGCACCATAAGTGATGGTTCCCAAGAACACAACCACCCAACTGGGCGTGTTCTTGCCAATGAGCGCCACTCGGTCGCCGGGCTTGATGCCGCACTCTTTATATAAAAGGTGTAAACGTGCAATCTGCTCGGCAAAGTCGCCGTAGGTCAGAGTTTGCTTGGTGTTATAGTCACTCAGTGCCGGAAGTTCCCAGTTGTTACGGAAGCTATCCTCAAAAATTTTTATGGTATTCTCTTTCATCATAGCGCAATGATGTTTGTCTTTTTGCAATAGTGGGAAACTATAGAATATCCCGTTCGTTTTAGCCTACAAAATTAAAGAAAATTTCTAAAACTGCAAAAAATCTTGCAAACGTTATTGATTTTTGTTATTTTTGCACCAAACATTGAATTTCATCGACTACACATTATAAATATATAATATTATGAAGAAAAAAACACTCTCCATCATTAAGGATGACCCCTGGCTGGAACCATTTGAGGAAGCTATCGTGGGGCGCCACAACGATTTCCTGAACAAAGAGAAAGAGCTCACAGGCGAGAATGGCTCGTTGGTAGATTTTGCCAACGCCTACAACTACTACGGCCTGCACCACACCGAGAAGGGCTGGGTGCTGCGCGAGTGGGCGCCAAATGCTACCGAAATCTTCGTGATTGGCGACTTCAACAACTGGACCGAGTGCGCTCCCTACAAAATGCGCCCTCTCGATAATGGCAACTGGGAAATCACCCTTCCCAAACGCGGCATGAAACACGGCGACCTGTTCAAACTCTCCATCCATTGGAACGGCGGTCAGGGCGAGCGCATCCCCGCCTATGCCACCCGTGTTGTTCAGGACGATAATACTAAGATTTTCTCGGCGCAGGTTTGGAACCCCGACGAGAAATATGAGTTCAAGGTAAAGAAATTTAAACCCAACGTGCAGCCGCTGCTCATCTATGAGTGCCACATTGGTATGGCACAGAACCGTGAGGGCGTGGGCACGTACGAGGAGTTCCGCACCAACATACTGCCACGCATCGCCGACGACGGATACAACGCCATCCAGATTATGGCGATTCAGGAGCATCCCTACTACGGCTCCTTCGGCTACCATGTGTCGAGTTTCTATGCCGCATCAAGCCGCTTTGGCACCCCTGAAGAGCTGAAACACCTCATCGACGACGCTCACTCGCGCGGCATTGCCGTGATTATGGATATCGTGCACTCTCACGCCGTGAAGAACGAGGTGGAGGGTCTGGGACGCTTCGACGGCAGCTACGACCTATACTTCTATGGCGACGGCAAGCGTGAGCAC
>JAFZUL010000047.1 GCA_017618355.1 Muribaculaceae bacterium
GCGATTTCAACCTGTAAACAATTAAATATTAATAACATAAACAATCACAATTATGAAAAAAGTGTTACTCTTAATGATGTCCATTGCCACTGTGGCGTTGTCATCGAGTGCCGCGACAAAAATCTATGTGTGCGGCACAAAAATTACAGGATCCACAAGTTTCTCGGCTGGTGGCGGCACTGTGAGTTATAACAACAACACAAGGGAACTGACTATAACCAATGTGAATTACACTAAAAGTGGCAGCAGCAACAACGGAATCAGTGTGGACGAGTTGGATGGAAATCTCACCATCTATTTGAATGGCACCGTTAAGTTTACCATTGGTGATGCCGATGCAGTGCTTTGCAAGGACAAGAACCAATATTACACCTATATCGTAGTAAACGGCACCTCCACATTCATTTCTAATAGTAGCGGCCATGCGGGACTGAAGCTCCAAAACTGCTATGCTAAGCTTCAAGGACCAGGCACATTGACCATAAAAAACACCAACTCCAGTTCTTCGGCTAGTGCCATAAAGGGCGGTACAGGTATCGAGCCGCTCACTTTTGAGATTAAGAATTGCACCGTCGAGTCCAATGGTCCTAGATTGAACAATTTGGGTTATGTGGAATTTTTTAGAACTACATATTATGATTCTGGCGATTACAGCACTAGGAGCACCACGGTAACATTTAAGCCTGGCAGCAGCAACACCGTGCATGCTAAAGATGTTTCAAATTTTTACAATTATTTCGCTCCTATTTTCTTGCCAATCGACTATTATCGTGGCGATATTTCGATTCTCACTTCCACCAACCTAGCGGGCAAGGAAGTCCAACTATCAAACTATACGCCAGCAGTGATTATCAATGCGGACAAATTCCCCGATGCGAATTTATTGAGCCATCTGCGGTATCTGGAGCCTGAAGGCTGGTTGACCACCACTGCGATGAATGCCTACACTTACATGAATATATCTGATTTGAATATATCAAGTTTGCAAGGTTTGTCGCAATATGCAAATCTTAAAGAACTCAGATGCAATAACAACAATTTGACAAATCTAAACGGTGTGCCAACCTCCCTTCAGACACTCAACTGCTCCAGCAACAAGATTACATCGTTTAATTACCTGCAAAACTGCAGTTCGCTGAAGACTTTGAATTGCAGCAACAACCAGATATCTTCGTTGGATAATCTGCCATGCCAAAACCTGGAGTTTTTAAACTGCTCGAGCAACAAGTTCACTTCATTAGCTATATCAGGACTAAGTACGCTGAGAACCCTCAACGTCAGCAGCAATCCAAACCTTGTCGCTCTCAACTGCAATAGCAATGCCTTAACAATTCTCAATGCGACTAACTGCAGCGCATTGAACGTGATACGTTGTTTCTACAACAAGCTCACTTCGCTCGATCTCACGGGATGCTCGGCACTGGATGTACTAAACGTCAGCCACAATGAGCTCACATCGCTCAGCAATATCCCCACTTCGGTGAAAACCCTCAACTGCTCAAGCAACAAGTTCGGTGACACGTTCCAATTGGTTGATCGCAGTGCATTGACATCTTTTGACATAAGCGGCAATCCTAACCTCACCAGATTGAACGTTTATAACAACAGCGCATTGACAAGCCTCAATGTGGAGAACTGCACGGCACTTACTTATCTCGACTGCCACAACAACAAGCTCACTTCGCTTGATGTGAGCAACCTTAGCAACTTGGTAGATCTTAAATGTAATAACAACAAACTCACAACTCTTAACTTGTCAAACACACCAAAACTCATACAATTGAATGCATCCACTAACCAGTTGACTTCGCTTGATGTTCAGGGCTGTTCATGGTTACAGACTTTGACGGTCACTAAGAATAAACTGTCCTCACTATCAGTTCAGGGTTGCAACAACCTTTTCACCGTTAATTGTTGCATGAATCAAATAAAAGAGTCTGGAATGAACACACTCGTCAATAGCCTTCGCACCATTCCATCAAGTTATGGTGAATTATTAGCTATCTGTCCAGGCCGTACTGATAATGGATACACTGAGGCAAATGTCATCACCGATGCTCAGGTAAGGACTGCCCGCAACAAGCGCTGGCTGCCAAAGAAGTTTGTCAATAGCTCATGGGTTGAGATTCCCGTCAGTGCTGCTGTTCCTGGCGACGTGAACGGCGACGGTGAGGTAACAGCAGCCGACGTGACAGCACTCTATGACGTGCTGCTCAACAACAACTACACTAATGTGGTCAACGGTGACCAGAACGGCGATGGCGAAATCACAGCCGCCGACGTGACAGCAGTATATACCGTACTGCTGAATAACTAAGCGCCTAACGGCGCGGGAATTGTAGATCGAGGGTCGAAGATCGGAGCTGCGCTTAGCTTTAAAAGACGATTAAGGACAATAATTAATAACGCTACGCGTGGGGGGATTAAAGACAATTCCCCCACGCTGGTTTTTCTATGTGCGGAGTTGCGCCCTGCGGGCGAAATTGAAGCACTTCGTACTAAAATTGATATTGCGCTTAATGACGCTAAAATTATTTTAAATTGAAATTTTAGTGCGAAGCACAGTTATAATTTTAGAGCCGCAGGCTCCTTAATTTCCACTCCGCAGGAGTGGCAAAAACTGTAGATGTTGTTGTGCTTGTTTTTTTGTTGTTTGATATTACGGTCGCAATGAATATTCGGGTTAAATTTATTGAAATTTCGGGAAACATAGTGGCTGTTTCCAAATAAAGTTGTATCTTCGTGCAATCTTTGCAAACGAAGAGTAAAACACTTAAAAAACATACTAATAATGAAAGAGAAAATCATCGCTTTATTCAAGGAACGCTTCGGCGAGGAACCAGTGATGTATGCATCGTCTGGACGCATTAACCTTATTGGAGAACACACCGACTACAATGGCGGATTCGTATTCCCCGGCGCAATCGACAAGTGCATAATGGCAGGCATTAAAGAGAACGGAACCGACAAGGTGCGCGTGTATAGTGCCGACCTCGACAGCTATACTGAGTTTGGTCTTAACGAAGAGGATAAACCCAATGAGCAATGGGCATGCTATGTATTTGGCGTATGCCGCGAGATCATCAAGCGTGGTGGAACAGTAAAGGGTTTTGACGCAGTGTTTGCCGGCAATGTGCCTCTTGGCGCTGGTCTGTCGTCGTCGGCAGCCCTGGAGTCGTGCTTCGCCTTCGCTCTTAACGATATGTTCAACGACAATAAGATTGACAAATTTGAACTTGCAAAGATAGGCCAATCTACCGAGCATAACTATTGTGGTGTGAACTGCGGCATTATGGACCAGTTTGCCTCGGTATTCGGCAAGAAGGACCACCTCATGCGCCTCGACTGCCGCTCGCTCGAGCATCAGTACTATCCATTCGACGCTAAGGGTTACAAACTCGTACTTATTGACTCAAGAGTTAAGCACGAACTGGTTGACTCGCCTTATAACAAACGTCGTGAGTCGTGTGAGCGCGTTGCCGCCACGCTTGGAGTGGAGACCCTGCGCGACGCCACAATGGAGATGCTAGAGGCCAACCGCGACAAAATCAGCGATGAGGACTACAAACGTGCCGTTTATGTGATTGGCGAGAAGCAGCGCGTGCTTGACGTGTGCGACGCTCTGGAGCGTGGCGACTTCGAGACCGTGGGCAAGTGCATGTATGAGACTCACAACGGACTGAGCAAGGACTATGAGGTTAGCTGCGTTGAGCTTGACTTCTTGAACGACATCGCCCGCGAGTGTGATGTTACCGGCTCACGCATTATGGGTGGCGGCTTTGGAGGCTGCACTATCAATCTGGTGAAGGACGACCTTTACGACAAGTTCATCGCCACTGTCTGCGAGAAGTTCAACGCCGAGTACGGCCATGAGCCCAAAGTTTATGACGTGATAATCAGCGACGGCGCCCGTCGCCTGTAATTATAAATGAATCAAAGGGATTAAAGGAAAAAAATGAAACCTACATTATTCGTTCTTGCTGCTGGTATGGGAAGCCGTTATGGCGGTCTCAAGCAGCTCGATGGCCTGGGCCCTCATGGCGAGACCATCATGGACTATTCTATCTACGATGCCATCCACAGCGGATTTGGCAAAGTGGTGTTTGTGATTCGTAAAGACTTCGAGCAGGAGTTCCGCGACAAGATTCTCTCGAAATATGAGAGTAAGATTCCCACCGAGGTGGTGTTCCAGTCGGTAGATGCTCTGCCCGAAGGCTTCACTTGTCCTGAAGACCGCACCAAGCCTTGGGGTACCAATCATGCCGTGCTCATGGGCAAGGATGTGATTAAGGAGCCGTTTGCCGTCATTAACAGCGACGACTTCTATGGCCGCAACTCGTTTGAGGTGCTAGCCAAAGCCCTGAGCGACCTGCCCGACGATTCTCATGACCGCTACTTTATGGTGGGCTTCAACGTGGGCAACACCATGAGCGAGAGCGGCACGGTGTCACGTGGTGTGTGCGAGACTGAGAACGGGCTGCTCAAGAGCGTGGTTGAGCGCACCAAGATTGGCTACGACGAGAATCACGACATCATCTTCACTGAGGGCGACTTGGTGGAGAAATTGGAGCCTGACACTCCCGTGTCGATGAACTTCTGGGGCTTTACTCCCGACTATTTCGAGCATAGCGAGAAATCGTTTGTGAACTTCCTCAATAAGAGCATCAACGTGCCCAAGAGTGAGTTCTTTATTCCTTTGACAGTTAGCGAACTCGTTGAGGGCGGACAATCGACTGTAGAGGTGCTGCGAACTGACTCGAAATGGTTTGGCGTTACCTATAGCGAAGACCGTCCAGCAGTGGTAGAGAAATTTGCCGAGCTGCACCGTCAAGGAGTATATCCCGAGAAGATGTTCTGATAGCGTTTCCAGTCGATGCGGAATAAAGTCTCTGACACCTTGCCCAATAGCGCCATTATCGAGAATTTCGACAAATTCTTGAAAGATAATGGTAAGCGACGCACCCCAGAGCGCTCTGTGATATTAGAATGCGCTCTAGAGTTTAGCAAGCAGTTCACGGTAGAAGACCTAGTTGAGGCAATGTCGCACAAGGACTTCATCGTGAGTCAAGCAACGATTTACAACACTGTGCTGTTGCTTGTTGAGGCAGGTGTGTTAAGGCAATTCAGTGTAGATAACCGCAGTCATTACGAGAGGGCCGATAACGTGTCTTTTATCCACCTCAAGTGCGAGCATTGCGGAAAAGTTAAACTGGTGAAGGACACCAACTTCATGGCATATATGAATGCCCGCAAGTTCCCAGCTTTTACCACTTCTTATTATAATTTCACTGTCTATGGCATCTGCAACGACTGCGCAAGAAAAATTAAGCAATTGAAACGCAAGAAAACCACCGACAAAAAACAATCAAGAAAGAAATAACATCCTTTTATTTACACAATTAACAATTAAACAAAGTAAAAAGAAATCATGGCAAATGTAAAACCTTTCAAGGGGCTTCGTCCCCCAAAAGAGTTAGTTGAGAAAGTGGCTTCCAAGCCTTACGACGTTCTTTCGAGCGAAGAGGCTAGAGCAGAGGCTGGCGATAACGAGATGTCGCTCTACCACATCATCAAGCCTGAAATCGACTTCAACGATGGCACCACCGAGCACGATCCACAGGTCTATGACAAGGCCGTAGAGAACTTCAAGAAGTTCCAGGCCAACGGATGGCTCGTTCAAGACCCCAAAGAGATGTACTACATCTATGCTCAGACTATGGATGGACGCACTCAGTATGGCTTTGTGGTTGCTGCCAACTACAAGGACTATGTGGAAGGCCGCATCAAGAAACACGAACTCACACGCCGCGAGAAGGAAGAGGATCGCATGAAACACATCCGCGTTAATAACGCCAATGTGGAGCCAGTGTTCCTGTCATTCCCAACCAACGAGGTTCTTGAGGCTATCATTGACCAGGTGAAAGAGACTGAGCCAGAGTATGACTTCGTGAGCGAGGACGGCATTGGCCACACCTTGTGGTGCATCAAAAATGATGCTACTATCGCAAAAATCACCGAGGAGTTTGACAAGATTCCTTACCTCTACATCGCCGACGGTCACCACCGTACCGCTGCCGCTGCTCACATCGGTGAGGAGAAGGCACAGGCCGACCCCAACCACACCGGCAAAGAGGAGTACAACTACCTGCTGGCAGTGTGCTTCCCTGAGTCACATCTCAAGGTGATGGACTACAACCGCGTGGTTATGGACCTCAACGGCAACACTCCCGAAGAGTTCCTCGCAAAAGTAGGGGAGCATTTCGACATCGAGTGCAAGGGCGAGGAGGAATATCGTCCTGCTTGTCTGCACAACTTCTCGCTCTATCTTGAGGGCAAGTGGTACTCATTGACCGCTAAGGAAGGCACCTACGACGATAACGACCCCATTGGCGTACTTGACGTGAAGATTTCTTCAGACTACATCTTGCGCGACATCCTCGGCATCATGGATCTGCGCACCGACAAGCGCATCGACTTTGTGGGCGGCATCCGTGGTCTTGGCGAACTCAAGAAGCGTGTTGACAGTGGTGAGATGAAGATGGCGTTGGCATTATATCCAGTGACCATGCGTCAAATCATCAACATCGCCGACAGCGGCAACATCATGCCTCCAAAGGCAACTTGGTTTGAGCCGAAACTGCGCTCAGGACTTATCATCCATAAGCTAGACTAGACTTGATAGTCACATAATATTAATGCGGGTAGGGTAGTACATGCTGCTTTGCCCGCTTTGTTTTGCGGTTATTATATAAAAAAACAGCTCGCTACTTGCGTAGTGAACTGCTTTCAGTGTAGTGGTACGGGGAGTCGAACCCCGGTTTCCGGCGTGAGAGGCCAGCGTCCTGGGCCACTAGACGATACCACCATTCACGTCGTGGGTGCTGACGGATTCGAACCGCCGACCCTCTGCTTGTAAGGCAGATGCTCTGAACCAGCTGAGCTAAGCACCCGTGCTTTTTAGCGGAAAAGCGATGCAAAGGTACAGCGACTTTTTGAACTGTGCAAATATTTTGCGACTTTTTTTAAAAAAATCTTCACTTTTTCTCAAAAACGCCTTAATTCTTGCGATTGGCCTCAATTATTTTGATGGTTTTGAGCAATTGCTCGCCAAGATGAATGGTGTAACCATCCTTGATGAAATAGACATTTCCGTCCTTGTCGCAGAGGAGGAAGATTGGGTCTGTCATGCCATCAATGCTCATTTTATCTGCAACTTTCCAGATAAAATCTAGGTCTTTATCGATGGTGCCCCATCTTGTGGTTGCCGGGAGGTTGTTGAACTCAGTGCTGTTAAATGGTTGTTTCCAGTGGTTGATCAGTACAATAGAGCAGTTTATGTCCTCAAAATCTTTGGCATAGGTGGCAATGTCCCGCAGGGCGTGGTTGGTGGGTTCATGGTTGGGTCGTATTGTGCCCACAATAGTGTAACCATTCTTGTTGAAAACATCTTTTATCGTGTTGTCATTGGTGTCGTGGTATTTGCCTTTAGTGTCGATTTTTCCTAAAATCTCTACTTTTACGTCATTTCCTCTCAGTGACAAGTCAACGGAGCATTCTTTGTCGCTTTCGATTTCAAAAGTCGTGATGCTTGCCAGCACGCTGCCGTCGCTTTGACGATTGCCGGTGGTGAGCATGTAGGTGCCAGGTTCGAGTTCTACGCCGTCTTTGAACGTCTTGCTCCAAGTGGCGTCTTCGGGGTAGGTGAGCAGTTGTGGACGGTTTTTTACTAATTTGCTGAGGGTAAAGTGGGTATAGTAGGCAAGGTCATTGTGGGTGTCGCTAGGCACGAAATTCAGCTTCAAAGTGCCCGATGGCTCAGTTTTCAGCGTGACACTTTCCTCAAATTTCACCTCGTGCCAGGAATAGTTCAAGTAGTATTCTAGTTTGCCGTTCACCTCGTTGATACGTGCTGGCCAGCCCATGCTGCGAGCCGCACTCACGAAGAATATGGCTCGTCCCAGTTCGTCGGTTTGCTGTGTGCGGTAAACGCTCATGGGTTGCTGGCGCAGTCGTTGTGGATTTCGCCAGTCTATAATACCGATGTTCTCTTTAGTCCAATCGATGAGTTGGATGATGTTCTTGATTTTGCCCTCCAATTCTTGACGTAAGAATGCTTTGTAGGGCGTGAGCCATTCGTTCTCCACACGAGGACAAAGCACATAGCGGCAGTATATTTCGCTAGTGTCGATGAGGGCCACTTCGTTGTCACGGAGCACATCGAGATTTATGTCGCGCAGATCTTTCTCGCTGATGACATCGAGTAACTTTTGCGCCATCACCTTGTTTTGTGCCTCGTCAAGGAACTGCTGAATGGTGCGGTGGTTGCCGCGCCATGCCTGGACTGGCATGGTGGCTTCGTAGGCCTGGCGTATGGAGTCCTCCTTCGCTTTGCGGCGGTCGTTTAGGGCGCGTTGCTCGTCGGTGACCACTGGCAGCACGGCACTTGCTGGCGGCGGCACGATGTCAAGTTGAATTATCTTGGGCAGCGATTTGTCTTTCAAAGCTATTGTTTCGTAGTGGTCATTATTCCATGACACTTCCTTCACTGCCACAAGCTCATCTTTAGTAACCCAAACCAGCAAATCGCCATGGCCAGCAGTTAGATAAGTGGCACCATTATCGTCGGTGTTCTTTTTGGCAACGGTATAAAACTCGGCATAGTTATAGAGTTTGAACTCTACGGTAGCATCAGGCATAGGATTCCCAAAATCATCTACCACATTGATGTCGACACGAGATGTGGGAGCATAATTGCCGGTGACGTTTATTTCGGTGTAACATGGTGTGCGGCTCATTACTTCCTCGGGGCCATCATAGTCGCCAGCCACTTTGGTGTGCATAAGCATTCCGCGCGAGGCGCTCTCATTGAACCATCCCAGGTTGAGCACTGGTTCAGGCTCACAGGCTCCGAGAAAGTACCACTTGCCGTTAGCCCATGCCTCTACCCAAGCGTGGTTGTCGTCGGTGTGCGCCCAGCGTGGAGTATAGACCTGACGGGCAGGGATGCACACCGAGCGTAAGGCGGCAACAAGGAATGTTGATTCCTCACCGCAGCGACCGTAGGCAGTGCGCATTGTGGCGAGCGGACTGCTTGTGCGAGCGTCGCTTGGTCGGTAACTCACCTTCTCGTGGCACCAGTGGTTGACCTCGAGGATGGCATCCTCCATCGAAAGGCTTTTCACGCGGTCACGGAGCTCGCGGTAAAACACCATCCTCGCGGTGTCGAGGTTTTCGTTATTCACGCGAACAGGCAGGACAAAGTGCTCAAACTCTCGATTGGGCACGCTCTTACCCCAAGGCATCTCGTCGCGGGCAGTGAGAGATGTGAGATAGTTCTGGTAATAGAACTCCTCACTGTAGTCGGCTTGGTCGGGTAGTGCCAGTTGTCTTTGAAATTTCTTTACATATTCTTTGG
This sequence comes from Muribaculaceae bacterium, assembly GCA_017618355.1. Classification (GTDB taxonomy): domain Bacteria; phylum Bacteroidota; class Bacteroidia; order Bacteroidales; family Muribaculaceae; genus Sodaliphilus. Next base: position 9,416 of record JAFZUL010000047.1, read on the forward strand.
CGAGCTTGCTGTTATCGGTTGCTGTAGCAATGCCTACGCTTATCAACGCCACTATTATCGCTATGATTGATTTTGATAAGACCTTCATGTCATGAGTTTTTTTGGTTGTTGCAAAAGTAACAAAATCTTGGCAAAAAAACATAAAAACTCGCACATTATTTTGTGCTTTCATGATAATTCAGTAATTTAGCGACCTGAAAGAAACTTAATACTAACAACTAATAAAACTAAAAACTTTCATGAGACCAAGTTATGTTTTCTTTGCCGACGGCTTTGAGGAAATTGAGGCGTTGACAGTTGTTGATGTGCTGCGCCGTGCTGGCATGCCAGTGGTTACAATGTCGATTTATGACGCTCCTGAGGCGATAGGGGCGCATGGAGTTACTGTCGTTGCCGACGAGGCCTTTGATCCCGACATGATTGAGGATGCCGAGTGGCTGATTTGCCCAGGTGGAATGCCTGGAGCTACCAACCTTGCCGAGTGTGAGACGTTGTGCGAGATTCTGCAAGAGCAGAACGCTAAAGGCGAGAAGATTGCCGCTATTTGCGCTTCCCCATCAGTGATTTTAGGCCCATTAGGGCTGCTAGACGGCCGCGACGCTGTGTGCTATCCAGGTATGGAAGAAGGTATGGCAGGTGCCAATGTGCTCGATCAGCCAGTGGTTGTTGATGGTAATATCGTTACTGGTATGGGCCCAGCAATGGCAACCAAGTTTGCCCTCACCATAGCCGCAATCAGCATGGGCGAAGATGTCGCCAATGATGTCGCCGCAGGAATGCTACTATAATAAGAATCTAAAACCTGAGATAAGTATAAAACAATCGTGGAGGCTTTCTGCCCCCACGATTGTTATTTCTTATGTTAACTACTTAACTTGTCACTTAAAAAAGTATGTTGCTTGGACGAACCATGTGCGGTGCTTTGCTACGTGTTCGTCAAGGATTTTTGTGCCGAGATTCTGGCCCACGCTAAAACTGTATCCACCACTAATCTGTACCTTGTTGAACAGCTCCACGCCTATACCAGCGTGAAGGAGCACGTTGACAGTGGTATATTTCAATGCGTCATCAACCTTGTTGTGCCCAGCAAGGAACGAGAAGGTAGGACCAGCATAAACAAATGGCATGATGGTACTCTCTAAGCCACCCAAGCGGCTATAACGGAACTTCAAATTCAGAGGAACATCGATGTAGTGCAGTCGCACGGCTTGAGTCTCAATTCCTTGTGATTCCCATGCGTGCTTGTCGCCAAAGTGTACCTTTCCCTGGCGCAAAGTGTAGAGGATAGATCCGTCAATACCAAAGCCCACGCCCGGTATCATCAGGTCGCCTGTAACACCCACAGAGCCGCCAAACATGCGGTCGCTGTCAAAGATGTCGGTCTGCTTGAAGTGAATCTCATTATAGTTGCCGCCAACGGTGACGCCCCATCGGCGCTCTGGCTGTGCAAATGAAGATACTGCGCAAAGCAGTGCTACAGCCAGCATTATCAGTCTTATAGATTTTCTCATTTCTTATGCTTTCTTTTTTCAGACTGCAAAAGTAACTCAATTTATCGTCACCACCAAAGATTTCAAATTTTATAACACAATTATTTGTTGCGATTGTCGCGTTTCTTGCGTTTTTGCCATTGTTTCGTTTGTTGCGTTGACAACGCAACAGACAGGACAGTGATGTTTAGAATAAATAGGCTGCGGTGATTGTCCAGAGCTTGTCTTTTCCTTTGATGGGTGTGGAATTTACTTCCTGTCCTATGTATTCAAAGGCTTTTGTAAGGCCGATGCCATAGTTAGCATGAATCTGGATTTTTCGGAAGAGTTCTGCGCCAAATCCCACGTTCCATGAGGTGTTCCATTTGCGTGTCTTGAAATCGCCCTTGTCGGTGTCGCCTAGCACCAAGGCGAAGTCGGGGCCTGTGGTTACGAAGGGAGAAATTATCTTGCTCAGCACCGGAATCTGTATCTTATACTTGACATTGATAGGGATATCAAGATAGTCACGTTTGAGCTTGATGTCCTGTAAATTGTCTTCAAGATACATGTCGTCCTGACGGTGTGCGTAGAGCACCGACGCGTCGATGCCGAGTCCCACTACGGGCATGCCTATCTCCATCATAAGACCGACAGTGAATCCAGCCCTATTGTCTTTATTTATAATCTCTTTGTCCCACTTGAGTTCGTTGAGAGTGATACCTCCCTTAATACCGAAACGCACCTGTCCCTGTGCTGTAGAAGTGGCTGCTATGATGATTGCCGCGATGATGGCAATTTGAGTTATTTTTTTCATGATGATTTTCTGTTGATTATCAATTTGTGGCAAAGTAATACAAAAAAAACGAGAAAAGCAATTTTTTGCTTATAATGTGCGTCGAATTAATGTTATTTAGATTATCTTTGTGGAGATTATTAGCAATAGCCGATAAAACTATAGAAATATGATGAAAGCAGGGAAATATTTGATGATGTTGCTGGTTGTGCTGGCAACTGTGTCATGCAAGCATCAGAATAAGCAATTCATCCTCAATGAGGGAGTGGTGTGGACCACGGAGTATCACATTAAGTATGAGGCGTCTGCCGACCTCAATGACTCGATTCAGCAGCTATTCAAGGATATTGACGAGAGTGCTTCGGCTTTCAACAAGCAATCGCGTATTACTTTAATAAACGACAATAAGAGCGACGAAGCCGATGCCTTCATCGTGAAACTTTACAACAAAGCCCTTGAGGTGAACAGCGCCAGTGGCGGACTTTACGACCCCACTGTGATGCCGCTGGTAAATGCTTGGGGATTTGGCTATAAAAGTGGCGAGTTGCCCACTCAGGCGCAGATCGATAGCATTTTGCAGTTTGTGGGATTGGAGCATACTTCCCTGCAAGGCAACAGAATAGTGAAAGATGACCCGCGGGTGCAGTTCGACTTCAGTTCTATCGCCAAGGGTATGGCATGCGACGAAGTGGCAGCAATGCTTGAGCGAAATGGCGTGGAGAACTACATGGTGGAGATTGGAGGCGAGGTTGTGACGCGAGGCGTGAACCCAACAGGGCAACAGTGGCATGTGTCGATTGATATGCCTGAACCCGACGGCAGCAATGGCGCGCAGCACAGCAGCGCATTGGTGATTACGCTCGACGGTCAGGCAGTGGCGACTAGCGGCAATTACCGCAAGTACAAGGAAAGTGGAGGAAAAAAACTGAGCCACATCGTAAATCCCAAGACTGGAGGCAGCGAGACATCAAACCTGCTGAGCGTGAGCATAGTGGCTCCTGATTGCATGAGCGCCGATGCCTGGGCTACGGCTTGCATGGCTTTGGGCGAGGAGAAAACCAAGGCGATGATGGAAGGCAACGACAAACTGGGCGTGATGACGATAAGTGTAGATGCCCACGGCAACTTCATCATTTGGTCCAATAAACGCTTTGCCGACTTGGTGGTTGAGTAAAGGAATGAAATTAATTAAAGGAATAAAAAGAGTCAAAATTCTGCATTCTGAATTTTGCATTCTAAATCGTACATTGATTAAGTTCTTGCCACAGGGTGTCGTGGGGGAGTGGGGCAGTGATGTCGATTTCTTGTTTTGAGACGGGGTGAATGAAGTGAATGCGGTGCGACTGGAGTGAAATGCCGCCGTCGGGGTTGCTGCGAGGAGCGCCATATTTGAGGTCGCCTTTGATTGGGCAGCCCAGGTGTGCGAGTTGGGCGCGGATTTGGTGCTTGCGTCCCGTAAGCAGATCAATCTCGAGCAGGTAATAGTTTTTGCTCTGCGCGATGACCTTATATTTCATCACAGCTTTTTGTGCTCCTCTTGTGTCGGGGCTAGTGACGTAGGTCTTGTTGTTCTTCTCCATTGAGATGAGGTAATCGGTAAGTGTGTCCTCATCTTTTGGCGGACGGTTTTTGACGATAGCCCAATAGGTTTTGTGGACCTCTCCCTTTCGGAATAGGTCGTTCATGCGTGATAGCCCTTTGCTGGTGCGGGCAAAGACTACGAGTCCACATGTGGGGCGGTCAATGCGGTGAGTGACGCCGCAGAACACATTGCCAGGCTTGTTGTATTTCTCTTTTATCCACTGCTTTAGCGTTTCCACCATAGGCACGTCACCAGTGCGGTCACCCTGTACTATCTCTCCGCAAGCCTTGTTGACGATAATTATGTGGTTGTCCTCGTAGATTACTTCCATGCTTTGAATTGTGAGTCGTTGTGAAAAAAAACAGCGCAGCGTTATGTTGTTGCTGCGCTGTGAAGCTTTGTTTTGATACTTGACATTAACGGCGGCGGCGACTTGCGCTCTTGCGGTTGTTGTTGCTGCTGTTATTGTTCTCGTTCTTGTTGAACGTGTAAGTATCGTGGAACATAGTGCCGTTGATAAAGTCAAATATCTTCTCGGGGTTCATAGCTATGCCCATGTAACGAGTCTCGAAATGGAGATGTGGGCCAGTGCTACGGCCAGTGTTACCGCTGAGAGCGATAGGTGTGCCAGCCTTTACATACTGGTTGGGCTTAACTAAGAATTTTGAGAGGTGACCATAAACAGTCTCCATGCCATTATCATGGCGGATGATCACGAAGAATCCGTATCCGTTACGCTCAAACTTGGTGAGTCTCACCTTACCAGAGAAAGCTGCATAAACTGTATCACCAACCGATGCTTTAAGGTCAACGCCATAATGCATGCGACCAAATTGCTTGCGGTAACCGAAGTGTGAGGTGATAGCGTTATTCTTAACTGGCATTGCGTATTTTGAAACATCAAGAACCTTAGTGGTAGGAATGCTTGCGTTCTGATATGGATTTACGCGATCGCTGTTCCAAGCTTCGCTATAAATGTCGGCATTATCGGCTTCTTTATCGCCGTAGAGGTCTTGTGCATATTTCTGAGCCTCTTCAACCTTAATTTTGTCTTTTATTTTCTCCTGCTTAGCAAGGAGGTCTCTGTGTGCTTTACGATAGTCGCTAATTGATTGTGCGCTAGCTGCGATGCTAACCGATATAAGTGCTATACCAATGAAACTTAATCGCAGACTAATAGTTGATAACTTCATATTACGTTGTTTAAAAGTTTCAAGAAGCCAAAAAAAATAATCGAATAAATAAATGAGAGAGGTGAGGCAGAACTCCAGTTTTTAAGCCTGCTCTCGGGCTTCTTGTTGACCTCAAAAGTGGGTCACTACATGAATAAGAACGTGCAAAATTAGGCATTTATTTCCAAATACGGGCAATTTTTTGCATTAAATAGTGTAAAAATGTGTCTATAAATCAAAATATTAGCCTACAACGAACTGTCTAACAGAGGTTTGCTGGCGTAGTCAAAAAATCGCCATTTTGCCCTTTGATTTTGTGTTCCTAAGTAAGGTAAATGTTGTATAAAAATCCACTGCAAAATTAGTAAAAAAATATTTTATGGACAAGAAAACGGTGGATTTTTGTTGATGCGAGGACTTGCTTAGGCGGTCAAAAATAATAAGCTTTTTGGTCACTTGTTAATAATTTAATATAATATATTTTTCTATAAAGAGAAAAAATTACTATATTTGCACCGCAAAACAAGCGCATGGCTGCTGCCATCTTGTTTAGATATTGATTGCAATTAATGAGAGCATATACATATAAGAAGCATAACGTTTTGTGCATCAACGCGCAGGACGCGCTGTTGTGTGCTCACTCATACTTACACAATTATCGTATAAAACGAAATGAGCCATAGCGTGTGCTATCTACAATGATGTGCGAGCAATGGCTCATTTTTATTTTCAGAAAATAATTTTAAAAACACAATAAATTTATTTTTATGGTTTTACTCGGTATTCAAAGTACTACATTGGCTGTCACCGCGGTCCTCACAGGTGTGGTCCTGGTATTTGCCGCCCTGCTGATAGCAAGGCTCATCGGCCCTCGCAGCTTCACACAGAAGAAAGGCGAGACCTATGAATGTGGTATTCCAACACGTGGCGACAGCATGGCGCAGTTCCATGTAGGGTATTATTTGTTTGCTATCCTATTCCTCATGTTTGACGTGGAAACGGTGTTCCTGTTCCCTTGGGCTGCAATCTCTAAGAGCCTGGGCACAACAACGCTGCTGGCTGTTGGCACATTTTTGTTCATCTTAGTTCTGGGCCTTGCTTACGCCTGGAAGAAAGGAGCGTTGAGATGGAAGTAAAAATCAAAAGCATGAAGCATGAGGACTTCAAGGACAATGAGTATATCGATAAGCTCGTTGAGGAGTTGAATGCCAGCGGCACCAATGTTGTCGTGGGCAAGCTCGACCAGTTGATAAACTGGGGCATCAGCAACTCGTTGTGGCCCTTCTGCTTTGGCACCAGCTGCTGTGCTATCGAGTTCATGTGCTTGGGCGCCGCCCGCTACGACATGGCACGTTTCGGCTTTGAGGTGGCAAGAAACTCGCCCCGTCAGGCCGACTATATCATGTGTCAGGGCACTATCACCTACCGCATGGCTCCTGCTCTGAAGCGTCTCTATGAGCAGATGGCAGAGCCCAAATATGTGATTGCCTGCGGAGCATGCACCGTGAGTGGCGGTCCTTTCAAGAACAGCTACTGCGTGGTGAAGGGAATTGACGAGATTATCCCGGTGGATGTGTATCTGCCTGGCTGTCCTCCCCGCCCCGAGGCAATGTTCTATGCCCTGATGCAGCTTCAGCGCAAAATTAAGGTGCAGAGGTTCTTTGGCGGCGTTAACCGCAAAGAGAAGCGTAAAGAATTCTTCGACGCTCAGCAAGTGGCCCCAGCAGTTGAGGAGGCACAAGAGGCAACAAGCGAGAATTTGAATAATCAAGAATAAGAAATATACATTTATTATATATGGCAGATTTCCAAGAAAAAATCGGCAACTTGTGTCCCGAAGCTCAGTTTGACGACAGCGGCGAGTTCCTGCTGGTTACTGTCCCCGACGAGAAGTGGCATAACCTGGCCACTGCTCTCAAGAATGAGATGCACTTTGACTATCTGACTGCTCTCGTTGGTGTGGACTGGAAAGAGGAGCTTGGCGTGATGTATTACTTGACCAATACCGACACACAAGATATGATTCACGTGAAGGTGGCAACCACCGACCGCGAGCAGCCACGCCTGCACAGCGTGAGCGACTTGTGGGCGGTAGCCAACTTCCAGGAGCGTGAGGTCTATGACTTCTATGGCATAGAGTTTATCAATCATCCCGATATGCGTCGCTTCTTCCTGCGAAACGACTGGGTGGGTTACCCATTGCGCAAAGACTACGACGAAAGTCCCGAGAAGAACCCAATCCCCCTTGACGACGAGCAGAACGAGGACAACACCTATCGCCTTGTGGAAGACGAGGACGGCAATGTGACCCGTATTGACGGCAAGGTGTTTGAAGACGAAGAATATGTCATCAACGTTGGCCCGCAGCATCCCTCCACTCACGGTGTGATGCGCTATCGCACCTCTATCGAGGGCGAGTTGGTCAAGAAGGTTGACGTGGTGAGCGGCTATATCCATCGCGGCATCGAGAAGATGTGCGAGAGCCTGACTTATCCACAGACCTTGCTCTACACCGAGCGTCTTGACTATATGTCGGCTCACATCAACCGCCACTGTTTGTGCCTGTGCATCGAGAAGGCTATGGGTCTTGAAGTGCCTCGTCGCGCTGAAATTATCCGTATGACTATGGATGAGCTGATGCGTCTTTCGAGCCACCTTCTGAGTTATGGCTGCTTGACAATGGATCAGGGCGCAACCACAGCATTCTTCTATGGCTTCAGGGAGCGCGAGTTGATATATGACATCTTCGACAAGACCTGTGGCGCTCGCATGTCGATGAGCTATATGACCATTGGCGGCGTGGTTGCCGACGTGCATCCCGAGTTCATCAACGATGTGCGTCACTGCTGCGATGTGGTGACCGAGAAGCTCAAAGAGTACCACAAACTTTTCAGCGGCAACGTGATTGCCGTGAACCGTATGAAGGGCGTAGGATTCCTGAACAAGGAAGATGCAATCAATTATGCAGTTACAGGTCCTTCGGGACGTGCCAGCGGTTGCCATTGCGATGTGCGCAAGTGTCATCCCTATTCGCTCTACAACGAAGTGGAGTTTGACGAGGTAATCCTCGAGAATGGTGATTCAATGGACCGCTACATGGTGCGTATGAAGGAGATGGAAGAGAGCATCAAGATTCTGCGCCAGTGCTGCGATATGCTTGAGAAAGAGGGAATCGAGGGCGAGTACATAGCCAAGGTGCCCAAACTCATCAAGCTGCCCGCTGGTCACTGGTATCAGCAGGTTGAGGGCAGTCGTGGCGCCTTTGGAGTATATCTCGAGAGCGATGGCGACCCCAAACCTTTCCAGAAGCCTTATCGTCTCCATTTCCAGAGTCCATGTTTCAACCTTGTGGGAGTTGTTGATCTCACTTGCAAGGACAACCTGATTGCCGACCTTATCACTATCACAGCGTCGATTGACTTTGTGATTCCCGATATCGACAGATAAGGCGAGTTAAGAGAGTTTTAAACAGATTATCAATACACATTATTATAATATTATGTTTGACTTTAGTGTAGTCACAACTTGGTTTAACAACCTTCTGATCCAGTCAATAGGGATGCCCCAATGGCTGGCAACGACCATTGAGTGTGTGATAATAGCAGTGCTGCTGTTGCTTGCCTACTCCTTGCTCGCGATGTTCTACATCATGTATGAGCGCTGGGTGTGCGCATGGTTCCAGTGCCGCCGTGGCCCACTGCGTGTGGGACCCTGGGGCTCGCTGCAGATTTTTGCCGACGTAATCAAAATGCTCATCAAGGAGGTTGTGGACCTGTGGAAGAGCGATAACTTCCTTCACAAGTTGGCGCCATACTTGGTGCTGATAGCATCGGTGGTGGTGTTTGCTTGTCTGCCATGGGGCAAGGGGATGCAAATTATTGATTTCAATGTTGGCATCTTCTTCATGACAGCCGTGTCATCGCTGGGCGTTGTGGGAATCTTGCTCGCTGGATGGTCGAGTAACAGTAAATATACTCTCATCGGCGCCATGCGAAGCGGTGCACAGATGATCAGCTATGAGCTCTCAATAGGCATTGCCATGCTCACCATTGTGTGCTTGTCAGGCACTATGTCGGTAAGTGGGCTTGTTGAGGCACAGAAGAACGGCTGGTTCATCTTCACAGGCCATATCCCTGCCATTATCGCGTTCATCATCTATGTGATTGCCGCCACTGCCGAAACCAACCGTGGCCCCTTCGACCTTCCTGAGGCCGAGCATGAGTTGACCGCTGGTTATCACACAGAGTATTCAGGTATCCATTTCGGCTTCTTCTATCTTGCCGAGTACCTCAACCTCTTCATTGTGTCGGGAATCGCCTCGCTGCTCTTCTTGGGCGGCTGGATGCCACTTCACATACCTGGCTGGGAAGGCTTCAACACTGTGATGGATTATATCCCGTCAATTGTCTGGTTCTTGGGTAAGGCTATATTTGTGTCGTTCATCATCATCTGGTTCAAGTGGTCGTTCCCCCGCGTGCGTATCGACCAGATGCTGGCACTCGAGTGGCGCTACCTCATGCCCATTGGATTGGTGAACCTGGTTGTAATGGCAGTTCTGGTAAGCCTGGGATGGCATTTTGCAGGATAATTAGTGAATAAAAGAAAAATACAGCATAAATAAATTCTCGTGGTTATGAACGAAAATTTTGGAAAAATAACACAGGTGATTGGTCCTGTTGTTGACGTGACTTTTGAAGGCGAGGGAAACCAAGTGCCTGAGATTTATACCGCTTTGTCGGTTACCCGTCACGACGGCACAGAGCTGATGCTTGAGGTGGAGCAGCACATTGGCGAGAACACCGTGCGCTGCGTGGCGATGGACAGTACCGACGGCTTGCAGCGTGGCACAAAAGTGAAGAACTTGGGACAGCCCATTTCAGTGCCTACTGGTGAGCAGGTGAAAGGCCGCCTTCTCAATGTGATTGGTGAGCCTATCGACCACCTTGCCGACCTTAAAGGCGGTGACCGTCGTCCCATCCACCAACCAACTCCCGACTTCAGTGACCTGTCAATCTCTCAAGAGATTCTCTTTACCGGAATCAAGGTGATTGACCTAATCGAGCCATTCTCTAAGGGTGGTAAGATTGGTCTATTCGGCGGTGCCGGTGTAGGCAAGACGGTGCTTATTATGGAGCTTATCCACAACATCGCTCACGGTCACAGCGGATTCTCGGTGTTCACCGGAGTGGGAGAGCGCACACGTGAGGGTAACGACCTTCTGCGCGAGATGATTGAGAGTGGCGTAATAAAATATGGCGACAAGTTCAAGGAGGAGATGGCCAATGGCGAGTGGAACCTCGACAGCGTGGACATGGACTCTGTGGCGCAGAGCCAGGCTACACTGGTGTTTGGCCAGATGAACGAGCCTCCTGGTGCTCGTATGCGTGTGGCGCTCTCGGGACTTACTGTTGCCGAGCAGTTCCGCGATCAGGACGGTGGAGGCCGCGACATCCTGCTGTTTATGGACAACATCTTCCGTTTCACTCAGGCAGGTAGTGAGGTGTCGGCACTTTTGGGCCGTATGCCAAGCGCCGTAGGTTATCAGCCTACGCTTGCAAGTGAGATGGGTATATTGCAGGAGCGCATTACATCTACCAAGAGCGGCAGTATCACTTCGGTACAGGCTGTGTATGTGCCTGCGGACGACTTGACCGACCCTGCTCCAGCCACCACCTTCAACTTCCTTGATGCGACCACAGTATTGAGCCGTAAGATTACTGAGCTGGGTATCTATCCCGCCGTTGATCCGTTGGCATCAACATCGCGCATCATGGATCCAAACATCATTGGCGAGGAGCATTATGATGTGGCTCAGCGCGTGATTCGCCTGTTGCAGAAGTACAACGAGTTGCAGGATATCATCGCTATCCTCGGTGTTGACGAGTTGAGCGATGATGACAAGCTCGTGGTATCGCGTGCCCGTCGCGCTCAGCGCTTCCTCTCGCAGCCATTCTTCGTGGCCGAGCAGTTCACTGGCGTTCCAGGCGTGATGGTTCCGCTTAATGAGACCATACGCGGCTTCAAGATGATTCTCGACGGCGAGGTTGATGACCTTCCCGAGCAGGCCTTCCTTAACGTGGGCACCATCGACGACGCCATCGCCAAGGGCAAGAAGTTGCTCGAGCAAGTGGGATAAGAAAGCATTAATAAATGTCTGTTGCGATGCCATCGCAACTAAAAACTAGAAACACTATGACATTAAAAATCATATCGGCAGAGAAGATAGAATATGAGGGCGAGATAGACCAAATCACCTTGCCAGGAGCTTTGGGCTCGTTCCAGATTCTGAACAACCATGCGGCTCTCATCTCGTCGCTCATCCCAGGCACAATGAGTTATGTGCATGGCGAGAATACTACAAGTCAAGAGATAAAGGGCGGCATTGTCGATGTGAAAGACAATGTGGTGAGTGTTTGTCTTTATTAAAAACAGATTATTGTAATTCTCTTTTATGAAGAAAGCAATAACAATAATAATAGCACTGGTGATACTTGCGCTCATGGCGTGGGGATATGCCCAATCGGCTTCTCACAAAGGCCACGGCGACGGCAAGGTGAACCCCAAGGAGACCATCTTTGAGCACCTGGGCGACGCCTACGGCTGGGAAGTGCCGTTCTCGCACAGCAAGAGGATTCCGCTGCCCATCATTGTCTTTGACAAGGGTGGAAAGCTACATTGCTTCTTGTCGAGTCGTGTGACTGGTGGCGAGACCTATCAAGACGGCGATGCCAGTTTCAAGATATCGACCGACGCCGAAGGAGGCTACAAAGGCAAACTCGTGCAGGTGGTTGACGGCGGTGAGTATCGTCCGTGGGACTTCTCTATCACCAAGAATGTGCTGGGCATACTCATTGCAGCGGCTCTCGTTATTTTGATGACGATGAGCCTGCGCAACTGGTACAAGAAACAAGGCATGAAAGGCCCTAAGGGTGCCAAGGGAATGCTCGAGTTGGTAATCGACTTCGTATATACCGACACCATCAAGCCCATTATGGGCAAGGAGGCGCCAAAATATGGTCCTTACCTGCTTACGGCATTCTTCTTCATCCTCACCATGAACCTACTGGGACTGATAGTGATATTCCCTGGTGGCGCCAACCTAACCGGCAACCTTGCCGTGACTATGGTGCTGGCACTTGCCACTTTCTTCATCACCAACATCACCGGCACGAAGCATTACTGGAAAGATATCTTCTGGCCCGATGTGCCTGTAGCACTCAAGTGCCCAGTGCCTATGATGCCGCTCATTGAGTTCCTCGGCATCTTGACCAAGCCATTGGCACTGATGGTCCGTCTGTTTGCCAACATGCTTGGCGGTCACATGGTGGTGCTCGTGTTGATATTGCTCATAATGATTTTCACCGAGATGTTTGGAGCAGCAGTAGGCGCTGGAACAGCGGTTATATCGGTGCTTTTGTCACTGTTTATGCTCTTTCTCGATACGTTAATCAGCTTTATCCAGGCATTTGTGTTCACTTTGTTGTCGACCATCTTTATCTCGATGGCTCACATTCATGGAGAACACGAACCCGCAACCGAATAAAACGAATAATAAAAAATAAAACAAATAATAACAATTTAAAATTTAAAGACTATGTTAGGATTAATTTTAGCTGAAGCAACAGCCCTTGGAACATTAGGCGCTTGCATTGGTGCAGGTATCGCAGCCATCGCTGCTGGTATTGGTATTGGCCGCATTGGCGGTTCGGCAATGGAGTCTATTGCCCGTCAGCCCGAGTCAACTGGTGACATCCGTACCAACATGATTGTGATTGCAGCTCTTATCGAAGGTGTTGCACTCATCGCACTCATCGTTTGCATTCTCGCTCTCTTCGTTTAATAATCATTTAAAACAAGGTTTTTAGATGGAACTGTTTAAGCCTGAATTTGGCCTGGTATTCTGGATGTTTCTGGCATTCGCCTGTCTCTACTTCATCCTGGCGAAATGGGTGTGGCCTTTTATCATCAAGAGCATGGACGAGCGTGCCAGCTTGATAGATAAAGGTGTTGCCTACGCGCAGGAGGCAAAGTCGCAACTCGACAATGCCAAGAGTGAGGCCGACGCGCTCGTTGCCGAGGCACGCAAGCAGCAGGCCGATATTTTGCGCGACGCAGCCAAGATGAAAACCGAAATCATCGAGCAGGCTAAGGCCGAGGCTGCTGTCGAGGCGAAGAAAGTGACCGATGCCGCTCAAGTGTCGATAGAACAGGCACGCAAGGAGAGTGAGCATCAGTTGCGCCAGGATGTGGGTGCTTACGCGCTCCAGATTGCCGAGCAGGTGATTCGCCGCAACATGAGCGACGACAAGGCTCAGCAAGACCTGGTGAAGAAACTACTGACCGAGGTTGAATCTAAAAACTAATCAACGCGATGAACGACGGACTTATCCCTAACCGATATGCCAAGGCGCTTTACAAGCTCTCGCAGGAGTGTGGCGATACGGCTGCCATCTACAATGAGATGAAGCAGCTTGATGCCTCCTATGCTGCAGAAGCGGGCTTGAAGAAGGCCGTGAACAACCCATTTTTGCCCGTTGAAGACAAGCTTAAGTTGCTGTGTGCGGCATCGGGAGCAAAGCTGGGTGGCACATCGGCAAAGTTCATGGAGTTGGTTATCAAGAACAACCGAATCGACTTTTTGCGCTCCATCGCTCTGGCTTTCATGAAGCAGTACCGTGAGCAGAATGGCATCGCAAAGGTTGAAATCGTCACTGCCGTGCAACTTGGCGATGACGAGATTAATGCTATCATCGATGTGGTGAAAGAGCAGTTTGGCGACAAGACCATAGAGCTTACCAAGAAGGTCAATCCCGACCTCATTGGAGGCTTCACGGTCGATGTCGATTCACGCGTGCTTGACGCATCGGTGAAAAATCAATTAGAAAAATTGCGTTTAAAACTCCTAAGTTAATAAGAGTGAGATGATAAACCCAAGTGAAATATCCGACATACTGAAACAGCAACTCAGCGACATCGAGAGCAAGGTGTCGTTTGAGGAGGTAGGTACAGTGCTTGAGGTGGGCGACGGCGTGGCTCATGTCTATGGACTTGAGAACGTTGAGGCCAACGAGCTCGTAGAGTTTGATAATGGCGTTACTGGCGTTGCCATGAACCTTGAGGAGAGCAACGTGGGTGTGATCCTCATGGACAAGGTGGACAGTGTCGCTGAGGGCATGAAAGTGCGTCGCACAGGTGAGATTGCCTCTATCCCCGTGGGCGAGGGACTGCTCGGGCGCGTAATCAACGTGCTGGGTGAGCCTCTTGACGGCAAGGGACCTATCGAGGGCGAACTTGTGCGTCTGCCACTGGAGCGCAAGGCTCCTGGCGTTATATTCCGCCAGCCTGTGAATCAGCCTCTACAAACTGGTCTCAAAGCCATCGACTCGATGATCCCCATTGGCCGTGGCCAGCGCGAGCTCATCATCGGTGACCGCCAGATTGGCAAGACCGCAATCGCTGTGGATACAATAATCAATCAAAAGTCGGGCTACGAGGCAGGCAATCCTGTGTATTGCATCTATGTGGCTATCGGACAGAAGGCTTCGACCGTCGCTGCGCTGGTCAACCAGCTTACCAAGTACGGTGCGATGCCTTATAGCGTGGTGATTGCCGCCACTGCTGCCGACTCGGCGTCGATGCGCTACTATGCGCCATTTGCCGGTGCCGCCATTGGCGAGTACTTCCGCGATACAGGCCGTGATGCCCTTGTAGTCTATGACGACCTCTCGAAGCAGGCTGTCGCCTATCGTGAGATATCGCTTATCCTCAAGCGCCCCTCGGGCCGCGAGGCTTATCCTGGCGATATCTTCTACCTGCACAGCCGCTTGCTCGAGCGCGCAGCTAAGATTAATGAGAACCAAAAGGTTGCTGAGGCGATGAACGACCTCCCCGAGGCCCTCAAGGGCAAGGTGAAGGGTGGTGGCTCATTGACTGCACTTCCCATCATCGAGACACAAGCCGGCGACGTGAGCGCATATATCCCCACCAACGTGATTTCTATTACCGATGGCCAGATTTACCTTGAGACTGCGTTGTTCAACAACGGTATACGTCCCGCGGTGAATGTGGGTATCTCGGTGTCGCGTGTGGGTGGTAACGCTCAAATCAAGGCGATGAAGAAGGTGGCAGGTACGCTCAAAATTGCCCAGGCTCAGTTCCGTGAGCTAGAATCGTTCACCAAGTTTGGTGGTGACATCGACCCCGTAACCGCGCGCACTATCGACACTGGCCGCAAGAATGAGCGTTTGCTTGTTCAGCCGCAATATAAGCCCGTTCCCGTTGAGGAGCAGATTGCTGTGATTTACTGCGGTGTAAATGGTCTACTCGAGAACGTGCCTATGGACAAGGTGCATGAGTTTGAGCAGCTTCTCATCCAGTATCTGCACGCTAAGCACCAGACCGACGTGCTGGATGTGCTCAAGAGCGGCAAGATTGATGATGAGGTGATGGCTAAACTCAAAGAAGCCGCCGCTGAGATTTCAGGTAAGTATCAAGCTTGATATAATTTGTGATTATTAATGGCAACACTTCGAGAACTTAAAGGACGCATTAGTTCGGTAGCCTCTACCGAGAAGACTACCAGCGCGATGAAGATGATTTCATCGGCAAAGATGCACAAGTTTACTGGCATAGTGCGCCGCCTGCAGCCCTATAGGGAGATGGTGCGCCACGTGCTCAGTCACTTGCTTGTGACCGATGTGGAATTTTCTTCACCACTGATTGAGACTCGTGAGGTCTGCAATGTGGCAATTGTGGTCTTCGGTAGCGATGACGGCCTTTGTGGTGCTTACAATATCAACATCTTCAAGCAGCTGCTCACAGCAATCGACGAGTTGCACAAGCAGTATGGCAAAAACGTGAAAATCACGGTTATTCCTGTTGGCAAGAAGATGGTGAAAGCGGTGAGTAAGATAGAGACTAAGAACATCAAAGTGGAGCATGTGGAATATATGAGCACACGAAGCACCATGGAGCAGCTGTCTGACTTCACCGAACTGCTGAGAAGTCGCTTTGTTGACCATGTGTACGACCGTGTGGACATCGTTTACTTGAGGTATGTCTCTAGCAGTCGCCAATTGCTGCAACACGAGCAGTTGCTGCCATTGAGCGCCGAAGCTCTGGCACAGGACATAGACCCCAAGCAGGCGTGCAGTCCGTGCATCTTCGAGCCCGATGCCAACAGCATCTTCAATAGTGTATTGCCACTGCACATGCGAGCCACGATGCAAGAGGTGTTTGTCTCTAGCTCGGCATCGGAGCAGGCGTCACGTGTGATTGCCATGCAGATTGCCAGCGACAATGCCGCTGAGCTGCTCGAGGAGCTTAACCTGGAATACAACAAACTAAGGCAAGACA
>JAFZUL010000048.1 GCA_017618355.1 Muribaculaceae bacterium
AAAAGAAATAAAAAAAATAAGACAATAAATCCTTTGAGTGAGAAAACGCGTGAACAAGGATTTTTGGATGAAGTTTTTCAAAAAGATAAACTAAAATATGGTTGTGAGTCGCTCGGCGTCGGCGAAGAAGTGTTTCGCCAAGTAGCGCAGCAGGTGGTCAACGACTGGATTTTCAACGAGGAGGAAACCTGGGATTTCAAACATTTGCTTAATACCATGCGGATTAAGATTGCAGCAATTACAAAGGAAAACCAAAAACAAAAATCAAATGGGAAAACCGTATCAAAGAATAGATCAAGTGATGGACGAGGAGAACGTGGTGCAAAATCTGGAGAAAACCCACTCAACCGCGCCAAAGTTCATAGAGCCAACACCGAGGAAAGCTGAGTGGCAAGAGGAATGGAATTATTTCTGTCAATCTATCCGCTCTGTTGAACCGAGATTTGATTACTCTAAAGCAGACTTGAAAATCTTGTGCAGTATGTTGTCGTGGGTATGGCGGTTCAAACCTTACAACTTGTTGGGGTTTGATTTTGAAAAGGGGCTTTTCTTTTACGGCTCTATGGGGCGAGGAAAGACCCTACTGCTTCGTGCCCTGAAAGAATACTTGTTAAAATTGAAAAGCCGCTGGCGTGAAGCCATCGATGATGACTATCGGTTAGGAACCGCATGGTATTCAGCCAGTCAAATCGCAAATGACTATGCGGCTGAAGGACAACCCGAACTCGAACAATACTACAACCGAAAAACTTGCCTCTTTATCGACGAACTGGGGCGAGAGCCAAATCCGGCAAGCAATTTTGGAACGAAGATGAACGTGTTGCAGTTCATACTTCAAATGCGTTATGACAATCGCCGTACAAGTGTGACACATGTCACAACCAATCTCACACTAGATATGATGGCAGAGATTTATGGTGACTATGTGGCAGACCGCTGTTTAGAGATGTTTAACTTTGTAGAATTTGCAGGCCCAAGTCTTCGACAATGAAACCTCCGTCTTTCATGCCATCAAATGCAGTCACTAATTTTGTGTCAACAAGAACAACAAAATATGGGCTGCTGATGAGCGACATTGTGATTTATGTGAAATTAGACCCGTATCTCGCCCAATGGTTGAGACACGAGCATGGAGGGAATCCAGTCAAGTTTCCTAAAAACTCGACTGAGTATGACATCATAGAACTTGGGCTTATACCCAAGCCGTATCTTGCCGCAACCGTTGGCCCAGGAGATAATCGTGTGGCAATTGCGCTGCCTTTCTTCAAAAATAAAGACGTGCGCTACCACAACTTCCTTCCGAGAAAAGCCCAAAACGCACTGGCGCAGTGCATACGCACTCGCTTTGTTGTTGCCTTGTGGAAAGACCTCTACAAGTTCGGCTACATCGGCAAACGAAAGCAGGACTTGATTTGGGCGTGGATGGAAGCGCATGGAATCGAGGCGACGGACACCAATTGGAACACCATCGCCAAGATATACTTGCGGAAACGAAACGTATATCGGGAACAAAAGCGCAAAGAAGAACAACGTCGCTTGGAAGAACTCCAGCGCAACGAGGATTCGTTAAACAATATTAAAAATGCTACGACTTGATACCCTCAAAAAAAACGAAAGTTGCACACTTTTTTGAAACAAGTCGCACTAATTTGAAACAATATGAAGATAACTCAATCACTGCCAGGCATTAAGTTTATCGGCTATGTGCTTGCCGACAATCTACAACGCGAGATGATGAACAAGCACCTAGCCAATCTTCCTGTGGGCATATTCACCGACATCACGCCGATTGCGTTCTGCGGTGTGCCCACCTGCGAGGCTGTTTCGACATACAACAACAATGGCAGGATTGAGCAGACGACCCTGCGCTTCAAGACGCTCGATGATTTGCCGACATATCGCCATGTGGCATACGTCGTCACCGACTGCAACAACCAGTCGTACATCATCGGGCAGCGTGAGAAGCCTCGACCTATCGTTAAAGTTACTCGCGACACTGGAACGCCAAACGGCGATCCATCGGTCGCATCGGTCGAAATCACGCTCTACGCGCAGAAGTCTTTAATCCCATGCACTTTCTGAATATATAAGTTATATACACTCATTAAGTAAACACCTTTTTACTTTAGACGAGACCGTCGCTGTGACAGCGGCGGCTCGTTGCTTTTGGGGGTATTCGTTGCACTCATGGCTTTATTAACGCTCTTGCTCTTGGGCAGTCTTGACGCGACCGCCAGCAGGAGAAATGGATTGTCACTCAAAGAAAATTGATTAAACATCTTGGTCTTGGGTCGTTGACCTCAATTATCGCTTGCTTGCCTTTACGCTGCAAAGTTAATGTGCCTTCCTCACACGCAAGTACCAGGTCGGGTTGCCTCAAAAATTCTCCAGCCTTACAGGTAGTAATTCTTGGTCAATACTTGCTTTCAGTGTGGGCAGTCACACTTTGCAGGCAGTGTAAAGGCAAAGCGAAAGCGATAACAAGATCAATAATGTTTAATCTCTAAAATTTTCAGATTATGAGTTACAATTCATCCATTTCCAATCCTGCAAGCGGTGCTGACCGCACCCAAGCACAAGAGCAAGTAAAGGGCTTCAGCTCAAGCTCCTCCAATCTCAATAATGTTGAGGTTGATGTTTACAATCTCGATGATTACAAGAGTGATTACCGAGAGGGCAATCCTGCCGTGTTCGTCTGCACTTACCACAAATATAATTGTGGCAGGTCGCTGGATGGCGCATGGCTTGACCTTACCAAGTTCGCCGATTACGATGAGTTTATGGCAGTGTGCCGTTACTTGCACCGTGATGAGGCTGACCCCGAACTCGCATTTCTCGATTTTGAGAATTTCTGCCGTGAGTGGTATTGCGAGAGCAGTTTGGACGAGCGCACATTTGACCTAATCCGTGAGTATGCCGAACTCGATGAGGATGAGCAAGAGGCTTTTGACGCTTTCCTCGCCTATAAGGGCGCAGGGCGTGAGGATTGCGTTTTTGAAGATTTCCGTGAAGCCTATTGCGGCAAGTGGTCGAGCGAAGAAGATTTTGCCGAGCAGCTTGCAGAGGATTGCGGAATGTTGCACGATGTCCCCGAAAATCTGCGCTGTTACTTCGATTGGAGCAAGTTTGCACGCGATTTGTTCATGTGTGATTATTACTTCGACAGCTGTCACGTTTTTCGCTGTATCTAAGTAGCGCACCGCCCACCGATGAGAGAGCCGCCCAAGCGGTTCTCTTTTTTTGCGGTGGAACGAAAGCGTCCAGCACAACTATTCCACCCAACTCATGGGGTCTATAATCGATGATTTTGCAGATGAAACCGACTCCCCACTAAAGGGCATGAGGTGATATGGTTTGCCTGTGTGCCTATCTATGGCCTTGAAAGACGTGTGGAATTGAGCCAACGTCATCGAGACATATCGAGGCTCAGCTCCCTCACAACGAGAAACATTCAGTTTCTCGCCGTGAGAAGTAACAT
>JAFZUL010000049.1 GCA_017618355.1 Muribaculaceae bacterium
TAACGAGTAAGAGGAATAAAATTAAAGACAAAATGCACTTGGATATTTTGCTAAATGATTATCTCAAGCAGATGATGTGAAATAATATCAGACAAATCAGTAATATTTAGATATTGTTAAGGGAATTTTACAGAAATAAATATATCGGTATCAAAATATTTTAAAAACACGCTGATTTTCAATGTTATACAATCGCAAGAATATCTTGCGATTATTTTTTTATTTCCTAAATAAATTGGAATTTTGTGGTGATTTTTTAATGTAAAAAAACAACAAAGTTATGAGAATGATTATCACATTTTCACTTGCACTATTAGCATTGACAACATTTGCTAATGGGAGAAATGACAAAGATGTTGTATTACATCAAAGTGGAGGTAGCAACGGTTTTAACCAAATCTCCATTGAACCACCTTATGTGACTTATGATGATGACTTGAATGAACTTTATGTTCAACATTTTATTTCTCAACAACGGGATGTGATGCCAGTAGATTCTGCTTTGCAAACAATGTGTTTGAGGGTGTGGCAAACGATATTATGACGACAATCCTCAACTACATAGGCAGCCAGAATGTGACTAACGTAAATAACACTTTTTTGAGTTAATGTTTTATGATTATTGTCAAGAGAAAAATATTCGGAATTCTGGTGTTTCCATTGTCATTTATCTATTGGCTCGTCATGCCGAGACGGCTTAGGGGGACAGTTATGGAAGACTTGCGGCAATGGTCACGATGGAAGCATTTGCCGTGCAACTTGTGGGGATTCTCTTACTTTATGGGCAGTATGCCGGAGTTCAGGTCTGTTTTCTACAAGAGAGCTAGGTTGCTTGGCATATTGTCGCGGTGGTGGCTGCCTGGGAAAACCAACCTGGAAATCTCCACCAATGACATAGGTGGAGGATTGATAATTCAACATGGCTTTTCTACCGTAATTTCTGCTGAGAAGATAGGCAGGAATTGCAAAGTTTACCAGCAGGTAACCATAGGTTTCAACCATGACTTGCGTGCCCCAGTGATTGGTGACAACGTGGAAATATGCTGTGGAGCCAAGGTTATTGGTGGCATTACAGTTGGCGACAATGTACTCATCGGAGCCAATGCCGTGGTAGTCAAGGATATGCCATCTAACAGCGTGGTGGCAGGTGTGCCGGCACGCGTCATTAAGCACCTTGATCATGTGCGCGACTTGACTGAATGAGTCACGGCTTGTTAATGCATTCTAATCAAACGAATTGAATCCTAAGAAGAAAGATTGCCAATCGCTTTTTCTGATGAATGAGGGCAGAGTTTAAAGTGTGTTTTCCTTGTTGATGAGAATGAATGAAAATAGGACAATAATACTGACAATGATGGTCACACAGCTTTGTTCTGTGTGCCATGCCTTTGATTTCAAGGGTGGTGATTATTATTTTGATAACAGCAAGCTTCATTTTTCCACAGTCAAGATGGTCTTGGGCGGCGGTGGAAAAGTGACGGTGCTTCAGATGGATTCACTCGTCGAGAATGACTGGTGGATTGTCACTCTAGACGGGGATATGGACAGTATTGATGGATACTCGTTCATTGAGAGTGAAGTTCAGCCAGGAACGTATTCCAGTGTTATGGAGTCATTTCTCGACAGTCTGTGCCTCGTTGAGCCGGAGTCTCGCATGACAATAATAAGAGATGGGGTGTCGTGTGAAAGTGATAGCATAGTTGGCTGGGTGTTCTGTCCTATTAACGACTGTACCTTCAGTGATGGCTATTGGCGTCCCTGTGACAGCTATGGCCTGTCGCCGACGAGGACTCTGCCTGTCATCCATATCACGACTCAAGATAGTGTAACGGTCTCAAGTAAGGATTACTACATTGATGCGACGTTTTGGCTTGACAACTGCGGCAACAGTGAATTCTCTGATATGGGGGATGAGGCAAATCAACTGGCTATCGAGATAAAAGGCCGGGGGAATTACACTTGGCGTATGTCATACAAAAAACCATACAAGATAAAATTTTTACACAAGCAGTCTCCACTCGGGTTGGATAACAGCAAGCATTTTATCCTGAGACCCGATTTCAATGACTCTTACGGCTACCTGCGCAATGAGACTGGGTTTGAGCTGAGCCGCCAGCTTGGAATGCCCTACACCCCGCGCCAATATCCTGTGGAACTGATACTGAACGGAGAGTATCAGGGATTATACTTTCTGTGTGAGAAGATAAGGGTGGAAGGTGGTCGTGTGGATATTATGGAGCAGCGAGATATGGATTACAACCCAGACAACGCCACAGGCGGATGGTTGCTTGAGACGGGTTTTGACAGCAATGTGGTTATAACGCAGTATCAGAACTGTGACTCCACTAATTCCTGGTTCGGAATAATGTCGCATTCTCCAGAGATATTATCACCTGTGCAAAAGGATTATATCCATTACTTATTGTTCAGGGTTGACAGTTGCATATATGTTGTTGACAAGAATGACAGGAGCTGGGAGACCCTCGTTGATATCAATTCTCTGGCTAGGTTCTATGTCATACATGAGGTGATGGATAATGTTGAGGCGTTCTCCGGGAGCATGTTTATGTATAAAGATTACGGCTGGGACGAAAAACTGAAGTTCGGGCCTGTATGGGATTTTGACAACAGCTTCAGTTTTTTCGTCTCATGCGACAATTTCATCTGTGACTATGAACCTGCTGTCTTCTCTTTTTTATGGATTAAAGAGGCAAAAAGGTTTCCCCGTTTCCAGAAACAGGTAAAAAGAGTGTGGAAAGAGTTTATGGACAACTCTACACTTGAGAAACTTATAGATCATGCCGCGTGGTGGCGCTCATTGATAACGGAGGCTGAGCTGCAGGACGCCAAGCGGTGGAGGACCTATGCAAGCGTATATACCGGTTACTATGTCAATTATTTCCTTAATCTAATTGGCAATAAAGTGGCATGGCTCGATGAACAGTGGGGTAGCGACAGTGGCATTAATACAGTCGAATATAATAAAGAGGTTGAGACTGTGCGCTACTACAACCTCGCGGGCGTGGAAAGCGCCGAGCCATTCAAGGGTGTGAGCATCAAGGTGACGACCTACAGCGACGGCTCACGCAAGAGCGAGAAGATTGTGCGGTAACAAATATGTCCTACGGAGTTTGAGAGTTTTTCATTTCCTTTGCTCTATGATTTCCTAGAATTGACTATTACGTGTTATAGGGCTAAGGAGCAAGAAAAACACTCTCGCCTGATTGTCAGGGGCGGGAGTGTTTTTTATTAATTATAAGTGTGCTACTAGTAGTTTGGTTCCTAATAGTTTCTTGCGAAGATTACTCTACACTTAGATGGCTTGCCGGTGAGCATGTCCACGCCATCTTCGGGTTCGGCATCCAGTGGAATGCAGCGAATTGTTGCTTTAGTCTCTTCCTTGATGCGGTCTTCGGTCTCGGGAGTGCCGTCCCAGTGAGCCAGCACAAAGCCGCCCTTCTCGATTTGCTGCTTGAAGTCTTCGTAGTTGTCAACCTTATAGGTCATTTCATTGCGGAAGTTGAGCGCCTTTTTGAAAATGTTGTCTTGAATCTCATCAAGAAGAGCCTTAACGGTGTTCTCAATTCCCTCAAGCGAAATGCTTGACTTTTCGAGAGTGTCGCGGCGCATCACCTCGATAGTGCCGTTGGCAATGTCACGAGCGCCGAGCACCAGACGTACAGGCACGCCCTTGAGTTCATAGTCGGCAAACTTAAAGCCTGGACGCTTGTTGTCGGCATTGTCATATTTAACCGAAATACCCATAGCGCGAAGGTTCTCAACGATGGGGTTGACCTTAGCGTTAATCTCATCGAGCTGCTCTTGGTTCTTGTAGATAGGAACAATAACTACTTGGATAGGAGCTAACTTAGGAGGCAGCACGAGACCGTTATCATCGCTGTGAGTCATGATGAGAGCACCCATCAGGCGGGTAGATACCCCCCAAGAAGTAGCCCACACGTAGTCGAGCTTGTTCTCGTTGTTTACAAATTTCACATCAAACGCCTTAGCGAAGTTCTGGCCAAGGAAGTGTGATGTGCCTGATTGCAGGGCCTTGCCATCTTGCATCATCGCCTCTATGGTGTATGTCTCGAGAGCGCCGGCAAAACGCTCATTGGCCGATTTCACGCCCTTTATAACAGGCACAGCCATATATTTCTCGGCAAAGTCGGCGTAGACGTTAAGCATCTGGATGGCTTCGGCTTGTGCTTCTTCTTTGGTGGCATGAGCTGTGTGTCCTTCTTGCCACAGGAACTCGGCGGTGCGCAGGAACATGCGAGTGCGCATTTCCCATCGCATAACGTTTGCCCACTGGTTGATGAGCAGTGGCAGGTCGCGATAGGAGCTAATCCAGTTGCGATAGGTGTTCCATATAATGGTCTCGCTGGTGGGACGAATGATGAGTTCTTCTTCAAGTCGAGCCTCGGGATCTACCACCACGCCGCTTCCGTCGGGGGCATTCATAAGACGATGGTGGGTGACTACTGCACATTCCTTAGCAAATCCTTCTACGTGCTCTGCTTCTCGGCTGAGGAACGACTTAGGGATAAGTAGAGGGAAATAGGCGTTCTGCACACCAGTTGCCTTAAACATCTCGTCGAGCTGACGTTGCATCTTCTCCCAGATAGCATATCCGTAAGGTTTTATTACCATGCATCCTCTTACTGCCGATTGCTCGGCGAGGTCGGCTTTAATCACCAGGTCGTTATACCACTGCGAGTAGTTAACACTTCTTTTTGTTAAATCTTTAATTTCAATAGCCATTTTGTTTATCGTTTATCGTTTTTCGTTTATCGTTTTTATCGAAGATCGGGAATCGGGGATTGGGGATCGGGGTTCTCCATTCATCCCTCTCTACTTTAACGTTTATCGTTGTTCGGAGATAGTGGAACGGCTCATTACCCATTAAGCATTACCCATTAATCGGTGCGTAGCGCTTTCCATTCAGCATTCTGAGTTGTTCTTTATTGTTTATTCAATAGGTTTCTTTTCGCATTGTCTATCATAACATCGCCAGGAATTAGGTAAATGACCAGCCTGCGATTCATGCGGCGGTTATTCATTGAGTTGTTTTCAAGAATTGGGTTTTTATCGCCGAAGGAGAAAGAGGATATGTACTGACGGCTTTTTGAGTAGATAGTGAACCAGTCAGCGATGCTTTTTATGCGCTTATCGGTCAATTCTTTGCAGTATTGTGGCGAGCCGGTGTTGTCGTGATACATCGCAAGCGCGGCATGGTAGAAACCTGGCACTCTCAGGAATTGCGCGATTTTATATAGTATGTCGTCAGCCTTATCGCTTAGCTCCGTGGCATTGGCCTCAAAGAACAGGTCGGCAGGAATGGTGATTGCGACCACTTCTCCGTTTCTTATCAGGTTCACATTATAGTCTTTCACAAGATCATTGACCAGTCTTGCCTGATATTCCACGATAGCATTGCGCACTTTGCTGTCTCTTATCGATGGTGAGTTGATGGCCTCATCTAAATTACGATACGCATTGCCTTGCGCCATCGCCTGGAGGCAGCACACTGCGGCAATCATCAGAGCGATAAATCTTATGTTATATACGAACTTTTTCATATCAACTATTATATTTTTAGTTATCAGTTTTTAGTTCTTAGTTATCAGTTCTCAACTAATCCCTAATCGTGCTAATATTATAAATCAAGGAGTTCGTCAGGAACCTCCATTTTTATTATTCTGTCTTTGCTGTTGAAATCGGTGATGAATTCTTCCACTGCGGGGATAAGAATCGACTTGCCATCGGTGGTTTCAATGACAAAGAGGACGTTGGCTGTAGAATCGTCAATGTCCACGATGTTGCCTTGCAGTCCGTTGACCACGGCATTGAAGCCGATAAAGAAATCTACAGGCACTTGGTCTTCGTCTTCCAGGACCTCGCTGTACTCACTGCGTTTCACATAGATTTCCTTATTAACCAGCATCATGGCTTCCTGGTCGTTGTTGATGTCGTCGATGGTGAGCAGGAACATGTCTTGCGACTTGTAGCGGAAATCTTTTATGAAGAACGGCACAAAAATTCCGTCGATGTCACTCACTATGCAAGAGCAGTTGTCAAGCAATGCCTCGGGAGCGTTAATCGTTGCCGAAATCTCCCCATTGATGCCATGAGTCTTGTTGAACTTGCCTATTGAGATTATTTCATCGTTGGTAATCATTGTATCTTGCCACGTTTCGTTTATCGTTTATCGAAGATCGGGGATCGAAAATCGGCTCTCAACTCTTTCCATCCCTCTCTACTCTTCACTCTTATTTCTTCTTTTTCTTCTTCGACGCTTGTTGCTGTGTTGGAGCCACCTTGAATTGATGTAGCGAGTGAGTTGCAGGGTCCAGGACTATCTGACCTTTAGAGAAATACTCAAGGTCTTTGAAAATCTTGGCATCTTCAACGTCTTCGTTGCTTATTTGATAGATGAGCTTCTTCATGTGGTTGGCGATGAGCATCACCAGTGCCTCCTTCTCGTCGCCGTCGGGGTATTCGCAAGCGCGTTGAATCATCTGGTCAACAATCTTGCCATAGTGGCGCATCTTGATGCCTTCGTGCTTGTATTTTATGGGCACAGGCTTGCTGTCAAGGTTCTCGGGCTTAACAACTTCATAGGGGTAGTCGATGTCGAGTGTGAAGTTGCTCATTATTGCCAGATGGTCCCACAGCTTGTGCTGATAGTCGGTCTCCTGCTTGAGTTGCGGAAACAGGTTGCTCATGGTGTTGATGATAGAGCGTGCGCACTTGTTGCGCTCATCGCGGTCTTCGATAGTGCAGCAGTAGTCCACCATTTGCTGGATGTTTCGACCATACTCGGGCAGAGCCAGTTTTTTGAGTTGTGAGTTATAAGTTAGCATATTGTATCAATCAAAAATAGTTTGCAAAGTTACTGCAAGCCGAGAGAAAAACAAAATGAAAAACAAAGTTTTTTATTTTTATTTCCGAGGCGCAGCCTAATTTATCTGAAGTAACAAATAATTCAAGACAAGTGAAGCTTTACAGCACTTTTTTCTTTGCGACTGTGGCTTGGAAGTCTTTTAGGTAGAGAGGAGTAGAGTAGGCCACATCAATGAAATGTCTTTCTCTGAAAGCTTTCTCGGCCAGTGCCAGCATATCCACTGCCACTGGCTTGACGTCGGGCATGAATCGCGCGTTTTGATGCTTGATCACGTCTTTTGCCTTTTGCGCTCCGTTGCCTATAAGCACAAGCTGATGACTGGCGAGCAGAGATGCGAATGAATCCTCGTTCAATATCAAGGCTTGTGGCTCCTCGATGGCTTCTAAGGAGTTGTTATACACCGCTGTATATACTTCCATGCGACGGGCGTCAATCATAGGTACGTAAAGCGTATCGTCGTCAAAGAACTCTTGGAACATCGCTGTGACAGTAAGCAGCTGCAGCGTATTCACACCAATCAATGGCAAGTCTAACCCAAATGCCAAACCTTTGGCTTGCGACAAACCTATGCGCAAACCAGTGTAGGAACCGGGTCCTATGCTCACTGCGATGGCGTCGAGTGGCATTTCTTTGCGCTTTGCCGTGTTGAGCATGTCGTCGATGAACTGGCTTAACAGCGTGGCATGGTTTAGACCATCATAGTTCTCGTGATGGTCAACTATCTGTCCCTCACTGCTTAATGCTACTGAGCACACAGCGGTTGAGGTCTCTATGTTGAGAATATTTGCCATAATAATTTAAAACTTGGTACAAAATTAGTGCAAGTTGAGCGCAAAACAAAATGAAAAACGAAGTTTTACATTTTTTTGCCGAAACGAAGCCTAATTTATCCAAAATTACTGCGAGCCGAGAGAAATACAAAATGAAAAGCGTAGTTTTTAATTTTTTTTCCAAGGATCAGCATATCGTTTGCAATTGTATTTATTATAACATTAGCATAATGATGTTAGTGTGTTCTCCAACTGTGGGAGCACATTTTGTTAATAAGTTAAGTCAATTAAATGTATGTAGAATAAGAAAAATTGTTTATTTTTGCACCCAAACAAGACAAGAGCTATGATATTATCAATGACAGGTTTCGGCAAGGCCACTATGGTGGTTTGTAACAAAAAGCTTACTGCCGAGATAAAATCGCTGAATAGCAAGCAGATGGATCTCACTGTAAAGGTCCCGCTGCTGTATAGAGAACTTGAATTGGATCTTCGCAACACAATTGCCAATGAGTTAGGTCGAGGCAAGGTGGATGTTTATATTACTAGCGAGTCAATTGACAATGCAGGAGCAGCGCAGCTTAATGTTGAGATGCTTCGCAGTTACAAGTCGCAAGTTGAGAACTTATCGCAGAATTTAGGGCTTCCTGAACCTGAAGACTGGTATTCTACCTTGCTGCGTATGCCCGATGTGTATAAGCAGGATTTGAATGCCGAGGTTGCCCCAGAGGAGCTTGAAGGCGTGCGTGAGGTAGTTAGGCAGGCTTTGCAGGCAACGATCGATTTCCGTACTCAAGAGGGAACTAAGCTATATATCTTCTTCAAGGAGAAGATTGCTGTTATACAGAAGTTGCTTAACGATATTGCTCAGTATGAGTCCACTCGCACTGAGAAAATCAAGGCTCGCCTCATTGAGCAACTTGAACAGCTTGGGCAAGTCGATTATGACAATAACCGCCTGGAGCAAGAGCTTATCTTCTATATCGAGAAACTCGACATCACCGAGGAGAAAATAAGGCTGCAGAATCATCTCAACTACTTCCTTGAGACACTTGACGGCAGCGCGCGTCAAGGCAAGAAACTTGGTTTTATTGCACAAGAAATGGGCCGTGAGATAAACACCACAGGTTCCAAGTCAAATCAAGCCGAGATGCAGAAACTCGTAGTTGAGATGAAAGACAATCTTGAACAAATTAAAGAACAAGTTCTTAATGTTTTGTAATAATATGGGAAAAGGTAAATTGATAGTAATTTCGGCGCCTTCGGGCACTGGTAAATCGACGATAATCGGTGAATTGATGAAGGATGCCGAGCTCAAGCTCGAGTTCTCAATTTCAGCCACCACACGTCCTCCACGAGGAGCTGAACAGCATGGAGTGGAGTATTATTTTCTCACTCTTGAGGACTTTAAGCAGCGCATAGAGAATGATGAGTTTGCCGAGTATCACGAGGTATATGAGGGCCGTTTCTATGGCACCCTAAAAAGCGAGATAAAGCGCATCACCGACAAGGGTCACAATGTTGTCCTTGACCTCGACGTGCTTGGTGGCATCGACGTAAAGAAGATTTACGGCAAGAAAGCTCTCGCTGTATTTATCAAGCCGCCCTCAATCGAGACTTTACGCCAGAGATTGCTCTCTCGCGGCACCGACAGCATTGAGGACATCAATAACCGTGTGGCTCGTGCTGAGTATGAGCTGTCACTAGCTGACCAATACGACACTTGCGTGGTAAATGACGTGCTTGAAAACGCTGTCGCCGAAACTCGAGAGATAATCACCAAGTTTATAACTAAGGCTAGGGTTTAGGGTTTAGAGTTGAGAGGAGAGAGGTTTAAAACTGACAAAAACTAATAACTAAAAACTGTAATGAGACGTATCGGCATTTTTGGCGGCTCGTTCAATCCCATTCATGTGGGGCACGCTCTGATAGCTAACTATATTGTGGAGAGCGGTGCAATCGACATGTTGTGGTTGATGGTCTCGCCTCAGAATCCTCTTAAGGAGAACAGCGGGTTGGCAAGCGATTATCATCGGTTGCGCATGACCGAACTCGTGTCACGACGAATTGAAAACGTCATTACCTCGGCTTTTGAGTTTGACTTGCCCAAGCCTTCCTATACCATCGATACCCTCAATTCCCTTCAAGCCAAGTTCCCTGACGACGAGTTCTATCTTGTGATAGGCGCCGACAATTGGTGCCTCTTTGACAAGTGGAAGAATGGCGAGGAGATAATCTCAAAATATCACATTCTGATTTATCCACGTCGAGGATATGACATTGTGATACCCGAGAAATACAGCGATAGGGTAAAGGTGGTGGAGGCTCCACTTATTGAGGTGTCTTCAACACAGATCAGAGAGCGACTTGCTCAGATGAAGCCGGTGTCGTTTTATGTGCCCGAAGCTGTGGAGAAATATATTCTTAAGAACAAACTATATATGGAAGCGCCATGCGCTGATTAGAGATTAGTTGTGCTTTGCACGATTAGGGATTAAAAACTAAGAACTTACATCTTAATATGGAAAACGATAAATTGTCTCCCACGAGTCTGGCATTCATTGCAATGGCCAATGAATACTGTGAGATAATCGAGAATTGCGTCGGACATGGTCGTGAGGGCGTAGTTGAATCAATGCTAAAACTATTGCCGCGCATCTATATTACAGTCAGTGATTTAGAGCCTAGTCTCGAATATTTTGATGCATTCATAAGTCAATCGCTCGATGAACCAACATACGACATGGTTCGTGGCAACCTTAGCGCTCTGATGGGAGAGGATGATGTTTATTTAGAGGTGTTCCTTGAGGACATGAAATATAGCGACACGCCCATTGCAGCCTCAATCTCGGAGAACCTTGCCGACTTGTATCAGGAGTTTTATAATGTGGTGTCTTCGCTACGTGACCTCAGCACCGATGAGCAGCGCCAAATCCTGGGCATGTGCAAGGAGAATTTCATCGAATACTGGGGGCAGACCTTGTGCAACGTGTTCCGCGCACTTCACTCATTGCGCATTGCCTACCGTGATGAATTTGAGTGTTAAGAGAGCTAGTGCTATCCCTATGAAACTTATAACTGAAAACTAAAAACTGATAACTATTTTGATATGAAAAGCAAATACATTGACTCATTATTGAAATTCATGGACAACAGTCCGTGTAACTTCCTTGCCGTTGACACAATGAAGAAAATTCTTGCCGACAATGGTTTCAAGGAGAAAAAACTCTCGGAGAAGATGAATGCCAAAGCAGGCGAGAAGTTCTTTTTCACCAAAAACGACTCGGCAATCTTTGCCGTGAAAGTGGGCAAGAAACCAATCAAAGAGACAGGTTATAAGATCATTGCTGCTCATAGCGACTCGCCATGTTTCCGAATCAAGCCTCATGCCGAGATGCGTTGTGATGGCGGTATAGTGAAACTCAATACCGAGGTGTATGGCGGACCAATCCTCTACACTTGGTTTGATCGCCCCTTGTCAATTGCCGGCAGGGTGATTCTCAAGGGCAAGAGTCCTCTCGAGGTGGTTTCTAGAAATATAAAGATTGACCGTCCGTTGATGCAGATTTCGCATCTCGCCATTCACTTCAACCGCGCTGTCAATGATGGCAATGCGCTGTCGAAGCAGAAGGATATGCTGCCAATTATCGCAAAGGTAAATAAAGATTTTGAGACAGGAAACATGCTTGTAAATTTAGTGGCTCAGGAACTTGATGTCGCAGTAGATGAGATACTTGATTTTGACCTGCTTCTTTATGATACAACCCCTGCTTGCACATTTGGCCTGAACAATGAATTCATATCATCGGGACGCCTTGATGACCTGAGTATGGCTCATGCTGCTATCACTGCCATTACCGAGGCGACCGATGAGGATGCAACATGCATTGCCGCCATCTTTGACAACGAGGAGACGGGCAGTGGCACAAAGCAGGGCGCAGGTTCGCCTGTGCTCGCCAATGTGCTGCAACGCATGGCCGAGAACCAGGGCTGCAACTTCGACGATTACTGCATAGCATTGCAGAAGACCTTCCTAGTGAGTGCCGACAATGCTCACGCTCATCATCCTAACTATAGCGAGAAATATGACCCAACCAACCATCCCACTATGGGCAGTGGACCATGCGTCAAGATAAACGCGAACTGCAAGTATATGAGCGATGCTCATTCGGCTGCTATCTTCAAGAACCTGTGTGATTCGGCTGGCTCGCCTTGCCAGTATTTTATCAATCACAGCGACGTGGCAGGTGGCTCTACACTAGGCAATATCCTTACTGGGCAGATTGATATTGAGGGTGTTGACGTTGGCAATCCATTGCTTGCCATGCACTCGGCACGTGAGACCGCTTCATGTGAAGACCATGTGAACATGATAAAAGTTTTCAAGACTTTTTTCAGTTGAATTTGCCAGATTGGCAAAAAAATGCTACTTTTGTGAAAAATAATACTAATATAATATAAACTAAGAATTATGAATGACGAGAAACTTATTCAAGAATTGACCCTTAAAGCACAAAAATGGCTGGGAGAGGGTTATGACGAAGAGACCAAGGCACAAGTGAAGGCGATGATTGATGCCGATGACAAGACCGAGCTTATTGAGTCGTTCTACAAGGACCTCGAGTTTGGTACTGGTGGCTTGCGTGGCATTATGGGACCTGGTAGCAACCGCATGAACATATACACTGTGGGCGCCGCTACTCAGGGTCTTGCCAACTACATCAACGAGGCATTTAAAGACCTTCCTGAGCGCAAGGTGATTGTAGGACATGACGTTCGCAATAACAGCCGCCTCTTTGCTGAGACAGTTGCCAACATCTTCAGCGCCAACGGCATTAAGGTTTACCTTTTTGAAGGTCCACGCCCAACTCCCGAGGTGTCTTACGGCATCCGCCTGCTTGGCTGCCAGAGTGGTGTGAACATCACAGCATCTCACAATCCTAAGGAGTACAACGGCTACAAGGCCTATTGGGACGATGGCGCACAGGTGGTATCGCCACACGATGTGAACATTATTAACTATGTGAATGCCATCAAGGACGTCAGCGAGATTAAGTTTGAGGGCAACCCCGACTTGATTGAGATAGTAGGCAAGGAACTCGACGACAAGTATATTGAGGACATCTACGAATTGTCGCTCAGCCCTGAGGTGAACGAGCGTTATAAAGACCTGAAGATTGTCTATACTCCAATTCATGGTGTTGGTCGCTATATCATTCCTCGCTCCATCGAGCGCTGGGGATTCAAGAACATCATCCACGTGCCCGAGCAGGACGTGATGAGCGGTGACTTCCCGACGGTTGAATCGCCCAATCCCGAGAACGCCCCAACCATGCAGATGGCAATTGACAAGGCCGAGGAGACACAGGCCGACATCGCTCTCGCCAGTGACCCCGATGCCGACCGCATCAGCGTGGTGTTCAAGAACAACAAGGGTGTTTATGAGCTTGTGAACGGCAACCAGATTCAGATTATCTTCCACTATTACCTGCTCACCCGCAACCGTGAACTTGGCAAGCTCACTGGCGATGAATATATCGTTAAGACCATCGTTACCAGCGAGACCATTAAGCGTATGGCCGACAAGCTAGGCGTAAAGATGTTTGACTGCTACACCGGCTTCAAGTGGATTGCTACTGTGATGCGCGAGATGGAAGGCAAAGGTCGCTACCTTGGCGGTGGCGAGGAGAGCTATGGCTTCCTGCCCGAGACATTCGCTCGCGACAAAGACTCGGTTTCGTCAATTCCATTGATGTGCGAGATTGCCGCTTGGGCAAAGGACAAAGGCATGACCATGAACGAGATGCTCATTGATCTGTATCTCACTTATGGTTATTCTAAGGAGCGTGGCATCTCGGTAGTTCGCAAGGGCAAGAGCGGTGCTGAGGAGATTGTAGCGATGATGAAGAACTTCCGCGAGAATCCACAGAAGGAAATTGCTGGTTCGCCAGTTGTCACTATCAAGGACTTCCAAAGTCTGGAGGAACTCGATGTCAAGACCGGCAAGATTACCAAACTCGACATGCCAACTACCAGCAATGTGCTCCAGTATTACACCGAAGATGGCACTAAGGTCTCGATTCGTCCTTCGGGCACCGAGCCTAAGATCAAGTTCTACATCGAGGTTCACGACAAGCTCGAGAGCGCTGCTGAGTATGACGCCAAGAACGAGTGGGCCGATGCTAAAATCGACACCATCTGCCACGACTTGGGTATTTAGCACTTCGTGCTGATTAGAGATTATGGATTAGTGATTAGGGAGGAGTTTGCCTCTCTAATCACGACTCCTAATAAAAACATAAAACTTCAAAAAACATTATGGCAAACAAAAGACAATTAAAAAAAGCAATCTGCTACGCATGTGGTGAGATGGCAGGTGAGTGCTTCTTCGCTCAAAACACTTTTGAGAACACTAATCCAGAAGATTGGGACAAGATTATCATCAACATCGCTCTGCTTCAGGCCGAGGCAGTGAATCGCGTGTCGGTAGATTTTGACAAAGCGCCTAAAGACTTTGCCAACGGCAAAGAATACAAGAAAGCTCGTCGCACCTATTTCAAGGCTGTGGAGAAAGCCATAGGCAACTATATGAAAGAGGAAAGCGAGAAAATCGTGAGCGAGATGAATGCTCTCGTTAAGAAGTAATAAAGCAAAAACAATGTATAATCAAGGATTTAGTGGGGATAAGCACTAGAGTCACTTATCCCCACCCACAATCCTCTAAACAAGCAGCATGATAAGCAAGTTATTGGGCCGCATCATGAAAAATCATGGGTGGAAATTTGTTGTGAATATCCCACCTGTAAATAAATGCGTTATTTGTGTAGCGCCTCACACCAGCAATTGGGATTTTATCATGGGCGAGTTGGCAAGTCGATCGGTGGGGCTTAAGGCCAAGTTCTTAATGAAAGATACTTGGTTCTTTTTCCCGCTTAAGTATCTGCTTCGCGCATTAGGTGGCATTCCTGTCTCTCGTGTCCATCGCACTAATGTGACTGGCGGAGTTATCGACACTTTCAATCGTTGCGACAATCTCGCTGTGGCTGTGACCCCAGAGGGCACTCGCAGCCTCAATCCAAACTGGCACAAAGGGTTCTTGTATATCGCAAAAGAAGCAGGTGTGCCCATTGTTCTTGGATATTTCAACTACGATAAAAAGATTGTGTGCCTTGACCGCATCTTTGAGCCCACCGACGATGTGGATGCCGACATGCTTACTATTAAGCGTTACTACGATACCGTTGATTGTAAGGGCAAATACCCTGAAAAATTCACTACTGGGCTTAATGAAGACACAAAATAAACTACTATGATTACAAAAAATTTGAAAATAGCTCTTATTGAGGACGACATCAAGTGGGGTGACAAATATGCTAACCTTGAGCAGTTGGGGTGTAATATTCAGAAGGTTTCTAATGGCACCGACATTATTGTACTGCCCGAATTGTTCACTACAGGCTTTATCGTTGATGACAGTGCCCGTGAACTAGCAGAGCGCAACTCAGGAGAGACAGTAAAATACCTGAAAAACTTGGCGAGTTATTACAATGTGGCATTTGCTGGCAGTTTTCTCGCCACCGACGACACTGGCAATCTCTACAATCGAGGCTTCTTCCTTGAGCCAAATGGCGACGAGATGTTCTATGACAAGATGCACCTCTTTACCATG
Source organism: Muribaculaceae bacterium (assembly GCA_017618355.1). Taxonomy (GTDB): domain Bacteria; phylum Bacteroidota; class Bacteroidia; order Bacteroidales; family Muribaculaceae; genus Sodaliphilus. The sequence continues at coordinate 15,347 of JAFZUL010000049.1, forward strand.
TCGGGTGAGCAAAATGTTTATGCGGCAGGAAAGAAATCCTCGCCAATAGTGAGATTCAGGGGATTTAATATCAAACTCATAGTTTGCTACGACTTGCGTTTCCCGGTATTCTGCCGCAATGTTAATAATGCATACGATGTGCTTATTGTGGTCGCAAACTGGCCCAAAGTGCGCCTTCATCCATGGAAAACACTGCTTCAGGCACGAGCCATTGAGAACGAATGCTTTGTGTGTGGCGTGAACCGATGCGGCACCGATCCTAAAGGCCTGGAATATGCCACAGGAGCATCATTGATAGTTGACTTCAAAGGAAAAATAATAGGAGAGAGGACCACCTCGCCAATTATTGAAGCTGAGCTCTCGCCAGCCGACCTCGCTCGCTTCCGCGAGAAATTCCCCGCCTGGCGCGACGCCGACGAGTTCATATTGAAAACATAATGAGTGGCATTTAGCCACTCATTTTTTTCTATACAATTGAAATTGTCATCTCGCAGCTGGAGCAGTTGCAGTTCACTTTGAGTAAGGTCTTGCCGTTGCGCAGGAATAGTTGCTGTGGCAGTTTGCTGCGGCAATTTTTGTCTTTTAGGCATGCTCCGAGTTCGCGCCGCAGGCAGTAGCGGGTGGTCATTACCACTGTGCCTTTTTCTATATCGCTTGATTTACACTCGATTGCAGGTTCAATGCTGGTTGCTCCATGCTCTTTATAGAACTGGTGGGCGATATGGTTTGCCACATTATCGGCGCTGGCGAGATTCTGATATGGAAATGTTGCGGTCTTCTCTTCGCTTTGTCGTAGGTCACGGCAATAAGCGATGCGGTGGCTTCGCTCAAGCAGGTCAATTGTCTCGCGGCGGAGCTGTGCGATAACCGACACAGGAATGAAATAGTCACCCTTAATCTCGCAAGAGCACAATGAAAATATTGTGTCACCTAGTTTTGAGAGCACTTCACGCTGCCGCTCAGCTTGTGGTTTTAGAGCAGGTTGTGGCGTTTCATCAAGCATAATGGAGTGAACAACCGAGATGCCGCAATCATCACATGCTCTCAAGCATAATTGTGAGCCAGCAACCCACATGTTGAAGTCCACATCAATCAATCTTTTTGCGCTTGGCTTTGAGAGCAGGTCGTTAAAAGTTTTGTCGAATGTGCGATAAACCTTGTCGCCCCGTTTCATGTCGCATTGCTCTTTCAGGAAAATGCGGTTTCCTGAAACTTTGTTCACCCTGACACCATCATAGTTGCCATTGCTGTCGATGAAACTCAAGCCGTCGCCATTGGTAAGTGGGGTGGATGTGTCAAGAATTATGCAGTTACCATTGATTGTCACTACTTTGCCCACATATTCGCCTTGAGACTTAGGGGTGTGAATTGACGCCATTTTCATGCCATTCTTTGGATGACGCCCATCTATAAAATAATGTGTGAATGAGCGGTTGAAACTTTTGGCGAGGATTGGTGTGAATGTGTATTCCGATTTGCCGCATGAACTCCTTACTAGGTCATCGCGCGAGTCGATAATCCTGTCAACAGCCTGACGGTAGTATGCCACTACGTTTTTCACATAGTCCACATCTTTAAGGCGTCCCTCAATCTTGAAGGACGATATTCCTGCGTCAATCATCTGATGCAGACGGTCGCTGGCATTGAAATCGCGCAGCGAGAGCAGGTGCTTAGATTTCATCAGCTTGTTGTCGTGGGCATCCTCAAGGTCGTAGCTCAGTCGGCAGAACTGCGCGCATTCGCCACGGTTGGCACTGCGGACCTTAAGGGCTTGGCTAATTTGGCATCGCCCACTGTAGCTCACACACAGAGCTCCATGGCAGAATCCCTCAAGAGGAACTTTTACACAGGAACTGATGTCTTTGATTTCTTCAAGAGACAATTCTCGTGCTAACACTAGTTGGGCAAAGCCCATCTTTTCAAGAAACTGAGCCTTCTCGGGGGTGCGGATATCACATTGTGTGCTGGCATGAAGGGCGATGGGAGGGATGTCGAGCCGCAAGAGCGCCATGTCTTGAACGATTAGCGCATCCACACCGGCACTATACAGCTGTTTTATCATCTGCTCCACATCATGAAGCTCGTCATCATAGACGATAGTGTTTACAGTGCAGTAGATTCGTGCATCAAATTGATGAGCAAAATCGGTTAGGCGCTTGATAGAATCAATGTCGTTACCTGCCTGCGAACGTGCACCAAAAGCTGTTGCTCCGATGTAAACAGCATCGGCGCCATGCTTAATCGCCTCAATGCCTATATCGCCATTCTTAGCAGGGGCGAGGAGTTCTATTTTTCTTTTTAAGTGCATAATTCACAATTAATCAAATGATTTAATGGTAGTTGTCATACTCCTCAGTTGCTTCGTGACAGCTCCTCTAACTTAGAGGAGCAGCTAAAAATCATTTTGACACATGCTTCAACAATTATCTAAAAAAAAGAGACCCAAAAACATGTCTTTGAGTCTCTTGAAAAGTAGCGGGACTGAGAATTGAACTCAGGACCTCCGGGTTATGAATCCGACGCTCTAACCATCTGAGCTATCCCGCCTTTCACTTTTGCGACTGCAAAGGTACTGCTTTTTTTTATTCTGTGCAAGAACTACGGCATTTTTTTCATAAAAAGTTCATAAATTGTCGTTTTTAGGCAATTTGTTCTTGTCGCAAGCGATGACAGTGCGCAGTTTTTCTATGTCGAGATACCGTCGAGCGATGTCTTGCAACTGCTGGCTTGTGACATTCTTAATCTCCTTCACCTGTTCGTTTAGGTAGGAGGGATAAGTGCCATAGCAGAACATATTGCCTATATATGCAGCGATGTTGAATGGTGTGTCAAGGGTCTTTGCCAGGTCACTGAGCATGAAGCGTTTCACCGTCTCAAGCTCTTGCTGAGGGATGAGCTCGTCGTGTAGCGTCTTGATTTCGTTGTGGATTTGGTTAATTACGTTCCAAGTGTGGTTAGTGTCGCACTCAGTAGAAATGCCCACATATCCATCAAATGCTCTGCCGCTATGATGGGCGTTGATGCCATAGGTGTAACCTTTGTCCTCACGAATGTTTTTCATAAGACGACTACCGAAGTATCCGCCAAGCACAGTGGCGAGGATGCGCAGCTTGAAGTAGTCGGGATGCTTGCGGGGCACAGTTTTGAGCATCATTATAATAGCAGATTGCACAGCACCTGGCTTGTTTACAATCTTGAGCATCTCGTCGGAGGGATTGAACGGAGGCTCCACTTGCAGTGTGGGCTCGCCATCGGGCAGCCAATCGCCAAGCACGGCTTCTACAGTGGCAATCTCCTTATCGCTGATGTTGCCAGCAAACACTAGGTTGCAATTTTGGGCTTTGTAGAAACTGGAGTGGAAGTCGCGCATGTGCTCATTTGTCAGCGAGTTGATGTCGTCGGGCATGGGATCGGTGGCGAGTGGGTGGTTCTCGCCATAATACAGCCTCATAATCTCTTTGTTGGCAAGATATTTCACCTTCTCTCGCGCCAAGGCGCAGTTCACTGCTAGTTGTCGTTTCAGTGGCTCAAACTCATTGTTGGGGAAAGTTGGAGTCCTGAGACTCTCAATAAAGATGGGCAGCGTCTTGTCGAAGTTCTCGTTGAGCGACGATATCGAAAATGCTGTGCAGTTGTCTTCGACATGTGCCGACCGCCATGCGCCATAATAGTCGATGGCTTCGGCAATCTCGGCAAACGACATCTTATTGTTGCCGTTGAATACAGCAATCGAGCAAGCGGTTGCCTGCATGGGTCGTGATTCCTGAAATGCACCGCCAGTCATATATATGCTGAGTTTGTTGATTTCTTCCTCACCATTGCTGGCAATCCACATCTTCATGCCGTTAGAGAGCCTGATTGGTTCAGGGACATTGAGGCTGATGTCGCCAAAGTCGCTGACTGGTGGGGGAGTGCTGCGATCTACTGCCATGGTTTCATTATTGGTTAAGGAACTGCTCGGCACGCTCTAGGTCTTGTGGCGTGTCGATGCCTATAGATGAATGCTGGGTGATGCCCGCCTTGATAGTCATGCCGTTCTCAAGCCAGCGAAGCTGTTCGAGCGACTCGGCAAGTTCGAGCGACGATGGCTCCATGCTAGTGATGTCATTCAGCACCTTAGCGCGGTAGGCATAAATGCCGAGATGGGTATAATACTGGTGCTTGCTGGGCCACAGCGACTTGTCGATGCCACGCAGGTGTGGAATCACCGACCGTGAGAAATACATCGCGTTCATGTTGCCGTTGAGCACCACTTTTACCGAGTTGGGATTTTCTAGTTCTTCATAAGTCTTTGCCTTGTCAAATGGTTTGACAAGCGTGGCGATGTCGGTGATTTCATCGTTGAAGCACAACTTTAGCGCCTCAATCTGCTCAGGAAGGATAAACGGCTCATCGCCTTGCACATTAATAATAATGTCCTCGTTGCCGCTGTTCTTTTGATAGGCCTCCCAGCAGCGGTCGGTTCCGCTGCGATGTTGAGAGCTGGTCATCACAGCCTTGCCGCCAAAGCCGACGACGTGGTTGAAAATGCGCTCATCGTCGGTTGCCACCAGCACATTGTCGATGGCTTTAGATACTTGCTCATACACACACTGGATTACCGTCTTGCCGCCAAGCATTGCCAGCGGTTTACCAGGAAATCGCGTGGAGGCAAAGCGCGCAGGAATGATTGCTATAAATCTCGATGTTGCCATAGTCATTAGTTCTTTGGCGCAAAATTAGTGCAAGTAGAGGGCAGAACAAAATGAAAAACGATATTTTTTCATTTTTTATGCCTCGACGCAGCCTAATTTATCTAAAATTACAAATTATCTGTGATATTCACAAAAAAATACTGACCGCATCATTAAAGAGTGCGGTCAGCATTATTAGAATGAAGGTCTCTAGAAGAAACCAATGTTTTTTGCTTACTCAGCTGCGGGAGCTTCCTCGGCGTCCTCAACGGCGGGAGCCTCTTCCATTACGGGAGCTTCCTCTACTGCGGGAGCCTCTTCAACTACAGGAGCCTCCTGCTTGGGAGCGTTCTCAGAGATAACCTCGAAAGGAATCTCAACAGCAACTTCCTTGTGCAGTTGTACGGTGGCAGTGTATTTGCCAAGTTCCTTAACATTGTCAACCTTGATGATCTTGCGGTCAACCTCGTGGCCGAGCTTAGCGAGCTCCTCAGCAATCTGGTTGCTGCCTACAGAACCGTAGATAGTGCCAAAGTTGTCGGTCTTAGCGCTGATAGTGAGAGCGATGCCCTTCATCGACTCGGCGATAGCCTCGGCGTCACCTTTGATCTTAGCGATCTTGTGAGCGCGCTGACGAAGATTCTCGGCGAGAACTTTTAAAGCTGAAGGCGATGCCATGATGGCTTTGCCAGTTGGAATAAGATAGTTGCGGGCGTAGCCGTTCTTTACTTCAACAACGTCGTCCTTGTAGCCAAGGTTCATAACGTCTTCTTTCAATATAATCTTCATAGTGTATTACCTCCAGTTTTAAATTATTTCATCAAATCGGTTACGTAGGGCAGTAATGCCAAGTGGCGTGCGCGCTTGATGGCGCGGGCAACGCGGCGTTGGAACTTGAGCGATGTGCCAGTGATGCGACGAGGCAAGATTTTACCTTGCTCGTTGAGGAACTTCTTCAAGAACTCGGGGTCCTTGTAGTCGATGTACTTAATGCCACTTCTCTTGAAACGGCAATATTTCTTCTTCTTGGTATCTACACTCAGTGGGGTGAGATAGCGGATTTCGGATTGAGCTTGTGCCATAGTTATGTTTCCTCCTTGCATTATTCGTTAGTTACTTCGTTAACTTCAGCTTGAGGTGCTTCGGCAACGGGTTCCTCGGCGGGAGTTTCCTCTACTTTAGGAGCATTCTTCTTCAAGCTTCTTCTCTTCAGTGCATACTCGTGAGCGAACTTGTCCTGACGGAAAGTCAAGAAACGGAGCACCTTCTCGTCGCGACGATAGGCAGTCTCGAGCTTGCTTACGATAGTTGGTTCACCAGCGAACTCAAGGAACGCATAAAATCCGGTAGATTTCTTCTGGATGGGATAAGCGAGTTTGCGCATTCCCCACAGCTCTTCATTCTCGATTGTCGCACCGTTGTCGGTGAGAACAGTCTTGAATTTTTCTACCGCTTCCTTCATCTGAGGCTCAGACAAAACGGGAGTTAAAATGAAAACGGTTTCGTAGTTGTACATAAAATTTTTAAATAAATTAATTAATAAAATGTATGTGCTTTTTTAAAAAGCGGTGCAAAGGTAGTAAAACTCTGTGGATTACACAACTTTTTTGAACGTTTTTTTCAAATTTAGTGTAAAAAACGCATTTTCGTCATTATAATACGGCTGTGGAGGGGTGAAAAACTTGCATATTTCAGAATTAATTGCGATATTTGCAGAAAATAAGTTATTCTAATTAATCAAAAACACACCATTATGAGAAAGTTTTTATCTCTGGTTTTTATTGCTGCATTGCTGAGTTCGTGCAGTACCGTAAAGAACCAACCATTAACTAATTACCAATTGCCGGCGACTAATGACGTGGTAATGTATCAGGTGAACCCACGAGTGTTTGCCCCTAACAAGTCGCTTAAGGCTGTGGAGCAGCGTGTTGAGGCCATTCATGACCTGGGTGCCAACGTGATGTGGGTGATGCCCATCTATCCCATCGGCAAGGTGAAGAGCAAGAACTCCCCTTATTCTATCAGTGATTATAAAAAGGTGAATCCTGAGTTTGGCACTATTGATGACATGAAGTCGCTTGTCAAGACCTGCCATGCCAACGGCATGTCGATTATCCTCGACTGGGTGGCAAACCACACCGCTTGGGACAATGTGTGGATGAAGAACCACAAAGACTGGTACACCCAAGATGCCGACGGCAATGTGATATATCCTCCCGGTACCGACTGGACCGATGTCGCCGACCTTAACTACGACAACCCCGAGATGCGCGCCGCTATGATTGACGCCATGAAGTTCTGGGTGAATGAGGTGGGTGTTGACGGCTTCCGCTGCGATGTCGCCGATCAAGTGCCTGCCGACTTCTGGAAACAGGCCATCACTGAGCTTCGAAAGAGTGCCGGAGGCCGCAAGATATTGATGCTTGCCGAGGGTGCCAACCCCGATAATTTCACTGTTGGCGGCTTCGACATGAACTATGCTTGGGGCTTTATGGGTGTTCTTGACAAGGTGTTCGTTAAGGGCAACAAAGCCAGCGACTTGATTGACTGCGATAAGAGGGAATACAACGAGATTCCTAAAGGCAAAGTGAAACTGCGCTTCACCACAAACCATGATGAGGCGACGAAATACTCTACCGTTCAGCAGTTTGGAAGTGTGGATGGTGCCTTGGCGGCATTTGTTGCCACTACCTTCTTGCATGGCGGCATGCTCGTTTATGGCTCGCAAGAGGTTGCTTATCCCGAGAAAATCAACTTCTTCAACTATGTGCCGGTAGATTGGAACTCCAACCCCGATGTGCTCGCCACCTACAAGAAGCTCATAGCTATCTACAAGGAAAATCCCGCTATCAGCAAGGGCGACTTGGTAACTTATCCCGACGACAACGTTCTCGTTTTTGAGAAGACCGACTACGTCAACGATTTCTTGGTGCTGGTAAATGTGCGCAACAGCAAACAGTCATTCAAGAATATCCCAAGCCAGTGGCAAAACATCAATCTTACCGATATGATGTCAATAAGAAACATTCGTGTCCGTCTGGGCAAGGAGATAGAATTGGCACCGTTCCAGTACATGATTCTTAAGAAATAAGAGGAATTTATTAGTAAATACTTCTATTAAAATATTTGGGTCCAAAAAGTCTTTGTTTTACTTTTTGGACCCATTTTTTACAGACAACCCAATCTGATTATGCATTGTGAATTATGCATTAATTTACTCCCACTCGAAGTTTTCGGTGCCGGCGCCTATTTCGAAGTGGTATTTGACGATGCCCAGGTCAACTTTGGCGTAGGGACCAAAGCCGGCTTTTGCAGCCACTTTGTTGCCTGGTTTCAGTTCAAATTTGAACTTCTGCTGGTTGATGGCTGTTGGAGCGAGCAGGGCGCAGCCAATGCCTTGCTGATACCATTGTGGAGCGGTCATCACATCGGTTTTGCTCACTTTTTCGGGTGACTTCCTTTTATGGTCCACACCCTGTGTGGCGCCATAACCTAACGAGATGAGGCACACTAATTTTTCGTCTTTATTAATGTCGAGCACGCTGCCAATTTTCTTGTACGACAATCCCACCCAGCAGGTGTTCAGGCCCATCATCTGCGCCTCAAGCACCAGCTTCTCACCGTAATAGCCTACAGTCTCATCTAGAGAGTCGCTCTTATTTCCAATCATAGCAAAATAGCAGGTCACACCACTGAACTTGCCATAACGCGCCAGCAGGCTCTCGCCAAAGGAACGAGGCTCGTTGGTGATAAGTTGAATGTGAAGCCCACTTTGAGCATTGTATTCATTAACAAGTTGTTGCAGACGTTCTATCTTTTCAGTCTCGATGACTTGGTCGGTGTAATGCCGCACTGAGTGACGGGCAGATATCGCTTCCAGAATATCCATAGATTACAATATTTTTTCAAGATAGGTTTTCAGAGGTTTCATGCCGCAAGTGTCATAGAACGCACGTGCTCCCGGGTTACATTCCCACACGTTGAGAGTGACGTTATAGAAGCCGTTATTGCGTGCAAAGTCTATCACATAGTCATATAACCGCTTGGCGATGTGTTGGCGACGACAATTCTCATCAACACAGAGGTCGTCGATGTAGAGTGTCTTGACATCTGTGCGGTTGTTGTCGTTGATGAACTGCTCCACAATACCGAAGCAGTAGCCTAGCACTATATCGTTGTCATCGACCAGGACAAAGATTGGCGATTTCTCCCGGTCGGCGATTATCGCCACAAGTTGCTCATCGGTGTATTTGCGGTTTCCTTTTTTGAAAAGGTCGGGCCTTCCATCGGCATGCACGTTGTTGACCTGAGTCAGCAATTCGTGGATGCGAGGTATGTCCCGATTTTCGGCTCTGCGTATTTCCATAATCATTATATTTTTATATAAATTAGGCTGCGCCTCGGAAAAACTCAAATAAATTTGATTTTTCACTCGGCTTGCACTAATTTTCTACAAAGGTATGCAGAAATCTCGTATGTCAATAAAAAAATCAAAAAAAACATGATAAATCGTGTTGATATTTATTTTTTCACTAATTTTAGATAAATTAGGCTGCACCTCGCAAATAAAAATGAAAATCTTCGCTTTTCATTTTGTATTTATCTCGGTTTGCACTAATTTTGTGGGTTAAATCAAAAAAATACTATCTAATGAAAAACTTTAGGACTATTTTGTTGGCGATAGTTGTGATGAGCGCATCGGCGATGATGGCTCAAACCAACTGGCTGAATCAAGTGGAAGACTTGATGGAACAGGGTGAGTTTAAGAAGGCAGAAAACCTGATGAAGTCGCTGCCCAAAAAAGTTAAAGCCGCCGAAGAGGTGAGAATTGACTCCTTAAACACCATCATGACGCGAATCAGGAAAGATTTCAACATGACACCTGACTCTGGTTTGAATCTGATTAAACAGAAAATGCCAGAAGTCACTGATCAGCAAATAGCCAAATGGAAAAGGACCAAGAAGATAGAATACATGATTATAGACGGCCAGGAGTGGTGGTTCCGCAAGTCGGTGAGAAACCTGTGGCTACTTGCCGATGAGCTGAAAGAAGACCATGACGCTGATAAGATGGAGACCTACAACATCCGCCGCAAGTATTATCTTGAGGCGATGCAGTCGCCCGCCGATGAGAATGGGCTTCGTGACTGGAGGCACATGAACGTGACATTCTATCTCGATGTCAATGCCGATGCCATTCCTGCCGGCGAGACACTGCGGGTGTGGATGCCGTTTCCTTACGAGAATTTGAGGCAGAAAAACATAAAGCTTGAGAGCAGTAACCGTGAAGTTACATTTAGCCAGGGCAGTAAGCATCACACGGTGTATATGGAAGGCATTGCCGAGAAGGGCAAACCAACGCATTTTGAATACACCTTCAGCTACGATGTCGCCGAGCGCCACATCTGCCAGCAAGACCTCTTGGCAATGCTCGAGCCATATAACACAGAGAGTCCCGAATACAAGGAATTTACTGGTAATTACCCCCCACACATTGTTATAACAGATGACACCCGCGCACTAGCCCGTGAGATTGTGGAAGGAGAAACCAACCCCGTGCTTCAGGCGTCCAAGATTTTTGACTGGATTTCAATGAACTATCCCTGGGCTGGCGCTCGCGAGTACAGCACCATAAAGAATATGCCCGAGTATGTTATGGCCAACGGTCATGGCGATTGCGGACAGGTGGCTTTGATGTATATAACTTTGGTTCGCAGTCTCGGCATCCCAGCACGGTGGGAGAGTGGTTGGATGATTCACCCCGATGAGGTGAACTGGCACGACTGGGCCGAGACCTATTATGAGGGTATAGGCTGGGTGCCTACCGACCAGTCCTTCGGCCGAAGCGCCGTGGGCACACCCATGAATAGCTATTACACTACCGGCATCGACGTATATCGCATGGCATCAAACGAATCTATTGGCGACAAACTTAGTCCCGAGAAATAGTATATCCGCAGCGAGACTGTTGATTTCCAACCTGGTGAGGTGGAATGGCGCAAAGGAAACCTTTATTATGACACATGGAAATCGCATTTAATTGTTAACTCTAGAGAAAAAATTAAAAGATGAGTAATATGAAGAAACTTGTGACTTTTATTTTGGTCGTTCTTATCGCAATTACAGCAGCAGCTAACGATTTTAACATTGACATTAACAAAGTTGACATCAACAAGATGCTAAACGACCTTAAGGCTCGTGAGGCTCCCGATGCCAGGGTGGCAATATGGAACGTCGCGGTTTCTGATAGCTGTGACGGAATACCTATCGTGCGAGGTGTTGTTGGCAACTTCTTGCAGAAGATGATGATTAGTGACAAGTTGAATGGTGTCACTTATATTGATAGTGTTAGGGTGCTTGAAAATGACATTCCCGCTGAGAAGAAGTGGGCAATCGTGAAATTGTCTATTGCCACTTTGCGATGTGATCCTAAACACTCGGGCGAAGTAGCTACTCAGTGTGTTATGGGTACACCGCTGCGAGTGATGGAGGAAGTGGGTGACTGGCTTCGCGTGCAGTGTCCTGACGATTATATAGCCTACGTTCCTGAGAGCTCAGTTATATTCCTTAACGAAACGGCTTTTGAAGAGTGGAGGATGTCAGAACGCTACATCGTCACCGTCTATGACGACCAGTTAGTGACAAAGGCCAAGGGTGACGAGACCGTAAGCGACTTGGTGCTTGGCAATATTTTACAGTTCAAGAGCAAGAAAGGCAAGTGGATTGAACTTGCTACGCCTGACGGTCGCACTGGTTGGGTAAAAACCTCGAGTGTGGAGAAATTTGACAAGTGGGCGCAGCAACCTCTTGACCTTAATAAAATAGAGAAGACAGCCCGCCGCATGATGGGCTCAAGCTACCTGTGGGGCGGCACATCGACTAAGGTCACCGACTGTTCGGGCCTTGCCAAGGTTGCCTATTTCTCTAATGGCATTATCTTGCAGCGCGACGCGTCGCAGCAAGCGCTAACGGGAAAGAAGATTGCCGACTGGCACGATGCACAACTGTGCGACCTTCTGTTCTTTGGCAACAGCAAGACTGGTCGCGTGACTCATGTGGGACTTTATCTACGTGACGGCAAGTACATACATTGCTCGGGTCAGGTGAAAATCAATGATCTGAATCCCGATGCCCCGGATTATCTATATAGTCCGCTCTCAATAAGCCGCATTAACGGAATGGTAGGAACCAAAGGCATAAAATACGTGCGAGATCACGACTGGTATTTCTGGTCATCAATCCGTTGTTATTAACTTTGTCACTTATTATATAAAAACGAATATTTGATTAACACTAAACAATAATAACATGAATCGAAGAAATTTCCTTGTGGGCACTGGACTTGGCTTAATAGCAGCCTCAGCCCCTATTTCAATCTCTGCAAAGGGAAAAGCCACCAAGAAAGTGGCAAAAACAGGTAGGCTTAACCTCTCGTTTGAGCCTTATGAGTTAAAACTGCGTCACGCATTTAATCTTGCACGCTACAGCCGTACAACGACTCCCGATGTACAGGTGAAGCTTGAGTATGACGGCATTATTGGCTACGGTGAGGCATCAATGCCTCCTTATTTGGGAGAGAGCGTTGAAAGCGTTACCAAGTTCTTGAGCAGTCTTGACCTATCGCAGTTTAATGATCCCTTTAAGATTGAAGACATATTGACCTATGTTGATAATGTGGCTCCTAACAACCGCGCGGCAAAGGCAAGTGTGGATATAGCCCTTCACGATCTGCTCGGCAAGATTATGGGACAACCCTGGTATAAGATTTGGGGCTATAACCCCGACAAGACCCCAGTTACCAGCTTTACCATCGGTATTGACACCGAAGAGGTGGTTCGCCAAAAGGTGGAGGAGGCTTCTCCCTATAAGCTCCTGAAGGTTAAAATGGGTCTTGACAATGATAAAGAGACGGTAGAGATTATCAAGAGCATGACCAATGTGCCCATCTGTGTTGATGTCAACCAGGGCTGGAAGAACAAGGAAGAGGCTCTTGAGATGTGCTACTGGCTCAAGGACCGTGGTTGTATCTTTGTGGAGCAGCCTTTTGACAAGACAATGATTGACGAGACAGCTTGGCTGCGTGAGCGCTCGCCACTGCCTATTATCGCGGATGAGGCCTTCCAGCGCTTGCCCGATATCGTGAGATTCAAGGGCGTGTATGACGGCATCAACATCAAACTGATGAAGAGTACAGGTCTCTATGAGGCTCACAAGATGGTCACTCTAGCTCGTGCCCTCGACATGAAGGTGATGATTGGCTGCATGACAGAGACTTCGTGCGCTGTGACTGCCGCCGCCAACCTGTCGCCAGTAGTTGACTTTGCCGACCTTGACGGTAACCTCCTTATCGCCAACGACCGCTTTGAGGGCATGACCGTAGAGAATGGTAAGATCACGTTGCACGACATTCCCGGCATTGGTGTTAAGCTGATAAAGTAAATACTTGTGGTGGGTGTGTCAAAAATCGGGATTTGTTGAGCTCCCCCTCTAAGATAAAGGGGGCAGGGGGAGTATGATATAATCAAAAGACTGAATACTAATCTATTTGATATGCTCCTCAGTCACTTCGTGACAGCTCCTCTAAACTAGAGGATCAGCTAAAATGAATTTTGAAACACCGATATTACATAACTATAATTAAATGAAGAAAGCATATATTGCTATTTGTGCTATCCTGCTTGTTGGGTTGGGCGTGTTTTATGCTTTCTCTAATTCAGATTTAGATCTGAAAATTGGAGAAACAGAGATTAAAAAAGGCTCGTTTAATGAGACGCTTTTTGCCTCTGAGCAGCACCGTGTTGCCAAGCCTGGCGAGAAAGTGCCTCTGCCACCGAAGAAGAAATCGGGCAAAATGGAGATGGACACAACCAAGAAGACCATCCTGTTTATTGGCGATTCGATGGTGGAGTGCCTGTTCCCCCGTATGTCGGCCTATGCCAAGAAGAATGGCCACACCTTTTATTGCGTGGTTTGGTATAGTTCTTCTACCGAGGTTTATGGTACTCGCACGACGCTGAAGGACTATATCAACAAGTTTAAGCCCGATTACATCATGATTACTCTTGGCGGCAACGAGCTGTTTATCCGAGACATCAGGCAGAAGAGGCAGAAATATGTTGATGAGATTATAAAGCAGATGGGAAATATTCCATACGTTTGGATTGGACCTCCAAACTGGAAGGATGACACCGGTATCAACGACATGATTAGCGAAAGTGTGCCTACTGGCTGCTTCTATCTCTCATATACCCCCGATCAGCACTACAATCGCAAGAAAGACGGCGCTCATCCCAAGGCCGATTCGTCGATATTGTGGGCCGACCGCATCTGCAAGTGGATTATGACCAAATCGGCTCACCCCATCCGCCTCGAAGCGCCTCCTGCTGGTGAGACTGCCCGTCCCACCAAGCTCGAGTTGCTGCAGCCTCTGAGATAATTCTAATATGCTGGTAAGTCATACTCCCCCCAACCCCCTCTATCTTAGAGGGGGAGCTACGAAATCAAATTACGACAATTTACATGGACGCAACGACATTTGATATATCAACAATGTTCCAGAACATCTGGCACATGTTGAGTTATGACCCGCAGAACCCTATGCTATTTAATAGCGGGCTGTTTTGGGTGCTCTTCCTTATTTTCTTGCCGATTTATGGCTTGTTGAAGTCGCGCAAGACGCAGATGATGATTTTTGTCATTGCTTTTGGCCTATATTTTTTCTATAAGTCGAGTGGGTTCTTCTTCTTGTTGCTTGTCGCCACATCGGTGATTGACTGGTTTTTGGCGAAACAGATTGTGCAAGAGCCGACCGTCAAGATGAAACGGTTCTGGCTCACGATAAGCATTGTACTCTCGGCCGGCACACTGTGTTTCTTTAAGTACAGCGATGCGGTGATAACTAGTCTCAACGATTTGCTTCACAACAATTTCCAGCCGCTTGACTTGGTGCTGCCATTGGGAATCTCCTTCTACACGTTCAAGACCATCAGCTATGTTGTTGATGTGTATAAGGAAAAGATAAAGCCTGCCGATAACTGGCTTGACTATCTGTTCTATTTGTCGTTCTTCCCTGCATTGGCGATGGGTCCCATCGTCAGGGCGTCGCATTTCCTGCCGCAGCTCAAGGAGAATAAGCCACCTACAAAAAGCATGGTATATAGCGGCTTCTGGCTGGCGCTCATTGGCGTGATCAAGAAGGCTGTCTTTGCCGACTATTTTGGTCAATATACCATGATTGCCTTTGGCAATGCCTCAGGTTACAGTGGCTTTGAGCTGGCGATGGCAGTGCTGGGATTCGGTCTGCAGATTTATTGCGACTTCTCGGGATATAGCGACATGGCAATAGGCATGGGCCGTATGATGGGCTTTGACCTAGGCATCAACTTCGATTTCCCTTACCGCTCGCAGAACGTGACAGAATTCTGGAGGCGGTGGCACATTTCGCTCTCAAGCTGGCTCAAGGACTATGTCTATATCCCTCTCGGAGGCAACCGCAAGGGAAAGCCGCGTCAGTATTTCAACCTTATGGTGACGATGCTCATTGGTGGTATATGGCATGGCGAGACATTGAACTTCCTGGCGTGGGGCGGTGTGCATGGCGTGGCGCTATGCATGCACAAACTCACGAAAAAGCCTCTTGACGCTATCTTCCCAAGCGAGAATGTTGTGGTGAAATTCTTCTGCTGGCTCATCACTTTTGTGTTTGCCTGCTACACGATGATGATGCTTGCTGTTGACTCGTTTGAAACGGTGTGGACAGTTGTGTCTAAATCGTTCACCGATTTTGATCTTGCTTATCTCGTACCATTCTTCACGGCAAGAAAAATGTGGTGCTACTTGATTATCATTATCTTTGTCCTTCACTTTGTGCCAAAGAAGGTGTATGAGTTCCTGAGCAAAATGTTTGTTAAATCGCCAGGGATAGTAAAACTCCTGGTCTTCATCATCGTAGTGCAACTGGTAATTCAGTTCTCCAGCGCCGAAGTGCAGCCATTCATCTACGGACAGTTTTAAGTTTTTTAGAAGACGATTAAGGACAATATTGTTTCGCGTTAGATACAATTAATTAAGGACAATTGACTCGAGGGAGCTAATTGTCCTTAATTGTCTTAAAATCGGCTAAAGCAGTGAGCCGATCTGGAAGACGAGTGCGGAGACTATCCAGGCTACTGCTGTTGTGTATAGGGCGGCGAAGATTGCCCATTTCCAGCTGCCGGTCTCGCCTTTGATGGCGGCGATGGTTGCCAGGCAGGGGAAGTATAGCAGCACGAACAGCAAGAAGCTAAATGCTTTGAGCGGCGTGATGCCGTCTGCTGTCATCTTGGCGTTAAGAGTGCTATATTTCGCTGTGTCGTTGCTTGCACTGTCGTCTTCAGCAAAGCTGTCGTCATTGCTGTAGATTACTCCAAGAGTTGAAGCCACAATCTCCTTGGCACCTACACCAGCTACTAGTCCCACGTCAAGTTTCCAGTCAAAACCGTTAGGAATGAACACAGGTTCGATAGTCTTTCCAATCTTTCCTAAATAGCTGTTCTCCTGCTGTTCTTGAGCATTGGAATATGCATTATGATTAGGGTAGTAGCCTAAAAACCACACGATTATTGATGCCACGAGGATGATGCCTCCCATCTTCTTGAGGTACTGCTTGCCCTTCGACCAAGTGTGGCGCCAGATTGCTTTGGCAGTAGGGAAGCGGTAGGGTGGCAGCTCCATCACAAATGGCGTGTCATCATTCTTGATTAAGAAGCGCTTGAGTACTCGGCTCATGATGATTGCCACCAAGATGCCTATGGCATAAAGAGACAGCATTATAACACTCTGATAGCTTGCAAAAAATGCGCCTATTATCATAATATAGATGGGCAAACGCGCCGAACAGCTCATGAACGGCAGCACCAGCATGGTGATAAGGCGGCTGTTGCGGCTCTCAATAGTGCGTGTTGCCATGATAGCCGGCACATTGCAGCCGAATCCCATAATCATGGGGATGAACGACTTGCCGTGCAGTCCCATGCCGTGCATGAGTTTGTCCATGATAAATGCCGCTCGCGCCATGTAACCAGAGTCCTCCATTATTGAGATAAAGAAGTATAGGATAAGGATTTGCGGCAAGAAAACGATTACCGAGCCCACACCACCGATTATGCCGTCGGCAATCAGGTCTTTCAGCGGTCCATCGGTCATATTGTTGTTGACTAAATCTTTCAGCCAATCCACGCCCATGTCAATCCAGTCCATTGGATATTGTCCTAGAGTGAAAGTCATCCAGAACATAAGCCACAGGAAGATGAAAAACAGCGGAAATCCAAGCCATCGGTTGGTTACTATGTTGTCGAGCACCTTAGTGACAAGATGAGCATCAGGATTGTTGCCCTGAATATAGCTTTCTTTCAACGCGCCGTTGATAAAGCCATATTTGGCGTTCATGATAGCTGTCTCGCTGTCCTCGTTGGTGCTAAGTTTGATGATTTTAGTCTGCTCATCTCGAGTGGCGAGAATATCTTTGGCGTTAGGCAGAGACCTTACCGTCTTCTCGGCATCGGTATCGTTCTCAAGCAATTTGATGGCGAGGTAGCGTAACGAATAGCGGTGGCGGATGTGCGAGTTCTTCTCGAGTTCGGCTCTCACTTTTGTGATCGCGTCTTCGATATCAGCGCCGTGGTTGATGTGGATGTGACGGAACACATTATTTCTCACCTTGTCGCCAGTAGCAAAATCCTCCTCATGCTCTATATCCTTGCTGTACTCACGGTGCCAGTTTTGAATCTCGGCGGCAATCTCGGGGTTGATGTTGCCATCGTCGTCAATATAGTCAACACCCTCATAGAGGTTGATGATGATATGGAACAGCAGATCCACGCCTTCACCCGTCTTGAAAACAGTGGGAATCATAGGCACGCCAAAGAGTTGCCCTAGTTTGGTGGTGTCTAACTTGTCGCCTTTGCGCTCCAAGTCGTCATACATGTTGAGCGCGCACACCATGCGCAGGTTCATGTCGATGAGCTGGGTAGTGAGGTAGAGGTTGCGCTCCAAGTTGCTTGAATCGATGACGTTGATGACTACATCAGGAGTTTTTTCGATAATCTGCTTGCGCACATAGAGTTCTTCGGGGCTGTAAGCAGTTAGCGAATAAGTGCCAGGCAAATCCACGAGATTAAAGGTATAGCCCTCGAAGTGGCACACGCCTTCCTTGGCATCGACGGTGACACCGCTGTAGTTGCCCACGTGCTCGGTAGCTCCGCTGGCATAGTTGAAGAGCGAGGTCTTGCCGCAGTTTGGGTTGCCCACGAGCGCCACGTTGATAGTGCGGCGCTTCTTGGTAGCCAAATCTTTGAGGTTAGAATGCAATGACTCCTCTTGCACCACTTCTCCGCCATCATTCTTAATCTCTTGACTAGCCATTGTTGAGGCTTCCTCCTCACTCACGACCTCGATCATAGCTGCTTCTTCGTGCCTGAGCGATAGCTCATACCCCATGATTTTATATTTCACTGGGTCTTGCAGCGGCGCGTTAAGAATCACCTCGACAGTCTTTCCCTTAATAAAGCCCATCTCAATGATGCGCTTACGGAATCCGCCGTGGCCCATGACCTTAACGACAACACCTTTTTCGCCAGTTTTGAGTTCTGATAATAGCATAAAATAAAATTTTTTGCAAATTTACTGCTTTTAGTGATTGTGGGCAATAGCAAAAATTAAGTATTTATAATGAAAAAAGTAGTATATAATAGTGAGCGATAGCTTGTTTGGAATATTAAACCAACACTTTAAAAATAATAGGATAAAAATTTATAAAACAATATTTTAATTAGCAACAATGCGCCTTTTTCTGTAATTGCTGGATAAATTGTTTTTCGGTGGATTATATAAAAACAACTGTTTTTTCCGTTTATATTTTATTAAAAGAAATTTTTGATATGTACGATTACATCACTGGAAGTGTTACAGAGCTAAATCCTGCCTTTGCCGTTGTTGATAACAATGGCTTGGGTTTTATGATTAATATATCCCTCAACAGTTACAACGAGGTAGCAAAAAAAGCTAAGGAAGGCTCAGTGAAGCTATATGTATATGAGGCAATTAGAGAAGATGCCCATGTGCTTTATGGCTTTGCGACTAAGCATGAGCGAGAATTGTTCATGATGCTCATCAGCGTGAGCGGAGTAGGGCCTAATACTGCCCGCATGATTCTATCGTCTTTGTCGCCAGCCGATTTGGAGCAATGCATAGCCAGCGGCAACGTTGGTATGCTGAAATCGGTGAAAGGAATAGTCGCAAAGACTGCTCAAAGGATTTTAGTTGACCTCAAAGATAAAATAAAAACGGCATCGGATACGTTATTAGATAGTAATAACGCTACGAGTGCTGTCTATGACGAGGCTCTGTCGGCACTGGTGATGCTTGGCTTCACGCAACAGATGTCTCAGAAGGCTTTGCGCAAACTTCTTAAGGATGAACCCTCAATCACCGTGGAGGATGCAATCAAGAAATCCTTGAAGATGATGTGATAAGGTCATTGAGTGAGCGGTATTTATATATGTTGACGATGTTTTTTAGAAATAAAGTTTATAGTCGCAAAACATTGATGACACTGCTACTTAGCATAACGGCTTATGCTATGGGTAGTGGTTTTGCTCATGCCCAATATAAGCAGCCCGCTTTGCCTCCACCGCCTCCTGTCCTTGACAATAACGAGTATGACCAGAAGGGCAACCCCAAGATGCGCTATAGCGTACATCCTACTGTACCAGGCACTTATGACGACCTAAGAAGCAGAGAATATGCTGCCGACCTTAAAGACCCAAGTAACATCGTCACTGAAGCCGAATATGACTACGAGACAGGCTGTTACATTATCCACACCAAAGTTGGCGACTTCGACATCATCACTCCATTCATACTCACAGCCGATGAGTATAACAACTTGACTCTTAGAGAGTCGATGATTCAGTATTATAGGCAGAAGAATGCCGAGTCGGCCGAAGAGAAAGCAAAGAACCCCTTCAACTTCCTTGACATGCAGTTTGGTCTGGGACCGCTCGAGAAGGTCTTTGGTCCTGGCGGTGTGCAGTTGAAGACTCAGGGCTCGGTGCAAATCAAGATGGGCATCAAAACCAACAAGACCGACAACCCCGCGTTGTCGATGAACGCCAAGCGCAAGACTTATTTCGACTTCGACCAGAAGATACAAGCCACAGTGCAGGCATCGGTAGGTGACAAGATGAAGTTCAACATGACCTACAACACCGATGCAACATTTGAGTTTGACAACAAAAACCTCAAACTTGCTTATGAAGGCAAAGAGGACGAGATAATCAAGAACATAGAAGCTGGTAATGTGAGCATGACCACTGGCTCACAGCTTATTAGGGGCGGATCAGCGCTCTTTGGTATAAAGACCAAGTTGCAGTTCGGACGTCTCACCGCCACCGCTCTAGTTTCTCAGCAGAACTCAGAGTCTCAGACTGTGAACACCCGTGGCGGCGCTCAAACGACCGATTTCTATATTACCGCCGACAAGTATGACCAGAACCGTCACTTCTTCTTGTCGCATTTTTTCCGTGACAACTACGACACTTGGACTTCAAAGCTTCCTTTAGTTTCTAGCGGTATCAACATCACCCGCATTGAGGTGTGGGTAACCAACAAGCGTGGCAACTTTAACGAGTCACGCAACATTATGGCGTTTATGGACGTTGGCGAGAGCCAGCACATTGGCAACAGTCATTGGCAGCCATCAGGCCCTGCAAACCCGACAAATACAAGCAACACTCTGCTTGATGAAATCAAGACTAATTATCCCGATGCACGCTTTATAAGTCAAGCTTCAAATGTGTTGGCGCCATTGGCGGCCTACGACTTTGAGGGTGGTAAGGACTATGAGAAGATTGAGAGTGCAAGACTATTGTCATCGAGCGAATACAAGCTCAATTCCTCATTGGGATACATCTCACTGAACACTGCGCTTGCAAGCGATGAAGTTCTGGCCGTTGCCTACCAATACACCTACATGGGCAAAACTTATCAAGTGGGTGAGTTTGCCAACGATGTCGCCTCTACCGAGCAGTCATTATATGTAAAAATGCTCAAATCCACGACTATCAACACGCAAGTGCCAATGTGGGATTTGATGATGAAGAACATCTACTCGCTGGGTGCCTACCAAGTGCAGAGTGCCAACTTCAAGCTCAATATCAAGTATCTGAACGACACTACGGGTATTGAGTTGCCTTATATTAACGAAGGTAATATCTCGGGAGTTCCTCTGCTGCGTGTGATGAATCTTGACCGTTTGGATGCTAACAATAATTATAATCCCGACGGCCGTTTTGACTTCATTGATGGATACACTATCACCACTCAGGGCGGCAAAGTCATCTTCCCCGTTGTGGAGCCATTCGGTTCGCATTTGCGCAAGATGATTGGCAATGATGCCATAGCCGACAAATATGTCTATCAAGAGCTTTATACCATGCAGCTTACTGATGCTCAGCAAGTGCAGGATAAGAATAAGTTTGTCCTTGATGGCGAATATCAGTCCACGAACAAGAACACCATCAACCTCAACGCAACCAACGTGCCACGCGGTTCAGTAGTTGTGACAGCTGGTGGTGTGGTACTTACTGAGAATAGCGACTACACCGTTGACTACACAATGGGAACGGTGACCATTACAAACCAGAGCATCATTGATGCTGGCACCAACATTAGCGTCTCGCTTGAGAATCAATCTACTTTCAGCCAACAGCGCAAGACTCTGCTGGGACTGGATCTTGATTATGCTTTCAACGATAATTTCCATATTGGTGGTACATTGATGCATTATGGCGAACGTAACATTGTCGAGAAAGTCGCTATCGGTAACGAGATTGTAAACAACACCATTTGGGGAGCACGCATTTCTTATAAGTCAAACTTCATGTGGCTCACCAACCTGTTGAACAAGATTCCAACGGTGAATGCCACTACGCCTTCGCAAGTGAACTTTAATGGTGAGTTTGCCCAACTGTTGCCGCATCAGTCAAGAACTGGCTCGAATGCAGGTAGCTCCTATATCGACGACTTTGAATCGACACAGACAGGTGTTGATTTGCGCTCGCCTTATTCTTGGTTCCTGGCGTCAACGCCCTACGATAATGCCAACGATGCACTGTTCCCTGAAGCAGCACTATCCAATGATGTTGCTTATGGCAAGAACCGTTCGTTGCTATCTTGGTATTACATTGACCGCCTGTTCACCCAGCGTAACTCGTCGTTTGTGCCTGGTTACATCAAGAACGACCTCGACCAGTTGTCAAATCCCTACGTTCGTGAGATTCCTTACACTGAGGTGTTCCCTGGCCGCGAGCTGAACTATGGCGAATCATCGACCATTCAAACCTTGAACCTATCGTACTATCCTAAAGAGCGCGGTCCATACAACCTCGACGCCGAGAATATTGATTCCGAAGGCAATCTCCTGAATCCCGAGAATCGTTGGGGTGGTATCATGCGCAAGATTGAGAACACCGACTTTGTTACAAACAATGTAGAGTATATTAAGTTCTGGCTCTTGGATCCATTCCTTGACGAGACTAATCCTAACTTAGATGGTGGTGATTTCTATATAAACTTAGGTGAGATTAGTGAGGATATTCTGAAAGATGGTCTCAAGAGCTATGAGAACGGTCTTCCATATATCGATACTGACAGTACTGCCGTAAAAGAAACCAATTGGGGTAGGGTGGCGTCGAAGTCGTCGCTGACCTATGCCTTTGAGACTGCCACTGGTTCGCGCATCAAGCAAGACGTGGGTCTCAATGGATTAAGCACCAACGATGAGCAGATATTTCCTACTTACAAAGCTTATGTAGACAAACTGCGCCAAGTGCTGCCAGCTGAGACGATATCCATCATGGAGACCGATCAGTTCTCGCCAATCAATGACCCTGCCGGCGACAACTACCACTTCTATCGTGGATATGACTATGACGAGCAGAGACTCTCGATTCTTGAGCGATATAAGCACTATAACGGAACCGAGGGCAACTCTTTGTCGCAAGAAGACGCAGCCGACGGAATGTACCAGAGTGCACGCAGTGTGCCTGATGTGGAGGATATAAATCAAGATAACACGCTTAATGAGTATGAGCGTTACTTCCAGTATAAGGTGTCAATACGCCCTGAGGACCTCCAAGTTGGTAAAAACTTCATTATTGACAAGCAGGAGTCAGTTCAGCGCACCCGCAACGGTGAAGACCAACATGTGACTTGGTATCAGTTCTGCATTCCTATCAAGAGTTATGAGAAGGTGGTTGGAGCCATCAACGACTTCTCATCGATACGCTTCATGCGTATGTTCTTGACTGGCTTCAAAGAGACCACCCACTTGCGATTTGCTTCACTTGAGCTCGTGAGAGGCGAGTGGCGCAACTATGACTACAACCTCAATGCACGTGCCGATATGCCAGGCAGCGGAAACATTGATGTAAATACAGTAAACATTGAGGAGAACGCCAGCCGCGAACCAGTGAACTATGTGCTTCCTCCAGGCGTGTCGAGAATTATCGACTCCGGACAATCGCAGATTACTCAGCTCAATGAGCAGTCAATGCAGATGAAGGTTGAAGGTCTTGAGGCTGGTGATGCTCGTGGTGTATATCGCAACACCAATCTTGACCTCCGCACATATAAGCGCTTGCAGATGTTTGTCCACAATGAGGCGTTTATTAACGATGCTACAAACTTGAAGAATGGAGATATCTCACTCTTCGTGCGTATGGGTTCGGACGTGAAGAACAACTACTATGAGTATGAAATTCCTCTGATGGTGACCCCTCCAGGCCATTACAGCAACAATAGCAGTGCTGACCGTCTTGCCGTTTGGCCAAATGAGAATATGCTTGACCTTGATCTGGACATCCTCACCGCAGCCAAGAAAAACCGCAATGCCGAGAAGATGGCAGGCAACCCCGATGTGGCATACACACAGCGTTATCAAGAGCAAGACCCCAATAATCCTCGCAACCATGTGTATGTGATGGGTAACCCATCGTTGAGCAAGGTGAGAGTGATGCTTATTGGTGTGAGAAATAACACCGCTGGTACTACCAAGGACTTCGTGGTATGGGTTGATGAGCTCAGAGTTACCGACTTCGACAGTGAGGGCGGTTGGGCAGCAAAGGCCTCAATGAGTCTTAACCTTAGTGATATAGGTGTTGTGAATGTGGGATGGCACAAGGAAACTAGTGGCTTTGGTTCGGTAGATCAGAGCATGAATAACCGCCGTCTTGACAATTATGACCAATATAATGTGGCAGTTCAGGCCGATATGGGCCGTTTCATCCCTGAGAAGGTGAAGTTGCGCGCGCCGGTATATTTCTCTTATAGCAATGAGAAGGTTACTCCTAAATATAATCCCCTCGACGAGGATATCTTGCTCAAGGACGCTCTCGAAGCCTGTGCTACTGATGAGCAGAAAGACTCAATTAAGGCCTATGCAGTGAGCGAGACTGTAGTCAAAAACTTCTCAATATCGGGCTTGAAGTTTGATGTCAAGAGCAAGAACCCAATGCCTTGGGATCCTGCAAACTTCACTTTCAACTACTCATTCAACAAGACTCACAAGTCCAATCCTGACTATGTGTATGAGAACACCAACGATTATCGAGGCAGCATGCAATATACTTGGACTCCTTACATTAAACCATTCAAGCCACTTGAGAAGGCCATTGACCAGAAGAACAAGAATATGAAGTTCTTCCGAGAGTGGGAGTTCCGTTGGTTGCCTACTTCGTTGGCTTTCAGCACAAATATCTCAAGATATTATTATGAGCAGCAAACCCGCAACGAGACCGATGTGGATATTGTGCTGCCAGTATCGGTGAGCAAGAACTTCTTGTGGGATAGACAGTTTGCCCTGTCGTGGAATTTTACCAAGTCAATCAACATGTCGTTCAACAGCCAGACAACGGCCCACATCCTTGAACCGATGGGCCAGGTGAACAAGAAACTGTTCCCCGATGAATACCGTGATTGGCGCGACAGCGTGTGGCGTAGCGTTAAGGATTTGGGTACTCCATGGGCCTATAATCAGACTTTTACAGCTTCTTATAAGGCTCCTTTCAGCGCTATCCCAATCTTGAGCTTCATTACAGCCAATGCCACTTATAATGCAACTTACCGATGGGATCGTGGTACTGAAATTGCTGGCATCTATTCGGGCAACAATATTGCGAACCAGGCATCGCTTAATATCGACACTCGCTTCAACTTTGAGACGTTGTATGGCAAGCTTCCTTATGTTAAGGATGTGCAGAAACGCTTCTCTTCGTCGGGAAGTGGCAACCGCGATAATAAGGATAAGAAGAACGAAAAGAAGAAGGCTAAGAAGTTTGACAGGACCTTCCAATTAAGCGCCGATACAACCACCACCATCAAGCACAACATGAACGTGAAGAAGGTGAGGGTTACAGCCACCACTATCGACGGTAAGCGCTATAACATTAAATACAATGTAAAGGACAATAACAACATTGAAATCTTAAACCGTGACTCTACAAGCATCAAGGTGACAGTCACTGAGGTTACTGCCAGCGACAAGAAGAACTTTGGCACAGAGATGGCGCAGTATCTCACACGCCTGCTGATTAGCGTCAAGAGTGTGAACGTGAAGTGGCGTCAAACCCAGTCGTTGTCGATACCTCAGTTTGTGCCTAACGTTGGCGACATTTTCGGTCAGAACACTCATTATGATGTTATGGCTCCGGGGCTTGACTTCGCCTTCGGCTTTGTGGGTGAGAGCTATATCGATAAGGCAAAGAGTCGTGGATGGCTCCTTGGTGACTCAACTCAGACCTCACCGGCGATTTTCTCCAAGACACAGGAGTTCAGTGCCGAGGCAGTGATTGAGCCTATTAATGGTCTCAAGATTACTCTTACCGGAAATCGCACCGATAACCGCACCAATCAGATTCAGTTCATGTATGAT
Source organism: Muribaculaceae bacterium (assembly GCA_017618355.1). Taxonomy (GTDB): domain Bacteria; phylum Bacteroidota; class Bacteroidia; order Bacteroidales; family Muribaculaceae; genus Sodaliphilus. Next base: position 40,988 of record JAFZUL010000049.1, read on the forward strand.
GATGTGGGTGTGCTTTATTCGGGCTCCTATACCAAGACTCATGTTGCAATAGCTACTGCTCTGCGTGGTGTGACAGCCGACAACGAGTACTACAGCGAGGCGTTTAATAAGTTCTTGAATAACATCCCCATTGTGGCAGGCCGAATTGAACAACAGTATGTGGGTACCACTTATCCCGAGCGTGGTTTCTTGCGTGGCACATCATTCGCAGGTAATCCATTCAATCCTGGTAGCGGAACTGTCAATCCTGCTGGTAGCGATGTTATGATACCTGCGTTTATGGCGGCCTATTCAGGTAAAGACGCCGCGAAGGTTGACCTAAACCCATTCCCGGGTCTTAAGAGTATCTTACCCAACTGGCGTGTGACCTACGACGGATTATCTAAGATACCAGCTATGAAGAAGGTGTTCAAGAACTTCACACTTACACACGCTTACCAGTGTACTTACTCGGTAGGAAGCTTCTCGAGCTATACCGATTGGGTTTCGATAGGCGAGGGCTTAGGCTTCACGCAGGATGCGCTCACTGGCAATCCTATACCTAACTCTCCTTACAATATCTCGTCGGTGACTATTACTGAGAAATTTGCTCCATTGATTGGTGTCAATGCCACTCTCAAGAATGACTTGAGCTTCAATGTGGAGTATCGTGATGCTCGTACTCTGGCGCTCAACATTTCGTCGTTGCAGCTTGTGGAGACACTTCAGAAGTCGCTTGTCATAGGTGCTAGCTACAAGATTGCTAACTTCAACACTGTGCTCAAAATGAAGAAGAAACAGGAGAACGTGAATAACGACCTGACACTTAACTTCAACTTGCAGCTTAACAATAACACCGCATTAATCCGCAAGATTGACGTGAACACCACCCAGGCAACAAGTGGCACACGCACTTTGGGCATAAACTTCGCGGCAAATTATCAGATGAGCAAGCGCATCACACTGGGTGCATTCTTTGACCATCAGGTGAACACACCACTAGTGTCTTCATCATCATATCCAACCACCAATACCAACTACGGAATCTCGATTAACGTTTCGCTGACGAAGTAATAAAGTTTTTGGTGTAACAAAACATAGTATGCAGGGGTTATTTGCTCCTGCATACTTTTTTAATATCTCAAATTATTGACTATAAAGTGCAAAATTTGAGAAAAAGTTTATATATTTGCAGGTCTAAAACTGTTTTGTATATGGACGACGAATTGAAAAAACGACTTGAGAAGGATGATAGTGGCTTGCTCACTTACGAGTATATCGCCAATAATATCAATAATGCCAACTTTCAACAAGAGGTTGATGAACTGGTAGATAACATCATCAGAGTGGACAAGACCGGGCAGTTTGCAGTGAGTAGTGCTCGATACCTTAACGCCATTGACAAAGAGACGTTTGCTCCACAAATCGACCGCTTGATTAAAGCTGCGATAGTTGCCGACCGAGAGCGTGCTTATCTGGGTGTTCTTGCTGCCTCGATATGGGGTGACGATTATAAGGAACGTGCCACCACGCTCATCGCCAGCGACGACAACTTCCGCCGCATTTATAAGCGTTTGTATCCGATAGGAATATAATTATAACCTTTAACAATTATGATAAAAAAGAATATTTCAGTATTGGTTGCGATTGTGTCTGTTATGGCATTGACATTCAGCATGAAAGCGATGATTGCCAATGATGATGTCACAACCAATGAAAACAAAGCTCCTGTTATGACCGTAGATTTAAGCAATACCACGCGAGTGCTGCTCGAAACTACATTTGGCGAGATTGAGCTAGCGCTATACAATGAAACACCTCAACATCGTGACAATTTCATAAAACTCGTCAATGACGGGACATACGATGGCGTGCTGTTTCACAGAGTGATTAATAATTTCATGATTCAAACCGGTGATCCAGACTCAAAGACCGCCACGGTTGACGCTTTGCTAGGCAGTGGTGGACCAGGCTATGACCTGCCAGCCGAGATAGTTTATCCAAAACTGTTCCACAAGCGTGGCGCTTTGGCAGCTGCCCGAGAGGGCGACGAGACAAATCCTGAGCGTAAAAGCTCGGGTTCGCAGTTCTATATCGTTACTGGTCGCCGTTATTCAGAATACCAGCTTAATGTTATGGTCGAGAGACTCTCGGATCAAGCAAAGGCAATGAAATTCCAAACCCTTGCCCGTGAGCGTCTTGCCGAGATTGAGTCTCTACAAGCTCAAGCCGACACCACTGCGTTGATGAATCTTCAGAATGAGCTCATCAGGCAAACCGAGGAATGGTATGCCCAAAATCCCGTGCAGTTCACACAACAGCAGATTGACGCTTATTCCACAATAGGCGGCACACCACACCTTGACGGAAGTTATACTGTCTTTGGCGAAGTGGTGAGAGGAATGGATGTTGTTGACAAGATTCAGAATGTCACTACTGGCAAACATGATCGTCCCGTGGATGATGTTAAGATCATTTCAGCAAAGATTTTGAAATGATTCAATTCAACAAGTTTACTTTTGATAACGGATTGCGGTTAATCCATCACCACAATGCCGTGACCTCGATGGTCGCGGTGAACTTGTTGTATGATGTCGGCTCCAGTGATGAGGATTGCAACAAGACTGGACTTGCTCACCTGATGGAGCACCTGATGTTCTCAAGGACAAAGCACATCACGAAATTTGATGATGTCTTGACTGGAGTGGGAGGGAATAGTAATGCCTGGACTAATATCGATGTGACTGATTACTATGAGGAGTTGCCCGCAGTTAACCTTGAGACAGCATTGTGGCTTGAGAGCGAGCGGCTGCTGAATCTTGACCTCACGGATGAGAATATTGAGGTCCAGAAGAGTGTTGTGATAGAGGAGTTCAAGCAGCGTTATCTAAACCAGCCTTATGGCGACATCCTGCATTTGATGCACGGTCAAGCCTATCAAAAACATCCCTATCAGTGGCCTACTATTGGAAAAGATGTTGATACAATCAAATCTTTTACCCGAGATGATGTAATAGATTTCCATCGTCGCCATTATTCGGTTAACAATGCGGTGATGTGTATTTCAGGGAATGTTGAGTTTGACGAAGCTGTTCGCCTGGTAGAGAAATGGTTTGGTGACATTGAGGGGCGTCCTCGACTACCACGTTCTCTGCCTCAAGAGCCCAAGCAGCTGAGTCCACGATTCATGACTTTTTACAGCAAAGTGCCAAACAACATGATATTTCGTTCTTATCACATGTGCGGTCGCTGTGATGATGATTATCAAGCTACTGACTTGCTTAGCGATGTGCTTGGAAATGGCACTTCATCAAGATTTCACCGTGACCTGATTCAGGGCACCGACATGTTTAGCGAAGTCAGCGCTTCGGTACTTGGTTCTCGTGATCCAGGCTTGTTTTATATTAGGGCTTGCTTGGCGCCAGGCGTAGATTTTGAAAAAGCAAATGCCGCTATTGACGAAGTTCTCAATCGTCTAAATGCCGAGGGAGTGACTCAGCACGAAGTTAATAAGTATGTGAACAAATATATCTCTAACAAGCTGTTTGAGAGTGTGGGCTATGCTGAGAAGGCATCACTGCTGAGCAGTCATGAACTGCTGTGGGGGGCTGACGGCATAAATACTGAGAACGATAGATATAGTCAGCTTGTTTCTGACGACATACAGCGTGTGGCCTCGCAAGTGCTAGATGCTAACAATTGTTCTACCATTTTCTATGGTCCCGATGCAAATTAGATAAAAAACTTCAGAAAAATTATAAACAATAAAAACGGTGTCAAAAAACATCGTTTTTTTCGTTTTTTGCCAAAAAATGAGGTTATAATTGAAAAAAACATCAATTTTTTTTCTCCATATAGCAAAAAAGCAGTATTTTTGGAGTTAAATTTGAAATTAGGTAAAAATACCTTTAAAAAATTGTAAACTATGGTAACGCGTGAAATGTCAGAATCGGACGTAAATGTCGAGAAAGACGTAACTCTAAATGCTGAGACTGCCCCTGTAGAGAACGTGGCAGAAACAGTTGAAAACAAATCTACTGAGATTGAAGAACCAGTAGCAGTTGAGAATCAAGTTGAAGTTGAGGAGGCAAAGACTCAAGAGCCTGAGCCAGAACCTGAGCA
>JAFZUL010000050.1 GCA_017618355.1 Muribaculaceae bacterium
CAACACCAACGTCACCAGCGGGAACGTCCTGGTCGGGACCAATGTTGTGACGGAGCTCAAGCATGAAGGCCTGGCAGAAACGCATAATCTCGGCGTCGCTCTTGCCAACGGGGTCGAAGTCAGAACCGCCCTTACCACCGCCCATGGGCAGAGTAGTAAGTGCATTCTTGAAGGTCTGCTCAAAACCTAAGAACTTCAGCATTGAGGGAGTAACGGCCTTGTGGAAGCGCAAGCCACCCTTGTACGGGCCAATAGCGCTGTTGAACTGCACGCGGTATCCGAGGTTGGTTTGTACCTCACCATTGTCGTCAATCCAAGTTACACGGAAAGTGAAGATGCGCTCGGGCTCTACCATGCGCTCTACAATCTTAGCTTTCTCAAACTCGGGATGCTGGTTGTAAACCTCTTCAATAGACTCAAGGACTTCACGTACAGCTTGCAGATACTCAGATTCGCCTGGGTGTTTAGCCTCCAGGTCGGCCATAATTTTTTCAACGTTCATGATTGAAATGATTTAGAAAATTAACTTTATAAAAAAATTACTATTTATAATAATTCTTGTTTCAAAAGAACAGCACAAATTTATATCAAAAAAGTGGAACAGCGAAATTTTAAAACAATGTTTTTTAGCATAATTTCCACTTTTATCCATTTTTCACAGGTGTTTATTATATTTAAACGTCTAACAAAAATTAGCATAAAATCACAATTTGATTAACATTCCACACAAATGCCTAATAAAAAGGAGTCTATTTATAGATTTAAAGAGTCAAAACCATAAAAAATAGCATTTATTAGAAAGTTTGATTATGTTTTATAACATAATTTCTTTTACTAAAAAATTGTGCTGAAATCAAGAAAAATAGGTACTTTTGCCAAAAGATTTTTTATTACCATTTTTTTAAAACAAACTACATTTTATGAAGAAGCACAATTTCTATGCAGGCCCATCAATTTTAAGTCAGTATGCTATTGATAAGACTATTGAGGGCATTCGTGATTTTGCCGGTACAGGCTTATCGGTTCTTGAGATTTCTCATCGCAGCAAGGAGTTTCAAGCTGTAATGGACGAGGCACAAGCACTCTTCAAGGAATTGCTTGATATCCCCGAGGGATATGAAGTGGTGTTCCTCGGTGGTGGCGCCAGCACTCAATTCTGCATGGTTCCTTACAACCTGCTCAAGACTAAAGCTGCCTATGTTGACTCTGGCACATGGGCCAACAAGGCCATCAAAGAGGCTAAGCTCTTTGGAGAGGTTGAAGTAGTGGCTTCATCTAAGGAAGACAACTACGTTTACTACCCCAAGAACTTTACCGTTCCTGCCGATGCCGATTATCTTCATATCACTACCAACAACACCATCTATGGCACCGAGTTGCGTGAAGACCTCGATGTTAACGTGCCTCTGGTAGCCGACATGTCGAGCGACATCTTCTCTCGCCCTGTTGACGTTTCGAAGTATGCTCTCATCTATGGTGGTGCACAGAAGAACCTTGCTCCCGCAGGTGTAACTTTCATCATCATCAAGAAGGACATCCTGGGCAAGGTTGACCGTCCTATCCCCACCATGCTTAATTATCAGACTCACATCGACAAGGGCTCTATGTTCAACACTCCTCCTGTATTGCCAATCTTTACTGCTTTGCAGACTCTTCGCTGGCTCAAAGACCTGGGCGGTGTGAAAGAGATGCAGCGCATCAACGAGGAGAAAGGCGCATGCCTCTACGACGCAATCGACAACAGCCGCATGTTTGTTGGTACAACTCATGTTGACAGCCGCTCACTGATGAACGTATGCTTTGTTATGAAGCCCGAGTACAAAGAGCTCGAGAAGGACTTCTTGGAGTTCGCTACCAGCAAGGGCATCGTTGGCATCAAGGGGCATCGCAGCGTTGGTGGTTTCCGTGCTTCGCTCTACAACGCACTTCCTCTCGAGAGTGTGAAGGTGCTTGTTGATGCAATGAAGGAATTTGAGAACAATCATTAAAAATGCGATTAAGCGAGACAAAGCATAAGCTAGCTTGGCGCCTTGTGAGCGTGAGCATTTTATTTAATTCACACATTATATAATATAGTGGGTCATGGCCATGTCGTGGCCCACTTTAAAACAAAATAGACCTGAAACAAATGAAGATTTTAGTTGCAACCGAGAAACCTTTTGCTGCAGCTGCCGTTACTGGCATCCGCGAAGTTGTTGAACAAGGTGGTCATGAGCTCGTGCTCGTTGAGAAAGGCACCAAGCAGGACATGATTAACGCCGTTGCCGATTGTGCCGGACTCATCGTGCGCAGCGACAAAGTTGACAAGGAAGTGTTTGACGCAGCAGCACAACTTAAGGTGGTAGTTCGCGCAGGTGCTGGCTACGACAATATCGACCTCGACGAGGCCACTAAGCATGGTGTGTGCGTGATGATCAC
>JAFZUL010000051.1 GCA_017618355.1 Muribaculaceae bacterium
TGCAACGGCTTGAGCCATCTCGATGACCATGGCTTGCTTATTATACTTGCTCTTAATCTTAGCAATCTCTTTCTCTTTCTGTTCTTCAAGTTTCTTCTTTTTCTTGTCATTGTTACCAGCAGCGTCGATTTGTGCTTTATAGTTCTTCTCTACTTTAGCAAGCTCAAGGTCACGACTCGCATTGGCATAGTCTGTGTAAGACTTAACACCGGCATTCATGATTGCGAAAGCCGCCGATGCCATATCGGCAATAGATTTCAGCTTTTCAGGGAGCGTGCTGCCCAAATCCTCGAAGCCAGCCTTCCAAGTCTCGACGAGCGTAGTGACCATGGTTGCCCACTCCGAGCCTTGACCTTTGATGAGTTCCACAATCTTGTTGTGGTAGTTCTGAATGATCTGGAATTTACGAGACTCATAGTCTTCTTGTGAGATGAGACCTTGGCTGCGTGCATCCTCGAGAGCTTTCATCTGCTTCTCATAGTTATCCTTGGCATCGGTAAAGTCTTGGTTAGGAGCCTTCGTGCCTGTCTTAGTGTTCACCTCGTCCCTGTACTTTTTCTGGATGGCTGCCACTGCTTCCTGGTATTCTTCTTCCAAGAGTTTTTTCTGCTCATAGAGCTGTTTAGCTACAAGCAATTCGGCATCCATGCGGTCTTTGGCATCCTTTTGCGAATAGATATATAGCCAAGCAGAGAGGTCTGCATCCATTTGCTTACGCTGGCGCAATATCTCGGCTTGTTTTGCCTTCTCCAGTGCGAGTTCAGCATCAGCCCGTTCCTTGGTGTTTGCAACCGTCAGGTCACGAATCTTTTCAAGATATTCGATGTCAATCTGTGCGAGTTCATTGTCAAGAGCCTGCTGATTATGGAAGATCTCAGAGCCAGGCTCATAATAACGCATCTGTGCTGCCATCTTTTGGGCATCACGCTCCTGTTCGTAAGTTTTTTTCTTGCGGTCAAGTAATTCCTTATCATGCTTAGCTTCATCAGCGGCCTGTTTGGTACGCACATCAGCTGCATCTTTCGATTGGTCTTGACCGTACTTCTCATATATAGCAAGCACATCGGCATAGTATTGCTTGGTACGATTATACTGTTTGTCAATATAATCGTCGTTAGACTTCAATTCACCTTTACGGTATTGGTCATTGAGTTTCGTCAAGTCATCATTTTTTTGGGTGGTCAAGGTTTCAATCTCCTCTTTCATTTTTTTGAGGGCTTCCTCCTCGCCGTTGGAAGAATTGTTGTTACCATGACCAGAACCACCCGAGCCGCCGCTACCGCCAGCTGGTGTGTAAGTGATTTGTGGTGGTGCAGTCGGTGTTCCACCACCGGCAAGCAAGTCCGACACCCCTGGTATTTTGGCAAGTCGTTCATTTGAAGCAATCAGGTCTCTTTGTTGTCCTTGAAGTCGGGTAATGTTGTTGTTCGCAATTTGCTGCTGCTTAGTGTTGTCACGAATGGTTTCTGACAGTTCCTGCTCAGCATGGGTCTGTACCCCTGCTGGCATAAACGCATGTTGTGAAGAATTGCGATCATTATTCACACGCTGCCGTTCTCGAGCGTTGTCAGCACGCACTCCGGCATTATGTGCCCAAGCCTGGTTACTGCGAATTTCGTCCTCAATGTCGAGCAGTTTTTTCTCATTCTCTTGTATCTTTTCAGCAGCGGCACGCGCCCTCGCATTAGCAATAATTGAGAGGGTCAACTTATCATAAGCCGATTTGGCTTGACCAGCCATGATTGCTTCTGTCGAGAAGTTTGAGAAAATAGCTGGATAGAGCGACTGCATCTGTCGGGCTGCACTAATTCTGTTCTCACGAGCAGTGTTTTCATCGGTAGCTGCTTTATACAACGCCTTTAGGCGGGTCAACTCATTAGATGAGTACCGATTTGATGCTTCATCGATATTAGAAATCGAGTCTATCCATTGGCGATGCTCTTCAGCAAGTCTTTTAGCTTCTTTGCGATTGTCCTCAACGCGTTGTAATAAAGAGATAAGACCGCCAACGAGTGCAGTAACACCAGCGATTGCGAGCCCCCATGGTGACAGTTTTAGTGTTTGATTAAGCAGAACTGTAGCAGCCCTTGCTCGCACCATATTGCCTGTGAGGGCATTGTATGCTGCACTAGCGGCAAGCACTACCACTTTGCGAGTGGCAAGCAGTGCATTCGCAATCTTGTCAAACGCTGCATCCGCTATCTTGGCGATGGTGTTGGCTTTAACTGCAGCCGTGTAGCCAATGATGGCAAGGGTGAGAGTGGTGATAAGTGTCTTGTGGTTAGATATGAACGAAACGAGCCCGGAGAGCACACGCATCATTGCACTGGTGCCGGTGATGGCATACTTCATAGCCGGTGCAAGTTTTTGGCCCAGCTCCACTGCCATTTCGTGGAAACCTTTTTTGGCCTTGTCGAGTTGGGCTTGCACCGTGTTGTTCTGCACGTTGTATTCTTTGGTGACGGATGTGCCCTCCTTGAAAGCCTTGTTAGCTTCAAGTTGCTGTTTTTTCAGCATATCTACATTGCCAGCGAGAGCGGCAATGACCTGCGAGGCGCGTGCGCCATCGGTGCCCATGGCATCGAACACGGGAGCGAGCACACTCAAATCGCCCAATTCATTCAGTCGCTGAAAAAGCATCAACAAAGCCTCGTTGGTATCTTCTTTCAGAACTTTGTTAAATGCTTGCAGGTCCATGCCGGTAGCTTTGGCGATCTTGGCTGGATCCTGGAAGAGCTTCATGATGAGTTGCGAGAGAGCCGTGGCACTCATTTCCACCGCTTGACCGTTAGAGTCAAGCACGGCAGCGAAGCCCATGATTTCAGGAATTGTCAAGTTCGCTTGCTTGCCAACACCTGCAAGGCGTTGAGCGAACTGGGCAAGATAAGGAGCAGAAGCTGTACAGTTCTGCGACAGCTCATTGATGACCGAGCCTACCGACAGCAACGACTGTTCAACGCCAAGACGTTGTTTGTCGCCAAAGATGTCGGTCAGTTTAGAGAGTGTCAGTGTAGCGCCCTCTCCCAGGTCGTCGAGAGCCACATTGATTTGATTGGCAGCAGTGACGAAGCCAAGCACATCTTCTTGGCTCTGCAAACCCAAACGGCCAGCCTCTTGCGCCAGTTTGTTCAAGTCTTCACGGCTGGTGCGAGTGTCAATCTTCTTGAACTCGTCATTAAGACGCACCACCTCATCGGCAGTCATGCCGGTGAACTTGCGCACATTTGCCATCTCCGCTTCCATGTCGGCATAGGCTTGCACCGCTTGGCGAGCTGTGAACACCAAGCCGGTGAAAGCAGCGGCAGCACTGGCGATGCTCATGCCCCACTCATTCACTTTGCGGTTGATGCGCGACAGCAGCCCTTCATGCTCTCGAAGCTCGGCATCCACACTTTTGATTTCAGCCTTCACACGCTTGATGGCTTCGACGTGACGGTTCCAAGCCGCCGAGCCACGCTCTATGTGATTGAGGTCGTTTTGCAGTTGCTTAAGAACCATGCGTAGTTCTTTAGGAGAAGCCGAGTTAAGCTTCTGCAATGCCGCTTCGCACTTTTGTGCGTTAGTGCGTGCGGTATTCATCTGGCGAGAGACCTTGTTAATCTCCTTTTCAATCTTTACGAGACCGGCAGTGTTGCCCGTTCGCTCAAATTCGGCCTTCTTTTTATTGAGGTTAGAAAGTTGATTTTCCAGTTCAGCAAGTCGACGTTTTACAGACTGGCTGTTAACCTCAATGTTAACCGTTGCTTTTGTACTTATATCAGGCATAATCGTTGCTTTTTGTGCAAAGTTAAACCAATGCGGAAGTCTATAAAAAGACTGCCACCGCTCTCATTTTCGTGTGTTCACGAAAATGGTGTAACTCGTGGGTCGTAGAAGTTTCTGAAATAGGTAATTTACCCTATTTTAGATGCGACCCACGATGGGTAAAAGCGAACTCTTTCGCTACTCCAGCGAGCAAAACCCTTAACAAATAGGGTGTTGCGAGCGCAATTTGACCGCAAACTTGCGGTCAGAACGAAAGTTCTGCCCCCACTGCCCTACGCCGCCGAGCCGCTTACCGCCTTGAGGTCGGCGGAATATGCCAGCGGTCGCTCGCCGTGCGCCCGTGGGCGTTCTCGGTGTGTTGTGGTGAGTCACTTACCACCCAAATTAGAATGAAGAAGTCACTCTTACCGAGAACGAGGCTTGCGGCATCTTCTCGCACCCGATGCAGAGCGTGTCAAAGGCATCGCTTCCATCGGTACGAGCTTCTAATTTATCTTCTTCGGTTTCTGCGAGTTTCTCGCCACGCTTATCCTTGCCACCATTGTACACGCCAGCGGTCTGCACGCTCACGAGCAAGTCTTCATTGTTCTCACGGTTGAACATCGGGCGCAGTTTGGCATGACCTGCCATCATGCGGTTGATGAGCAGCTGCTTCTCGATGTGGTGCATAGGTCTACCGATATACACATCACGCACGCGCCAGCCTCGCTTCTTGAACTCGTTGATTATGACCCAACGGAAATCTTCACGGTTCACCGCATAGTTCGAGCCGAGAGCTGTGCTGTCGTAGTAGAACACAACCTCCCGACGCTTGTGGTGTCGGTAGTACTTGCAGAAGTCATCAATCAGTTCGGGAAGTTTGCGCTCGAACTTGACGAAGAAAGATTTGAGGATAAGCAGTTGCGCCTTGCGTGGCTGCCCCACTACAAGCCAGTTAATATTGGCGTTGTAGTCGAACGCGATGCACAACGACTGATTGAAGTCCACATCAGCATCGGCAAGAGAAGATGGTTCTTTAATCTTATCAAACTGATACTCCAGGTTATCGAGGTACGAGAAGTTGGTGGCACTGTACTTATTGCTCTCGGTCATCGAGGAATAGAAGCCATCACGAGCAATGCCGATGCGCTTGCAGAGCACCGATGTCTGGAACGTGAGCGGTGGCAGGTCACGCTTCAGCTGGTTGATGAATGCCTCGCCAAGCACCTGCATATTGTAGATGGTGGATGCCTCACGGTAGTAGGTGGCCACGGAGCGCATACGGCACAGGTCACGGTTGAGCGTGCGCAGCTGTGAGCGCAGCCAAGCAGGGATAGTCTTGCCCTCAGCGAGCAAGGCTTTAATCTTCTGCTCCACACGCCACACCTCATAGACCGTGCCTTGTATCAGCTCTATCAGTTCGGGGTCGCACTTGTGTTCATACTCCAGGAACCAAGAGCCTTTCTTGGTAACTGGCATATCACTTGTGATAAGCATGCCGTGGTGAAAGTAGTGCTTGCCGAAGTATTGGCGGTTGCCTCGGTTGGCTGGCAGCGTCTCGTCTTTCAGCTGCTCGAAGTCGATGAACTTAGCTTCGTCGATGTCGAGCGCGTCGTAAGACTGAGAGTTAGATGTGCCGCTTCGGTCCTGGGATATGATGAAGCCAATGCTGCCGTTGTAGAACGACAGCACATTCTCATAGTTCTCAGGACGGAAGATAGGCTCGGGCCAATGCCAAGCTTTAGGAGGCTTGATGCCAATACACCAATGCACATTGCGCAAGTAGCCAAGTTTCTCCCAATGCACCAACATCGACGGCAGCGTGTTGGTGAGCGCACGCTTGCAGTTGGGAGAAACGATGCCAGTGATAGATCCAGGCATGCGCTGCATGTTGCGCAAGTTCCACAAGGCATGCACCACGCCCTTGCCCAAGGCACGCCCAGCGCAGAGGATGGTGTCCTTTGCGCCGGTATAGATAACCTCGTTCTGAATGTCGTTCAAGTAGAACGGCTGTGGTTCAATCGGCTGTATCATCCTTGGGCTTTGGTTTGAAAATTTCATCCTCATTGAACTCAACAGCCTCAAACTCCACTTCCTCGATTTCCTCGTTCCAGTACGAGGCAATCTTCTTCTGAATCTTCTCGCGGATGTTAGGCACCGGTTTGAACCCAGCCACCGACGGGTCATCCGTAGGCTTGAACGGCTGGATCATTATCTTATCGAAGCCACGGTCAACGAGGTCTTCTTTGTCGAGCTGGGTGTACTTGGCATATTTGTCGGCGGCAGCCACCATGCTCTTAGCATCACGGTTGATGCGTGCCATTTCGTAGGCAGCGCTCACCATTTCGATGAATCGGTAGCGGTGATATTCTTTGGTGGACTTCTGCAAGTCACCCAGCAGAGCCTTCACCAACCGCAGGTCGGCGTAGGCTTGCGTGGGTTGCAGCTCATACACCTGCTGGATGTATGCCACCAAGTCACGGTCTTTGGTGAGCGGGAATTTCAGCCAATAGTTGTAGATGTCACGCAGCCTAATCAGATGGCGTTGCGTGACAGCTGGCAGTCCAGCTGCTTCCATTTTGCTGACATCAGCAAAAAGGTAGTCTTTGGCTGTGTCGAGGATGGCAGGTATCATAAATCTTCATCGGCTTGCATATCGCGCAGGTATGCACTGGTGAGCTGCACCGCCAGGGGCGAGCCCACCTCAGCAAGTTCAATCTCTTGCTTGCGCAGTTTGTGAGCTGTTTCGGCTTTAGCCTTGAAATATACCTTTCGCACCGGTGAAGATTTGTCGTTGATGGCGAGTCGCAGCATGTCCTCATTGAGGTCAAGCAGCGCAGCTATCTCGCTGATGGGCGTTAGAGCAGCCGCCAGTTCAGCGATGCGGTCGAGCATATCTTGGTCAAAGCCTGTCGAGAGGTAGTGCAGAAGCTTTGAGTTGTAGGAATCCATTGGCGATATATTGATAAATCTCTAAATCAGTAGTAATGATGCCGCATTCGGTGCGGTTGCCTTGTGTCTGATTCTGCGAGGTCACAATGGTCACATTATTATGATCATTGTGAAGCAGCACCACCTTGCTGTGGTTCTCGCAGAGATAGACATTATCGCAAACCGACTTGATAAAGCCAGCGATAAGTGTAGTCTTACGGCTTGCTTTCAGATCGACATAGAGAGAGCACGAAGTCACCAAGCCGTCGTTCTTAAAGCGGTGCAACCGCCGCAAGAAGCCATCGCTCGTAGAGAAGGTGGAGATGGTGAGTGCCGCCGGTCCGATTTGTTGTAGTACCTGGGCAATCACGTCTGCGAGCTGCAAACGGTTGTCAAAATAAGCCTGGTATGGCGTTGTTGACAACGGTTTCAGGTGATTGACCTCACGCTTAGGCATTGTCATCAATGACTATGCCAAGCTTCTTCAAATCGGCAGTAACGGCAGCACCCACCACACCACCATTCTCTCGTATCGTATCGATACAAGCGATGATTTTCTGTCGTGCGGTGGTGGCCCGCTCGCTACCTATGCTTGCCTTGGCAAGAATTTTCTTATACTTGGTGAGCGTTTTTCGTGCCGCGTTAATCTTGCGCTGAGCATTGTCGTTGGTGGTGTTGTCTGTGGCGACTTTTGTTGACACAGGCTCACTGCCGATGACGTAATGATCATAGCGTTCAAGATTGGCGCGGTACTTACGGTCGGCATCATCCAGTATCTTCAGATACTCGTACCTGTCGCACGGCTGTGCCTTTTCCATAGTCTTCAGCTGTTCAAAGACATTCTTGATGGTTTTGTACAGCCGAAGGTTGCTATCCCATAACGCTTGCACTTCAGGCGGCAGGGAGTCGTGGTCAGCACGTCGCCCTGTAGCCACTTTAGCCTCGGGCAGTTCATCATCGGTAGATATGACTGCCGGAGGTGAGGCAAGCGTTTTCTTAGCTGAAGGAATGACTTGTGCTTCCAGCTTTACGACGTCCGCACGGGTAAGTCCGTCAAGCCGGATGCGCAAGTGTTTCCGCAGCTCGTACTCTAATTTGTCGGCGAACTTCTCAGGTCGGCGCATGATGTTGGCATAGAGGAAGCGGTTGTTGTTCAACCGCAGCAGCAACATTGCGCCAGTTGGGATGTCGCGTTTCTCCTTTGGCGTGTTCAGCCAGTCGGTAAGTTGTTCAGTGATTTTGTTGTCCATAATGAGAGAAAATTAAAAAGGTCGGGCAGTCCAGGCTACTGTTAGAGACTGGTGCCCGACCTGGGGAAAGGGTCCATCCGAGGCTACGCTTGCTGAACGCGATAAGTTTTAGCCACCAGCAGAGATGGGCGAGCCATCTGCGCCGCTGATGTCACCGTCTTCGGTCTCGATTTTACCGGTGTAGAAGGGTGATGGCATGATGTCGGTTACAGCCACGTTGATGGTTGTTCCGCTGGCATCGGTCTCGGCACTACCGCTCTCCTGGGCAGGAGTGGTGTTGGTCTCGAACATCGAGTTACCAAGCACGCGGTACTGACCATCACGCTGAGGCCACAAGTACACGAGGTCATCGGCATTTGCCTGACGGCAGAATGCTGCAGCCTCTGCGTTGTTGCCTGGGTACTTGAACACGCCCGTGTTGTTGAAAGTCTTGCTGGGTGCTTCACCCTGACTTTCACTGTTCACATTGCTGGCGTTGCTCACGATGTCAATCTTATGCCACTTGGCATCAGCGGCAAGCACGAAGTTGTCGCTGATAGTGGCAAGGTCACCCATGTGGCCACCACTCGCAACGGTGTTAGGCGGTGCGGGGAAGGTCACGATGTCACGCTTGGGGATGTAGAACACATGAGGGCGAAGACCGGGCAGAACGGTCGCACCTTTGCAGTGTTCAAGGCTCTCATAGAGCGCGTTGCTAGAGCAATTACTTGGCATAATTCAATCTCCTTTCTTTTATTCAGGCTTGGTGTAAGCCTTGGTTGCTACGTCACTGGCAGTCATGCCATCCTTCACGGCGATAGCCTTGATGGTGGTGGTTGCGCTCAACGTAATCTTGTTAGTTGAGTCATAGGCTGTAGATTCAGCTGTAGGAGTGTCACCATTGGTGGTGTAGTAGATGCTTGCGCCATCGGTCTCGGTGGCAAGCTCAACGGTCAATGTCTCGCCCTCAGTCCAAGAAGCAGGGTCAAAGGTAGGAGTAGCGACTTTGCTTTGAGCGGCTGAACCGCCACCAGCATCAGAACCGCCACCCGACTGGGTGCCAGTACCAGAAGTGCTGCCACCAGCAGAACCACCACCGGCATTAGAACCGCCACCGGCGTTGTTGCTCGATGCAGCAGCCAGTTTACCAACAAGCAGACGCTCGGGGTTGATGCTCTCGAACTGCACACCAAAGAACATGGTTGCGATGTACTGGAGCACGAAAGCTTCATGCTTCTCAACGGTGATGTTTTCTTCCTCACCCTCCTGGTTAACGCCAACAAGCATGTTGGAAGCTGGCGACAGGTGGATGTAGTCAGAGTTGGCTTTGTTGTACAGAGGCACGAAGTGCACATTCTCAAAGCCCTCAACCACAGCCTTACGATACTCGGTATTGTAAGGAATGGCACCGACGGTAGCCTGATAGTCCTTCAGGTAGTTGCGGTAGATGGCTGGTGAGCAGTAGAGGTTCACGCGCTGTCCGTTATCCACGAGCAGTTCGCTTGCAGCCTCACAGAATGCCACGATTTGGTCAACGGCATTGCTAGAGGTGATTGCCTCATCAAACTCAAAGAGGTTGCCGATAGAAGTTGAGATAGTCGGAGTAACTGCACTAATCTCTGCAGCAGTGATGGTGTCGAAACCATTAAACAGGTCAGCACTGGTTGTGCCTTGGTCATCACGCACAGCATCCCAGATGTGCGTCTGCAGGTTGTGACCGAGCTTAGCTGTAAGGTAAGCAAGCACGGCGAGAGCGATATCTACATTTTTCAGTTCCTCACCTTTGGTGATGGCTGCATCGTAGATAGACTTGACAACGCTGTTGGGCGAGAACTTCTTGACCACGCTACCGAAGTAGGTGTAAAGAGTACGCCCTTTGATTGCCATGTCATTGTTGTCGATACGAGTCTCGCTGTAGGGACCGAGGTCAATGTCGCCAGTGAGCTCGCCCACAGTCTCGGCATAGCGGATGCCACGGCGCAGTGTCATGTACTGGAGAGTTTCCTTCATGGCATGCACAGGCATCTTGAGTAGGTCTTTGCGGAATTGAGCACCGCTAAGAGCCAGAGCTTCAGGAGTGATGTTAATTTTGCCCATATCAAATCAGGTCTTTAATGAAGTTATACATTTCGGTACTGGTCATGGGATTGTTGTCAGCAGATGCTTCGTCAACTTTACCCGTCTCATCAGCTGGTGCAGCTTGCAGGTTCTTAACCTGCTGCTCCAGAGTGTTGATAGTGTTGTCGCGCTCAGCGATGGTGTTGGCATCGTCTGAGTGTTGCGACTCAAGCTCATTCAGGCGATCTTCAATCGCCTGCATCTGGTCGGCAGTGAGAGTCACTGAACCGTCCTGGCTGGCGAGAGTGTCAACCTTGAGCACGCTCGCCACGGTCTTGAATTCTTTTTCCATGTTCACGATAATTGTGCTAGTGTCTTCATTACACGTAGCGAGTTTGTCTTTTGGGGATATCATATCCTTGATAGCTTTCAAGGAGTCAAAGATGGATTGCAGCATACCGCCACGGTCGGGTTGTATTTCCAGCCCGGTGAGTGGCAGCCCTGCGGCGTTGAATTTTTTGGCGAGTGCGTTGGTCAGTTCCGGTGCTTCATCATCGTCTTCAAGGATCTCGTCGATGAAGCCCCAGTCAAGAGCCTCTTGTGCGGTGAGCCATTTGCTCTCTTTGAGCAGGTCAAGAAGTTCTTCTTGCGAGTGGTTCTTACAGCGCGAAGCGTACATGGCGGCAAGCACAGTGTCGATTTTAGCGTTTTCCTCCATGTTCTTTTTCAGCTGGTCGATGAGTGCCTCCAGGTCTGAGGCATTCATCTGTTCCCACACAAACACCTCGTTGGAGCATTGATGCACCAGGAACAGTGCATATTTGCCCATAACAATGTGCTTGGCCCCCATGGCGATGATCGTGGCAGCACTTGCCACGAAGCCATGCAGGTAGGCGGTCACGTCGCCGTGGTCGATGAATTGTTGGCGGATGTCTAGTCCGTCGTCCAGCGAGCCGCCGAGTGAAGAAATCTTCACGTCAACGTGCTGGTCGGCGTACTCCGACAGGCGGTTGCGAATCTGTCTTTTGCTATTGCCCCACCAGCCGCCGATGTAATCGTCAATAATAAGTTGGTAGTCCATTGTAAGATAATTTGTTGCAAAGATAAAGAGGTGAAATAAGGTGCAAAAAGACTGATCACCCCTTTATTTTAAGGATATTCAGCGGTGTCTGCCACGATACCGTTATTTTTTTGCCGCTTTGACTTGTGGCTTTGTCGGGGAAATCGTTACCCACTGTTGTGACTGGGAACGGTTGCTCGGTAGTGCCGATAAGGTATTGCTCGCCGGTCACTGTAGTGATGCGCCATGCCAGTCGGCGGTTGTCAACAGCGAAGTCGCTAGTTGTGCGAGCCGTGAGTTTGATGGTAGTCAAACGACTGCCGTTGTCAACGGCTTGGCTCACTTCCACGTCTGCGAGCCCCACCAGGCAAAGCTCAATGAAGTTGCGCCAGTATTGTAGCGACACTTCATTATTGCCTAGCAGCACCATGTTGCTGAGGTAACGAGTCTCAATGAACTCGACTCGGTTGATGTTCTGTAATAGTTGTGTCATATTGTTGAAGTTTGTGCA
>JAFZUL010000052.1 GCA_017618355.1 Muribaculaceae bacterium
GTAGTCACCACGTCATAACCTATACTTCCATATAAATATACTATGGCGTCGAGCAGTTCGCGGTCCTCGGACTCGGAAAGCAGGTCAATCTTGTTGAAGACAAGAGTCACAGGAACACGGTAAGCCTCGGCAGTGGCGAGAAAGCGGTCGATGAAGACAGTGCTAGTCTCAGGATTAATGAGAGTGACCACCAGCACCGCCATGTCGATGTTGGCCGCAAGAATCTGGAACTCTCGCGAGAGGTTGCTGGCTCGACGAATGATATAGTTGCGTCGAGGAAGAATCGAGCGAATAAACGCTGTGCCATCCTCCTTGACTTCTATATCCACATTGTCGCCAACCGCCACAGGATTAGTGCAACGGAAACCTTTAAGGCGCAGGTTCCCCTTGATTTTGCAGTTGCGTTCTTTGCCATCATCGGTGCGGACGATGTACCAGCTGCCTGTATTTTTTATCACTAATCCCTGTTGCATTTAAAGAAAGTTGCAATTTTGGCGCAAAATTAGTAATTATTATTGAAAATGTAAAACGATTGCAAAGGATAAAACACAAATAATTAAATGATTGTATTGGCTATATGTTGTAAAACATATAATTTTGCATCGTTATTACAAACAAGAAGTATTAAATAAATTAATTTATTATGAACGTAGAAACAATTGGTCTGTGGGCAGGCGCTGTTTGGAATTCTCTGAACGAGGCTAATGGAACCCAGGACATGAAAGGTTTGAAGAAAGTAACTAAACTTAAAGAGAAAGAGATTTTTGCTGCTATTGGTTGGCTCGCCCGTGAAGGTAAAGTTAACGTAGCTTCTGACGAAGAAGGCAAGCAAATAGACGTTACTTTGATCTAATTAGAATCAAATCCATTTTTGAGGTTTATCTAAAAAACAAATCGAGGGTGTGGAATTCCACATCCCCGATTTGTTTTTACATATCTCTGTAATTGTAAATTACAACTTACCACCTAACTTGCGATAGAGCTCGTAGGTCTCTTTGAAGTGCTTGAGCTGCTTATCGGTGAGGTAGAGTCGGTGACTCACACCTTTTTCGCTCACGAGCAGCACGTCGGCATTATCGCAATGTGCCAAGCCAGCTACTATGTCGCGTGACAACTCATCCATAGCGTTGTCAAAACTCTCGGAATAGAACTTGCCATCGTTTGTGCGCTTGAGGTTAGTTGGCACATACTCATATTTGAAACCATCAAGATTAAATTTGAGCTTATTGAAGTTAACTGGGTCGTCGGCATAGAAATGCACCACAAATCTTATAGGCTCAGGAACACCATCCTTAGTGTTGAAATAAAAATAGATGTCATTATTCTTATAACTGTTGTTTATTTCCTTTAGGATATACTCTGTGTCGCCACCGGTAGTGGGCGTGCCAGTTCTGAACAGTGGCATAAGGGCCTCTTGTGGTGTAGCTATAACCTCATCAGGCTCCCATTTATAGGGTTGAGGAGTAACATCATAATGAATAATAGTATAGTCCATATTGAGCAGAGAGTCAAGCCCAGGATCGTGATAAGCCCTAATCTTTGCGGCCTTAATGGAGTCCTGTCTTGCTTTCTCCTCGGCGGAGAGTGGCGTATGCTTGCCAGTGCAATTAACGCAAGCATCACATGTGCAGTTGCATGTGCCATTGGCCGAAAACAACGACGCACATGAAAAATTAACGAACGCAAGCGTGAACGTTAACAGATAAATAATTTTTTTCATTTCTTACTTGTTTTATAGTGTAATGTGTTGTATCTCAAAAACGGTTGCAAAATTATATAAATAATCAAAAAATGACAATAGGTAATGCCGAAAAAAAAACTTTTTTTGCAAAAAATGA
>JAFZUL010000053.1 GCA_017618355.1 Muribaculaceae bacterium
AATATGTGCCTTTCGGTGCTGATGACCAACTGCCGTTTGAGATGATCCGGCTGATTGGCGAGGATGAAATCATGAGCCAAAACAAACTGTTTAATGTGCTCACATGCTACGGCAACGGTCTGCGATATAACGACCCCGCCACCGGCACACCGACCACTGACGCGGAGGTGAGCCGCTGGATGTTCCAGAACTCGCTGCCTGAATTCTTCCTCGAACAGGCCACAGACATGAAATATTTCTTCTATGCCGTGGCAGTGATCATTCTGTCGCGCGACGGCTCAAAGATTGTGCAGGTGCGCCACAAAGAAGCGTGCTACTGCCGCTTTGAGAAAGCTGACAGCCGTGGGCGCATCAACCATGTGTTCTATGCCAACTGGCGTGCGCAGCGTGGTTTGGAGGCAAAGGATATCGAGGTGATTCAACTGCTAGACGAGAAAGATCCTCTCGGACATCTTGAGGTGCTGATGGGGCGTGCCCCTGGTTGGGATGGTCTGACCAAGGAGCGCACCAAGAACCGCAAGTTTGCCGTGCTGATGCGCTTCCCGACACCGGGGCTGCAATACTACCCTGTGCCGTACTACACCGCCATATTCCGCGGCGACTGGTTCGACATCAAGAAACTCATCGGCTGCGGCAAGAAAGCGAAGCTGCGCAACCATGCCTCGGTGAAGTACCAGGTGGAAGTGCATCGTGACTACTGGTATAACATCTGCGACGAGGAGAACATCACCGACCCGCTGAAGCAGCAGGAGCGCATCAAGAAGGAGAAAGAGAACATCAAGAACTTTGTCGCTGGCATCGAGAACAGCGGCAAGGTTTGGATAACCGGTTACTATATCGACCCCAACGGCAAAGAGAACCGCATGGTGCGCATCAATCTCATTGACGCAAGTAAAGAGGGCGGTGACTGGTCAGAAGACATCCAAGAAGCCGCCAACATGACATGCTATGGCGACAATATCCATCCCAACCTCGTTGGTGCAACACCGGGCAAGAGTCAGAGCAACAACAGCGGCAGCGACAAGCGTGAGCTGTTTACACTCAAACAGTCACTCGAAAAGTCGTGGCATGATATCATGATTAAAGTGCACCAGGTTATCATCTACTTCAACGGCTGGCAAGACCGTGCCGTGCCCGATGTGCCGCTGATTATGCTCACCACTCTTGACCAAAAGACCGATGCCAAAGAAATTTCGTTGAACAAAGATAATGACAACAACAATGACGCGTGAACAATTTGAATACTATGTGCCGAGTGCCGTCATGCCAGACGACACTTTGTTTGAGCGCATCGCCAGCCATCTCGACGAGGGCGAGGCAGATGTAAGGTCGCTGCTGGGTGCAGACCTTTACGATGTACGCGACCAAGACTTGACGCTGCTGAACCTTTGCAACCGCATGGCGTGCCTTGCCGCTTATAAGACCGCCATTCCACACCTTGACCTGGTACTCACAGAAAACGGCTTCGGCGTGGTGAGTAACCAGAACCAAGCACCGGCAAGCAGCGAGCGTGTTAACCGCTTGCGCCAACAGGTGCAGTTCTCGCTTGATGACTCCATCGATGACCTGCTGGACTACCTGCGTGGCAAACAACAATGGGTGAACACCTACGCCGCCACAGCTGTGTTCCGCTCATTGGTGTGGAACGGACGGCAGCAGCTGGTGTACTTTGCAGTTCCTAACGGCCACCGCTCGACACTTGACGAACTGCGCCCGAAGATATCGGCGGCAGAGGCGAAGATTAAACATTGCATCTCGCCTGAGTTCTTTGATGAATTGTGCGATGCTGTAAGACTTCGCACTACCACCATTGAGCAGAACACAGCCATTCACAAGATTCTGATGACCATCGGTGCCGATGTGACCGAAGACAAGGCGATGGCCCACTTCCATGTGAAGCAGCTCGTGGAGTGGCTGGATGGCAACATCCGCACATTCACCACCTATGCCAACTCAACTGCCTACGAAGCTAACACATTCGAGCCATATAAGAACGAGAAGGATGACCCGTGTTACTTTTTCGGCTGAACGCAACGCCCTCAACTTTGACCTGCCAAAAGGCTGGCATGAGTTGAGCCAAAGCGAACTTGCCATGGTGATGCGGTGCAAGGCTCGGCAAGACGAACCGCACCAGGCTAAATTCGCCGTGCTGCTTCACCTCACTGGGTTGAAGGTGCTGCGACGTGAGGGCGGGTATTGGGTGTGTACCGTGCCGACTGGCGAGAAGAAACCCAAACGCTTTCTTCTCGATCCTGAACTTCTGCCCGGTCTGCTCGAGGGCTTGAACTGGATGGATGATCCAGGTGCGGTGCCAGTGCGACCCGACACCTTGCATGGTGCTGAAGCACTGCCGGTGAAACTGCATGGTGTGGCATTCACCAACTACCTGCAATGCGAGAACTGCTACCAAGGCATCTTGCAGAGTCAGAAACAAGAAGCAGTGCAGCACCTCGCTACGCTGCTTTATCCTGGACTACAGAAGAAACTTGCCGTGTGGGAGCAGCTGCTGGTTATCCAGTGGTGGGCACAGCTGAAAGCAATGTTTGCCTCTTTGTTCCCACATCTATTCAAGCCCAGTGGCGAGGCTGGTGGCATCCCCGATATGATGGAGGTGATGAACAACCAAATTCGCGCCCTCACTGGTGGCGACGTGACCAAAGAAGAAGACATTCTGAATATTGACACGTGGCGTGCCTTGACCGAGCTGGACGCAAAGGCCAAGGAAGCCGACGAGTTCAACCAAAAGATGAAGATGAAGAAGAAATGAACGCTAAACAACTCTTTGACTACATAGGCTACTTTGAAGACCTTTGGCAGAGTAACAAACTGGCACAGGCAGAGAACTTCAAGTTCTGCACCTGCTCTGGCATCGAGACCTTGCAGGGCCCGCTGCAGCAGTTCCGCACGGCACCAGCATTCTTCTGTGTCGATGACACCAACGATGGTGCCACATTCCGTGGGCGCAACGGCGGCTGGTTCAAGAAACGCACAGTGACGGTGTTCCTCATGCACCGCTACAACATCAAATCGATGGCTACCTACACGGCAGCACTCGAGAAATGCCGCACGCTGTTTCGTCAGCTGCTCACCCGTATGCTCATCGACGAGGATTTGCTGAGCAACGAAATGGTGTACCTGCGTACCGAGAGCGTGCTGAGTCGTGAGCTGGGACAATACTTACTCAATGGCTGCACCGGTCTCTACTTTATGGTAGAAGTCGCCGAGCCTATCGACCTAACCTTTGACGCAACAGAATGGCAGAGCTGAACCGACAGGAGATAGAACGCCAGCAGCAACTATGGGTTGACAACTGGGCGAAGATGATGGTGCAGATCTGGCGGGATAAACTAGAGTTCTGGAACATCAGACGCACCGGCACGCTGATGGGCTCGTTCACCGAGAGCGTGACCCACGATGGACTCGCAGCCAGTATCGTGATGCGCTTCCTCGCCTATGGCATCTACCAAGCGCACGGCGTGGGCTACGGTTACGGTAAGGATAACGGCGGCGACCTGGAATTCCTTTCTCCGAGCTACCGCCATGAGCATCGGCTTGACATTCCTCGCAAGGTGGGCCCAGCATGGGGCGGCTACTACACAAGTGGTGAACCTCGTGAACGGCGCGACTGGTTCTCCAAGAAACTATTCGCCTCGTTGATGCGCATGAAAGAGACCATGGCGCACATGGTGGGCGAGGAAGCTGCTGCCGTGATATGCGAAGCCCTCGAAGACACACGCAAGGCAATCGCCAAACGGTGATGTCTTTTTGTGGGTGTGGCCGACATCATAACTTTGCCATGTATTAAACAAAAAATAGTCATTAACTATGAGTAGCAGACTTAACAATCTTTTGGCACAAGCCGCTGTGATTCGTGATGCGACGGAGGAGCATGAGAACACGGCGGTGCGTGTGGGCACGATGTTTGTGGATTTCATCCAAGCGTGCCTGGCCGTGCTGCCGACCGAAATCATCGACGCGACAGGTATCACGGCAACTACGAGCGAGACGAACTTTGTGATTCAATACCGTATCACCGATGAAGCTGGTGACACGGCGAACCGCACCATCACAATCCCTGCGGCAAGCAGTGCGAATGCTGGTTTGTTGACACCGACGCAGTTGGCGCAAATCAACGGCGTGGTCTCTGACATAACCACTGTGCTTAGCCAACTGGCACTGAAAGCCAACACCAGTGACGTGAACGCTGCTCTTGCGCTGAAAGCCAACACCAGCGATGTAAACGCAGCCCTTGCACTGAAAGCCAACACCAGCGATGTCGAGACCGCTCTTGCGAACAAAGCCGACAAGAGCGATTTGGCAAAGCTTGATGACACACTGGAGTTCTCGGGTGTTCTTGACAGCGCAACGATCACGCAAGGCACAAGTGAGAAGAAATCGACTGACAGCGACGTGAACGTGTTCTATGTCACTGCTTTGAAGCAATTCGTGCTGGGTGTGCGCACTGATGTGACTTATGCTGAGGTGGTGGCCACTAATTCTTCACCTCGCCTGGCACCAGGTGAGGGTGCTGTGGCATCGCCACGCCTCACTGATGGCGAGATAAAGATAGCCATTAGGCTTGAAGCCTTCCCGACACTCTACGATTTCTATCTGGATTGGGCAGACCGCGACTTGTACAGCAACAGCGAGTACAAGCCACTCAGTGGCAAGTCGTTTATCTGCACCAGTACAGATGTGCTGTACTATTGGAAAGCCAGTGCGAACACGCTGCAGCCAATGGGCAAGGACTTCTCCGATGATATTCAAGATGTGCAAGATGACGTTTCTGACCTCGCTACTGAATTACACGAATACGAGGTCCAGGTTGCGACAGACCTTGCCAACATTGACGCTAAAATTGCACCACGTCTATTCTTCAATGGCAATGTGCTGACCGACAACGCCAGCACAAACCTGTCATTGTCGCAGTTTGTTGCGCTTACAGCTGGCTCGGCTTTTGCTTTCGTTCGCAAGAAAGGTGTGGTTGTCACCCTCTCTACAAGCGACGGATTGAAATCGTATCAGTGGAAAGGCACAACCTGGAACGACGAAACAGACTGGAAAGAGTTTGGTGGTAGTGCTGCCGTTGGCAACTGCTACAATGTCACCAACGAGGCTAGCGACCTGCTACCTGCCGGTACAGGGTATTTCA
Source organism: Muribaculaceae bacterium (assembly GCA_017618355.1). Taxonomy (GTDB): domain Bacteria; phylum Bacteroidota; class Bacteroidia; order Bacteroidales; family Muribaculaceae; genus Sodaliphilus. The sequence goes on from JAFZUL010000053.1 coordinate 5,153, forward strand.
CCCTTGCCTCCGCTATTGCAGCTACGCAGACCAAAGGTTTTGCTGCCGTGGGTATGCAGATAACCTTTGCCGCTGGTGCAGGTACATGGAAGACCTACCAGTATGTCGGTGCTGATGTGACAAGCGCACACTTCACAGACCCCGACAACTGGCTTGACATGGCTGGAATGAGCGCAGGTAGTGAATCTGAAATCAATATCAACGACCTTTGCGGGCCATGCACATCGGCTGCCTACTATAACCTATCCTATGCTCTTGCAGCATTACAGGCAAAGCAGACCGCCACAAGCATACCTTATGCGAAACTCGGTCTTATCATCACCTATCAAACTGGTGAGAACACTTGGGAAACCAAGCAATACACTGGCGCATCGCTTGACAACTTCGGCACTAACGACCTTTGGAAAGACTTCGGTGGTGGCGGCACTGAGCTGGAGACCAGCGACACTCCTGAGAGCGGTGGTGAAGATGCTTTCAGCACTGGAGGCGCATACACCCACCTTGCAAAAGGCGTTGAAATGGTCGAGGAAAGCGAAGCAGAGACTTTCGACAACTATGATGCCGATTATAACTACTACTTCCTCATCAACGAGAATGGCGACCGCATCGGTGATGTGTGGCGCATTCCTAAAGGCGGTGGCGGTTCATCTTCAAGTAAGGTGTTCTCGGTAAACTTCGAGACTTCACCTTTCTATGCCGCTGTGGGTGGCTCTTTCGTGCTGAAAGCCTCTATCCGTAGTGCCACTACTGAGGGCAACAACACGACCACCGACAGCATCGACAACATTCAGATCGTTGACCGCGACACCGCACAGGTGCTGTATAGCGACAGCCAGACGCACCCCTCCAGCGATAGCCGTACCGACTATTCGTTTGAGTTCGACCTTTCGCAATACTTCACCGCAGCTGCCACTCGCCGTCTGCAACTCATCGCCACCGATGGCTCGGGCGACCGCGCCTCGAGAACTATCAACGTGGTTGCCGTTGACGTGACTTGCGAGTGTGTTCAGGTGCTCAACTACACCTCGGCAAGTGTAGTGCTAACCACTGACACAGTGAAGTCGCTGCCTATGTTCCAGTTCCCGAACAACCAGGGCACAATCACCGCAAAGGTTGACATCTATAAGGGTGGTGAATGGGTAAACATCGGTACAACGCAAGTCACTGACAGCTACGCACACAACATCAGTGTGAACCCCACTTCGTTGGGCTTGACGCACGGCGGCTATCCTATCCGTATGTACGGAACAGACAACGCCAGCAATGTCAAGGGCAACACCGTCTATTCGACGCTGATGGTAGTGAACCCAGCAAGCAGCACCCCCATCGTGGCCATCCGCTATGATGACAAAGAGGACGGCAAAATCAGGATGTACGAGACCGTTAGTCTCGAGGTCGCAGCCTACACACCGAGCAGCAACGAAAGCACGGTGTTAGTCAAAGAAAATGCCAACACCATTTCCACGCTTACGTTGAGCCGCAGCACTGTGGCAACCGTCACACGCCAAATCAGCGGAGTTTCGCAAGGTGCGACACTCGCATACCAGGCGTTCAGCGGAGGATCGTCGAGTGGCACAATCACCCTCACCGTCAACGGCAGTGTGATTGACGCAGCATTGACCTCCGGCGCTGAGTGCACCTTTGACTTTGCCAACCGCACAAACAGTGAGGCTGGCGACCACTCCATTGAGAGCGGCAACTATGAGATTGATGTCAACGGTGCAAACTGGTCATCTAACGGATTCAACAACTACCTCGGTGCAAATGCCCTTGCCGTCAAGGAGAATGTCACAGCAGAGTTGAACCTGGCACCATTCGCCACGGCAGACGTGGCTTCTACTGGTTTCGCCCTGCTGTTCCAGTTCGCCACAAACAACATTGCCGATAATGATGCACACCTGCTTGACTGCTTCGATGAAACATCGGGCGCAGGGTTCTATGTCACAGGTCAGGCTATCGGAATCAAGTGCGGCAGCAAGATTGAGGAGCGCACCTACTCCAATGGTGAGAAGGTGACTGTGGGCATCCTCGTTGAACCGTCGAGCAAATATGTGGAGTTCAAGGGCACTCGTTACTCGCTGATTAAGTTGTTCATCAACGGCGAGGAGAGCGCGTGTGTGGAGTACACCGCAAACAGCGATCTCCTGCAAGACAACCCCATCACGTTCAACGGCACGCATGGCGACTTCTACCTCTACTACATGATTGCGTGGATGCAGAACATTGCATGGATGCAGCAGTTCTACAACTACCTCGTCAAACTGACAGACACCACGTCGATGGTCAACGAGTATGACTTTGAGGATGTGTGGAGCGGTAACACCAGCAACGGGCCAACAGCAGCCAAACTGACCGCGTTGGGTATGCCGTACTTGATTGAGTCGCCTTTCGAGGGTAGTGATGTGACAGCTCTTGACAACACCACGTCAACGAGCCAGAACAACTTTATCAACCTTACCTACCGCGACCCTAACCGCCCATGGCGAAACTTCATCGCTTACAATGTGCGCCGTCGCAATCAAGGCACGACATCGGCGAAGCGACCAATCAAGAATGCTCGTTACAATCTCGCCAAGAAGAACAAAAACACTGGTGTTACCTACTATGTGGACGGTGTGGCGCACACCGGCTGTTTCATCAAGCCTGAGTTGACGAGAGAGCAGTTTATCGCTACCTACGGCAGCGACAATGTTGCCAAGTATGATGAGGCTGCAAAGCTGTTCGCCAACAACAAAGTTCGCGTCAAAGAGGACTCAATCCCTGTGGACGTGATTACCGTCAAGGTGGACTACTCGGACTCCACAAACGCGAACGATTGCGGTGCGTGCAACATGATGAACGCAACCTATCGTGCTCTCGGCAGTCAGTACATGACACCGGCACAACGCTACTTCGATGGTACTTATGACATCGGCAGCGGTGACAATGCGGTGCATCTGACTGGTCTGAAAATGAACCACTCCACCGCCAACCACCCGATAGCGATGTACCGCGATGCCGACGGCACTGGCACCAGCCTCAAATTCTACGCTAAAGGCAACTGGAAAGAAGATAAGGGTGAGCAGGTGGCGCTCGGTTTCAAGGACACGCCAGGATATAACAAAGGCTGCTTGAATTATGGTGACTTCGTCGAATTTTTCGGCACGTCGAGTGAGACCCTTGCGCAAGCGGTAACACGCTTCCTCAGCGCAAGCACGACCAAAGACGAAAGCAAGATTTACCTCATTTCGCAATATGCTGGTTCAGCCTACAAGTTCTACCGCTATCAAAACGGTGCGTGGACTGATACCACTGGCACAATGAAGCAGGTGAATGGTGCCTGGACGATTACTGGCGACGTGCTCAACCCAGTTGACGGCTTTGAGCTGCTTGCCTACCAGGGCATGTGCTGGTGGCAAGGTGTGTCATCGGTGGCCGACATGATGGCTCCGTCAAGCAACATCAGTTCATGGGTGCAGAAGCTCATTGACAAAGAGGGCAGCGGTGTCAGCGGCACCACTTTCCCTGCTTGGACGGCATTCTTCGAGTGCATGATTGACGATGATCAGCTGCAAGCTGACCTCGCCATGGGGCGCAAGTGCCCGTGGTGGCTCTACCGATTGATGAAGTTCTGCAACGATAACGACTACACCGACAACAACGTGGTTTTGAGCGGCGACTGGCACGATGACCTCTATAAATATGTCAATGTCAACTCGCTCTATGTGTACAACGCATTCACCGACTACCTCGCTGCTGTTGACCAGCAAGCCAAGAACATGCAGCCCATGTTCTTCCTCGATGACGGTGGCTCGGTCGAGAGCGGTGTTTACAAGTTCGGCGGCAACGCACAGGACGCAAGTGCCGTGCGCATGTACCCGAACAAGATTTATGATGCAGACACTTTGCTCGGTAAGGACAATGCCGGTGGCGCAACCGTTGATCCCGAAGTTGACCCCAACAAGCCGAGCGATGCACAGACTGGCTACAACAACCCCTATGCTGGTTGGGGCTCGGTATTGTGGAACAACATCTATCGCCAGCCCACAGTCAAGGTGAGTGCAAGCGCAGAGATTGACATGAACACCGTCGTTTCTGCCATGCGCAGCGTTCAGTCCACCGTGGACGGTGTAACGCTCAATCCGTTCTCGCCCACTGGCTGCAAACACTTCTTCCTCGATAACATCTGCAAGAAGTGGCAGAAGACGGTGAGCTCGTATGATGGCGAAAGCAAGTATATCGACAGCACAGAGAACATCGACACCACGGTGGAAGACAACACCACCTACTTCTATGCGCTGCATGGTTTGCGCCTGACAGCCTTGCCCTCGTTTATTGACCGCCGTTTCCGCGTGCGTGACGGATTCTACCGCACTGGATTGTTTTTCAGTGGTGTGTGGTCGGCTCGTATCAACGGCAACACAGAGGCACAGACAACAACAGGCATCACCATCAAGGCTGCAAAGACTGGCTATTTCGGTGTCGGTAGCGACAACTCAGGCAACCTCCGTGAGAGTGTGTACCTTGAAGCCGGGCAAACGCACCGCTTCACGTTGTTCGACCACACTGAGGGCTCGTTGCTCTACATCTACCAGGCTAACCGCATCAAGGAGATAGACCTTAGCGAAATCTCAATCTCGCAGTCGGAGCTCGTCTCGTTCAGTGCGTTCAACCTTTGCGAGAAGTTGATTCTCGGCGGCGCATCTCACACCAACCTCGGTGTCGGTTCCTATTCTCCGCTGACCGAGGCACCGCTTGGCTCGCTGCCGTTCCTGAAGGAGTTGAATATCGTCAACACTCTCATCACGAGTGTGGACGCATCGCAATGTCCTCGTCTTGAAAAGCTCGTGGCCACTGGTTCACCGCTGGCGACCCTCGCTCTTGCCGAGACATCGCCTGTGACGATACTGACTCTGCCGAACACGATTTCTCGCCTGACATTGGTCAACTTGCCGAACCTCGCTTATGAGGTTGGCGGTCTGACTTTCGCCGGTATGAGCGCACTCACGCAGATACGCATTGACGGATGTCCTCTGCTTGACGGAGCGCAACTGCTCACCGATGCGGTCACGGCAGGTGCAAACCTAACACGTCTGCGTCTTGCTGGCGTGAATGTGACTGGCGCAAGTTCTACGCTCGTTGCTCTCATTAACATGGGTGTGCGTGGTCTTGATGCCAACGGCGATGCTATCAGCGAGACTAACCAGTGTTCGGGTTTGACCGGTGTATGGACTTGCAGCGACGTGGTAGCCTCCGCAACGCTTACAAGCATACAGAACTACTTCCCGTTGCTGACTGTCTATAACGCCCAGTACACGGTCGTACAACTGGATGACAGCAAGACTGCACCAGCCGAGGACAGCGTGAAGAACCTTGACAACGGAACCTATGCCAATGATGGTGCGATGGGTTACATTCCAAGCGGTCACATTTCCCGCATCAAGTCAATGCTACACGTCTATAAAGCCGTGTACGACGAGAGCAATCATAAGATGAAGTGCTATCAGATTGATGACAACGACATCGAGAAACTTGCCGACGGCACGTCATTCGACCGTACCGATGCTGGTGGTGAGGGCTACGATGTGATGCTTGGTCTGCCTCACTTCTGGTACAAGGGCATCAATGACTCATTGAACAAGAAGAAGTACCTGGTACTCTCGAGTGAGACCAGCACGCCGAGAAGTTCAGCTTCAACGATCCGCCGCGTGTCGCTTGCTTCGACCATCAACGGAGCTGCCAACCCTGCGCTCGTTGCAGATCTTGTGGCAGTCTATTTGTCAGCCTTTGATGAGGGCGACGTGTTCGACGCTGCAAACCTCGGTCAATCGTCAACCACGAGAGTCTATCAGATGAATGTGGAGGGCATGAAGCAGGTGCGCTGGCCGACCATGACCAGCTCGACTACTGGTGTTCTATTCCTCGATAAGGATGATAAGGTTATCAGCAAATTCGCGCCAGCAATCTCCGACAGCTTGACCGACTTCCTCGCTGGTGATTATGTGTTCCAGAACGTGCCTGCAAATGCAGTGAAATTCATCTTCACCGTACCACTCACGTTCAACAACACCTTAACGCTTGACGAGAGCGAGGCTATTGCGGTAGATAGCAGTGCCATCGAAGCCATTGAGCCTGATTGGGTAGAGCACAACTTTGAGCTTATCGGCACTTACAAGTGCTACAAGGATGCCTTGCAGCGTCTGCGCTCAATCAGCGGTGTGACACCTACTCGTGGCACTGGTACGTCAACGACATCAAGTTATTGGCAGTACGACACAAACGGCAACTGTGTGTCTGCATTGCCCGACAGCTCACGCACGTTCAACATGACCTACCTCGACTTCCGCAACCTCTCGCGTTGCCGTGGAGCAGGTTATCAGCTCGTGGACTACGAAATGCACAAATGCGTCGATATCTTATTCCTCGCGTTCTATGGCAGCAGAAACTCGCAGTCACTGTTCGGCAACGGACAGAACGGTGCGCAGACAGGCGGTAGTGATATCGTGATCACAAACCTTGAACGTGATGCGTCACCGTTGCGTGAGGCCAGCCGCCCACGCTTCATGGGTCTTGAAGACTGGTGGGGCAGCGCAAGCGAGTGGATGGATTTCGTGGCCGTCAATGTGTCGAGCTATTCTGCTTATTACAAGAACAAATGCGAAGTTCCGACTGGCAGCGCAGCTGACAGAACCTGGAAGATTCGCATGCCGGACGGAAGCGACCGAGCCATCAAGGGCGACCCCAACACCAACACAGGCGAAATTGTACGCCTTCGCTGGGGACGCTATTGTGATGTTGTGCCGAGCAAGCTGCACACCAACACCAACTACAACCAGTATTATTGCGACTCGCAAGAGTTGACAAACTCCACCGGCCGTGTTGTTTTGCGGTCCGGCAGCAGCTACAGTGCGTACTGCGGCTTCGTGTGCGTGTTCCCGAACAGCGCTTCCTCGTACTCGAGCGGCAGCAGCGGCTCGCGGCTTGCCTTCAGGGGCGTGTGCGAAATCGTTGAGTAGTATTCGTAATCGACAAAGCGCAGAGTGAGAACCGCGAAAGCGGTTGCTCACTCTCCTTTTTTTTTAGCCGCGTTAGCGGCTCGATTTTTTTTGCAAAAATGCGTTTGCTTATAAAAAATGATTAATTTTGCAGCGATTTAGGCGGATGACCCCAAGGCGGCCGTGTTGTTTTGCGGTCCGGCAACAACAACAATGCGAACTACGGCTTCGTGTACGTGAACCCGAACAACGCTTCCTCGAACTCGAACAGCAACAACGGCTCGCGGCTTAAATTCAAGGTACACCGCCCATGTTTCAGCGTGGGTATGGTCACAATCGTTCCTCTACCACGGCGACGTGTCGCCACTGGCAAGGGCGAGGGGTCTGAGCCTCGGCAATCCTCGTAAGAGAAGACCGAAACAAAAGAACTGTGGCATGTTGCTGGTAGCGTAAGCGAACGTGACGAGCCACAAGGACCTGAAGGCAATGAAGCGATATGGAAACATCATAGACGCTATCATCGAGCAGGGTAACATGAGCGCCAGCTTTGATGATGTGCTCGGCGACTTGAAAAACGAGAGCCGAAAGGCTTTCCTGCGTGAAAGAAAGCAGCTCATCATCGACCGACTTGCAGCCGCCATCCGTGACGGCTCTTTTCGTATCACACACGTCCATGAGATGGTGGTCACTGACGGGCCAAAACGCAGAGTCGTACAAGCACCGCCAGTCATCCAGCGCATCGGTTGCCATGCCATCATGCGTGTCGTTGACCAGTACTGCTATAAATCCATAATACCAACATCGGCGGCGAGCATCAAGGGCAGAGGTATGCACTACCTGCACAAGATTGTCTGCGATGATCTACGGCTGCACCCCGAAGATACAGCCTATTTTTACAAGTGCGACATTCACAAGTTCTACGAAAGCATTGACCAGGACATAATGTTTGAGTGTGTCTGCCGTTATATTAAAGACAAGACATTGTTGCCTATACTTGAAAACTTCGTGCGCATAATGCCATCGGGTCTGGCAATAGGACTGCGCTCATCGCAGTGCTTCGGCAACATATTGCTTGACCAATTGGATCACTTCATGAAAGAGGTGGTGAAAGTCCGCTATTATTACCGATACTGCGATGACATTGTTATGCTATCGGGCAGCAAGAAGCAGCTGTGGCTTTGGCGAGACATTCTGCTCGACCAACTGGCGATACTGAAGCTGACCGTCAAGGACAATGAGGTGGTTCGCCCTGTGTCCGATGGTTTAGACTTCCTCGGTTATGTACACTTCGGCACTCACTCGCTGGTGCGGAAGCGCACGAAGAAGAAATTTGCCAGGCACATGGCGAAAGTCAAAAGCCGCAAACGCCGCATCGCACTAATGGGTGCGTTCAAAGGCATGGCAGCACATGGCGACTGCAACCACTTATATGAAACTATAACAGCACGTAAAATGAAAAAGTTCAGCGAAATGGGCGTGACATACACGCCAGCCGATGGAAAGAAAAGATTCCCAGGCAAGATGATGAGACTCGGTGCAATAGTCAACAAGACTATTGAGGTACACGATTACGAAAGCGGCATAAAAACCAGCCAAGGTGAAGACCGCTATGTGGTCAGCTTCTTCGACCCTGCCACAAAGGAATGGGGCAAGTTCTTTACTGCCAGCGAGGAAATGAAGAACATCCTCGACCAAATCAGCGACATTGAAGACGGCTTCCCATTCGAGACAACCATTATCAGCGAGGTTTTTGACGGCAACAAAATCAAGTATAAGTTCTCATAAGACTTGATTTTTCCACTCCACAACACCCAGGGCAATGCCTTGGGTGTTGTCTTTTTGTGTTGCCTCTGATAGAGGTAATTTTGCCAAAAAAAAGAGACTATGGACAAAATTTATGGCGCAATAGAACGCATGGATGGCATCCAGCGCATCGGCGAGGAAACCTTTGAGGTTTTCTATGGCTTTGGCGAAGATGAGAATGGCAAATTCCAATATCGCCAAGTCCTGAACTTTATACCTCCACTTGACTTCGTGAAAAGTATGATCATTGCACAAATCAATGCCAATATTCACGAAAAAATAACCTGCGGTTTCAAGTGGAAAGGTAATCTTGTTTGGCTCGACGAGAGCAATCAGCGTAACTATGCCCGTGACTTTGCGGTGGGCAACATACCTACCTACAAATTTGGCACGGACACAGAACCGGTTTACTACACTTTTGAAGACTTCAAAGAGTTTGAAGATTTCTCAAAAGCTTGGGCCAAACACATCAGCGACACGGTTGCTGATGGCTGGGAGGAAAAAGCCAATATCGATTGGCAAGTGTATGAATCTAAAAATGTGATACAATCATGAAAAGATCTTGCGATATCGACAAAGATGGCCACATAGGGTGGCGCGAGCTTGACTTCCGAGACAAAGCGGCATACACTATGGCAATCATTCTCATCTTCAGTGGGATAGTCATGGCGTTCTTGTGTTTCTTCCTCACTGGCGACTACAGCATCACCGATGGCGTGCTGTTCTATGTCAGTGAAGCTTTCGTGACAGGTGGCGCATTGTTAGGCATAGCCACTTATATCAAAGGCAAATTTGGCGAAATCACTAACTACATCCATAAAAAGATAGACAATGAAACTGAGGCTTGAAAGAACAGCATTCAAAAGCTTGTACACTATCGGACACCTCTACGACGTGACCGACGGCAAGCGTGTTTATATATGTGACACCATCGAGGACAAAAACCGCGACTTGAACCACAACGGCAAGTTTGACAACGGCGAGCAGAAAGTGAAAGCTCAAACCTGCATCCCTTTCGGCACTTACAAAATAACCTTTGTCAAGTCGCCCAAGTTCTCGAACTTCACCAAGTACCCTTACACCAAGAAATACAATGGTGTAATGCCGTGGGTGCGTAATGTACCCCACTTCGAGGGAATTCTGATTCACTGCGGAGTGAACCAAAACAGCTCAGCTGGCTGCATCATCGTGGGCTACAACAGAATCGTTGGCCGTGTGGTGGAATCGCAAAAAGCATTCTACCACCTCTATGATGACTTTCTCACACCGGCACGGCAACGTGGTGAAGAAATTTGGATCGAGATTGTATGACACGACAACTTATCATATTGGCGTGCCTTCTGCTGGCGACCAGCTGCTCAAAAAAAATATATGTTCCGGTGGAAGTGCAGAAGGAGGTGCCTATAGAGGTGCCTGTCACTCATGATGTGTATCATACCAACACCGTTGTCGACAGCATCTGGATGACTGACACGGTGCGCATCTATGAGCGTGGCGATACCGTATTCACAGAGAGAATAGCATATCGCAACAGATGGAAGATGCTGCATGACACCGTGAGAGTCACGGACAGCATCCCTAAGATTGTGACAGTCGAGATTCCAAAGCCATACCCAGTGACAGAGATCCAGGAAGTCAATGTGCTTCACTGGCACCAAAAGGCACTGATGCTTGTTGGTGGAGCAGCATTGATTGCGCTCGCTCTTTGGATAGCTTACAGATTCCGCAAAAGATGATTGAACTCTTTCTTGACAACAAACCTGCCGTGCTGCGTGAGAATGTTTCCATCAAACTCACGCGCGAAAATGTCTACTTTACCAAGTCAGGCAGCTATACCTACGATGTGGAACTGCCTCTGCAATGTGCAGAGAACAGAGCCATCTTCGGCAGCATCAACCGCAAGGACGTGGAGACTCAATTCCAAGAGTTCCACGCCGTACTTCGCGTTGACAACAAAGTGCTGCTCGACGGCAAGGCTGTCATCAATCAAGTGACGGACACATCGGTCAAGGTGCAGCTGCTTGGTGGCAACAGCGAAATGAACTTCTATGCCAAAGGCAGCGAAGTTTATATTGACGAGCTTGACCTGGGTGACTGGCAGAACGAAATGACTTCATGGATTCTGCCGACAGAGAAAGGCACAGCTATGTTCCGCGCCTATATTGATTGGGTGGAAACAACCCAAATCTTATATAGTAATGCGCCAGAAAGCCAAAACGAAACAGTTGCAGAGAACGCCTATAATTGGTGGAAAAGACGCTGGTGGTCGTATGACCCGACGCAGGGTTATGATGCCTATGAGAACAGAGGTGTTGCGTTCCCTGTCATCAACAGCAATAGCGAGTGGAACTCCTATTGCGAGAGCGGCTTGCTCTGCAATGAGGTTGTTATGCGCAAGCACGGCAACAACTACTACCCGGAGTACCGACTGACATGGCCCAACCAAGAAACACCTGGTGGTGACTTTCCGCAGGTTTGCCCTTCTTTCCAGCCGATGCTATGCCGCACCTTGCGCAAGATTATGCGAGCAACCGGCTATCCCATGGACGATGACCTGGATTCGCTCAGGCTGCTGTATCAAAGCAACAACATCTTCCCTCGCATATTCATCGCTTGCGCCAACAACCGCCGTGAGATTGCCAAGGCACTACCGCACTGGACGGTCAATGACTTCTTGACGCAGATTGAACACTTCATGGGCATCGTCATCGAGGTTGACGAAACAACCCATACCAGTCGCATCATTTCACGAAATCAGTGGTGGGATGATTCCAACCCTACCATCATCAACGAAGTTGTCGATGAGTATTCAGTGGAAGTCGACAAAAGCGAAACCACTGACATCAGCAATGGCAACGTCGGTTGGGCTGACATGGAAGATGGCATGGCGCACATCAGCGACGATATCATGGAGGTGGCCACCATTGACGATACCACTTTCACTACGCTGGCGCAGATGAAGCAATATATCATCAATGGTGCTTCTGCTTCCGACAAAAACAAAATCTTTGTTGTTGACGGGCATCAGTTCATCCTCTATTATATCGAGGACAGCCACGAATATGTGTTCAAGGAAGTCAACCAGCTTCGACCGCTGAAACGCAAACCCGACACTTCAAACATTGATGTTGAATTGAAGATTGTCCCTGCTCAGCTAGTGGAGCAAAAAGTGCTATTCGTTGAGACAACTAAAAGCGGAAACAAGTGGTATGATACGACAGTAGGCGAAGGCTCTGTGAACATTATCATAGTTCAAGATAGAGAGAATGTCGGCTCTGACCTTATCAATGGTGCCACTAACGACAATACAGACCTGCAAGCCCTCATTGAAGGAGAGGAGACGGTCGAAAAAGGCAGCAGCATTGATAAGATGTATGTGGCCATGGTGCCTGATGGTTTGTATTCGGTGACCGCTAAACGCTATGGCACCAACACAACCATATTTGGACCATATCCGAGGATCTATGCCTACCCTCGTTATTTGGTCAATAACGTCGGTGCTGGCAACAGCGATGTTGACCAGAACGGCTATATATCTCTTGCTGATCTTGGCAACATACAGACTATTGCCAATCAATGCCTCGATGATGGACGTGTCATCGATACCACGGTGAAATACTGCATCAAGTTTATCTCTAACGAAGTGCTGCGCTCTACTGGCTTGTTCATCATCAACAACAAGAAGTACGCCTGTGAGAAGCTAGAATACAGCATCACAGCCAAAGGCGTGTCGCCCTTGGTGACTGGCTACTTCTACCGCATTGACTAAAGATTTCCTTTGAAGTGCTTGGTTTCCTCATGCACGGCTGCATCACGCCCCTGCAGATATTTGTTGGTTGTGCTGACATCGGTGTGCCGTGCCTGGTCTCGAGCTATGACTATGCCCTCACTGTTGGCAAGGTCACGCAAGCCGGAGTCTTTCAACGAATAGAACTGGTAACAGTCACTCCAGCCGAGACCTTTACGCACTAACGTGTTCCACTTTCTTCTGAACATTTCGCTGTCACCTCGTGTCGCTGATGGGCGCGTTACCTTTGGCCCAAACAGATAATAATCGTTCGGGAATTGGAACACACCCAGCGCAATCATGAACTTTATTATCTTATCATTGAGACCCACCTTGCCATCACGCTTATTCTTTGAGACAGCAGCCGAGATAAATACCGACTGCTCTTTGATGCTGATATCGCCGAGCGTGATGTGGCTCAATTCCTCTGGCCTGATGAAAGTGTAATACTCCATCATGCAAGCGAGGTAGAAGTATGGATGAGACTCACGAAGATGAGACTCCAGCTGCTTCAACATGGCAGCACTTAACGGCTGCCGTTTCTTACCCACCTCAGCTATATCTTTGATGACTTCAACGGGGTTGCTTTTCATGTATTGCTTCTCGATGAAGAATGCTGCCAAAGACTGGCACCACTGCCGATAATTGTTCCTGGTTCTCGGATTGACTTCTCGATCCAAAAATATGTAGTCGAGAAAGTCGCTGACAAATGCCGTGTCGAACTGGTACACATATCTGATTGGCAACAACCGCTGCGCGTTGTATTTGCGCAAAATGTTCAGCCGTGAAGTATAGGATTTGCGTGTTTTGTATTTCGGCATTCTTTCGACGAATGCCTCATATTTATTTAAGGCTTCCTCTAATAAAGTGTAGGCTCGGTTGCTGTCAGCATCGACCCAAGGCGACCAGCCCTCACGTAAAAGTTTGGTCAGCGACTCAATGAGTTCATTGGCTCGCTTGCGCCGCTCTTTGATTTTTTCAATGTTGTCAAGATGATATTTCTTGCGACGCATCTTGCCATCGGCAGGATCGTAGGCATAGAAATCGACATACCACTTGCCGCCAGTGTGAAGCTTTGGATAGGTGAACTTCAAGACCTCGCTAAGAGAGTTTAATTTCTTCCGTGCTGGGCACATTTTTTTTACATTCTTTGGAGTGAAGAATGCAAATGGTTAAACTTCTATCGTCTATACTGCGTCTATGATTTTCTTATCAATCAAGGGCAACTCGTTGCGATGCAGCGTGTTACCCTTGATTTGGCGGAGAGGACAAGACTCAACGCATTGATTATCAGGGTTTAACGGCTATTGAATATCAATAAGTTACATTTTTGAGTTTTGCTGAAAAAGACCGTTTTTGGCATATTACCGTCCCTATATCGTCCCAGTACGGATGCCTTGCAAGGTCTTGGCAGTCAGTTAATAAACCTTTAATTTGACGAGGAAATTACGTCATTTAATCTCTCCAAAAGCTGGATTCTCGCCTCTTTTTCCTTGAGGCGTTCCTCCTTTTCTTTGAGCATATCCTCACGGAATTGCAGCTGCTCACGAAGGTGGGCAACCTGATTCCGAAGCTGGGTTATGCTGAGAGTTTTCAACTCTTCCTCGGTTGACATCTCAACACCTTCTCGTATGAACAAGGTGTCTATCGTCACACCGAGAAAGTCCGCTATCGCTTCCAGACGTTTTGCAGACGGATTCCCATTCACCAGCGCGTTAACTGATGTCTGTTTCGGATTCATGCCTATGGCGGTCAAAAGGTCGCCATAGGGAATCTTCTTCCTGTCTAACAGCTCTTTAATGATTTTTCCGTTGTACATTTCAAATTGGACTGAAAAATTTTTCTCAAAAAATCTTACTTATATATAAGATTGTTTGAAAAAATTGTATTACTTTTGTGCAAAGTTAAGTCTTATTTTTGAACTGTACAAATTTTGAACGAAAAAAATATGAACATTCTGAAAATTTACAAACAGTTGCCTAAATCAGATAAGGCAATTTTTCGAGAAGCCCTCATGCAAGCATGCGGGTGGGCTTATGGTACATTTTATTATAAAATGAACCACGGGAATATTTCCAAGTTGGAGAGAAAGGTCGTCAGTGATTACATAGAAGCATTCATTACTAAAGCATGAGTACATTATTTGAAAGTTACCACACCGTCAAGGAGTGGGAAGATGCTGCCGCAAAAGACGGACGCATCATGTTTAATGCCGTCTATTATGTCATGGGCAAGCGAGTGCTTGACCACGTGACAGGCATTGTAAAAATCGAACAGGAGAACGGGAAAACGGCTCATCGGTGTGTAATGTGGCATAGCAGCGGC
>JAFZUL010000054.1 GCA_017618355.1 Muribaculaceae bacterium
CCGGTATCAGTGCCACCTTGCTCGATATCAAGAAAGAAAACATCCGCAAAGCGCTCGCCAACTTTGAGGCTTTAGAGCACCGCCTCGAGTTTGTGCGCACGCTCAACGGCGTGAGATATATCAACGACTCCAAAGCTACCAATGTGAACTCCACTTGGTATGCCCTCGAGAGCATGACCGACCCAGTGGTTCTTATTCTTGGTGGCAAAGACAAAGGCAACGACTACAGTGAGATAGAGGAATTTGTAAAAGAGAAAGTTGTCGCCTTGGTGTGCTTGGGCGTTGACAACAGCAAGCTGCATGCCTTCTTCGACGGCAAAGTGCCTGTGATAGAGGATGCCCGCAGCATGGCTGAGTGTGTAGAAAAATGCCATGCTCTCGCTAAAGACGGCAACACCGTGCTGCTGTCACCCTGCTGCGCCAGCTTTGACCTGTTCAAGAGTTACGAGGACCGTGGCGCACAATTTAAGGAATGTGTTAACAATTTAGAGTAGTAATTCTGATATGAGTGAGAAAGAGAAAATATCAAGATATAGGGAAATGACCATGCGCTATGGCGACCCATGGATTTGGGGTATCTACCTTACCCTGGTGGTTGTGTCGATAGTGGAGTCCTATTCCGCGTCGAGCCGCGACGTGGCTCTGATGGGAGTGTATGAGCCCATCATCAAGCAGGTAGCGTTCCTGCTCTTAGGCTCATTTTTCGTCATTGGTTTGAGCCGCATCAACTACAACAACAAGGTGCTGCTGCTTGTGCTAATCCCCTTGCTGTGGATTTTCACCATGGTGGCACTCATCTATGTGCTGGTGGCTGGTGAGGTGGTCAATGGCGCGCAGCGTGCATTCACGATACCCGTCATTGGGTTGTCGGTGCAACCGTCGGAGTTGGCTAAACTCTCGGCGGTAACGGCTCTAGCCTATATTATGGCCAAAAACCAGGGAGACCGTGACGTATCGACTAAGGGTGTTGCCGTGTCGGCTGCCTTAGTGGCTGTTTTTGGTGCGCTGATGATTAACAGTGGTTTGACCAACACTCTGCTGCTTATGGCCATCAGTGCCGCTATGTTTGTGGTGGGCGGTGCCCGTCTCAAAAAGTTGTTTGCTGTGTTGGCGATATATGCCGTTGTGGGTGGCCTGTTCTGGGTGTGGAAAGACCTCAGCGACAAGCGCGAGGAGAATATGCGCCAGGTTACAGCCATTCAAGAAACTCAAGCTGCTACTGTTGACAAGAGTAAGGTCGTGAACCGCCACGGCATGCGCAAAGACCGCATCTATAACTGGCTTCATCGCTATGAGCTGCTTCATGATTCAGTCAATAGTCAGAACTCGCAGGAGATGTTCTCTATTATGGCACAAGCTCATGGTGGACTGTGGGGCGTGGGCATAGGCAACTCGCGCGAGTGCAGCCGCTTGCCTCTGGCCTTCAGCGACTACATATTCTCTATTATTATGGAGGAGATAGGCTTTGTGGGAGGCATCTTTTTGATAATCTTGTATCTGTGGTTGCTGTCGCGAGCGGCGATGATAGCGCGGCGATGTCACCGTGTGCTGCCGGCGTTGCTCATCATCGGTATGGCGGCGATGATCACGTTCCAGGCGCTGTTCCACATGGCAATCAACACTGGTGTGTTCCCCGTATCGGGCGAGCCGTTGCCGCTAATCTCCAAGGGAGGTACATCAATTTTAGTTACAAGTATCGCTATTGGTGTGATGCTCAGTGTGAGCCGCACTATCGCCAACAATGTAAATGGAAAGAACAAGGATGACGGCAACAATCTGCCTAGCGGCCTTGATGCCCGAAATCCATCAGAAATACCTGTAAAAAATGAGTGGAAATCATAACAAACTGAAAGTGTTGATAAGTGGCGGTGGCACAGGTGGGCACATCTTTCCCGCCTTGTCGATAGCCAACGAAGTCAAGCGCCGCGTGCCGCAAGCCGATATCTTGTTTGTGGGCGCAGAGGGACGCATGGAGATGGAGCGAGTGCCAGCTGCGGGCTATGAGATTAAGGGTCTGCCAGTGGTTGGCTTTGACCGTAAGCGCTTGTGGCGCAATGTCAAAGTGCTCTATCAACTCAAGAAGAGCATGACTATGGCCCGCGACATCCTTGAGCAGTTCCAGCCCAACGTGGCAGTGGGCGTGGGTGGCTATGCCAGCGGTCCCATGCTGCGCGAGTGCCAGAAGCACGACATCCCCACCTTACTGCAGGAGCAGAACTCCTTTGCAGGCGTTGCCAACAAGCTGCTTGCCAAGAATGCGCAGTGCATCTGTGTGGCATACGAGGGAATGGAACGCTACTTCCCCGCCGATAAGATTGTGCTCACGGGAAATCCCGTGCGCCGCTCGTTGCTCGAGTGTGAGACGTCGCCCGAGGAAGCGCGCAAGGCGTTTGACCTCGACCCTGATAAGCGCACCATCCTGATAGTGGGTGGCAGCTTGGGTGCCCGCACCATCAACGATAGTATCATCGCTGGGCTGCGCACCATAGGCAAGCACGACGACATCCAGGTGATATGGCAGTCGGGCAAAATCTATGATGAGCGTTGCCGCGAAGCCCTTATCTCATCGCAGGTCACTAATATCAAGCAGATGCCGTTCATTAGCAATATGGACTTGGCCTATCGTGCTGCCAATCTGGTGATTTCACGTGCAGGGGCAAGTTCTATCAGCGAGTTGCAGCTGCTAGGCAAGGCGTCGCTGCTGGTGCCCTCGCCAAATGTTGCCGAGGATCATCAGACCAAGAACGCGATGGCACTTGTCAACCGTAACGCCGCTTTGATGATTCCCGATAGCGATGCAGGCTTCAAACTTGTTGACGTGATGCTGAACACGATAGAGGAAGAACGCGTCCTCGAGATGCTTAGCGAAAACGTGTCGAAGATGGCGCTGCGCGACTCGGCCGAGAAAATCGTAGATAAAGTGCTGCAAATAGCAAAATAAGTTATAAGTGTTAAGTGACCCTCAACTCTGTACTCTATACTCTACACTCTATACACTGTACCATTATGAAAGATTACAAGTCATTATATTTTGTGGGTGCTGGGGGCATCGGA
Organism: Muribaculaceae bacterium; assembly: GCA_017618355.1. Classification (GTDB taxonomy): domain Bacteria; phylum Bacteroidota; class Bacteroidia; order Bacteroidales; family Muribaculaceae; genus Sodaliphilus. Next base: position 3,055 of record JAFZUL010000054.1, read on the forward strand.
ATGGCTGCCCTGGAGCGCTATTTCCTTGCTCAAGGCAAGAAGATTGCTGGCTATGACCGCACACCTAGTGAATTGACACATGCCCTCGTTGATGAGGGAGTGGAAATCTTCTTTGATGAGAATCCCGATCTGATTCCCGAATATTGCCGCGATCCGGAGACCACGCTGGTGGTTTACACTCCTGCCGTCCCCGACAGCCATGCAGGGCTCCGATATTTTCGTGACAACGGCTTTGAGGTGGTTAAGCGTGCCAAGGTGCTGGGTCTCGTCACCGAGAGCAGCAAGGGCCTGTGCTTTGCCGGCACTCATGGCAAGACCACCACGTCGAGCATGGCGGCTCACATCCTCACTGTGGCTGGGGTAGGGTGCAACGCCTTCCTAGGCGGCGTGCTTCGCAACTACAACAGCAATTTCCTGCTGGCTCCCGAGAGCCCTTATTCAGTGATTGAGGCCGACGAGTTTGACCGCTCGTTCCACCATCTGAAACCCTATATAGCCGTCATTACCAGCACCGACCCTGACCATCTCGACATCTACGGCACCTACGAGAACTATCTCGAGAGCTTCGCCCATTTCACCGAGTTGGTACGCAGCGATGGCGCATTGATAGTGCATACAGGTCTTGCCTTGAAACCCCGTGTGGCAGAAGGAGTTAAGATTTACACATATTCAAAAGACGACGGCGATTTCCATGCTAGCAACGTGCGCAAGGGCAATGGCGAGATTGTCTTCGACTTGGTTACTCCGTGGGAGACAATTGCCGATATCAAGCTCGGCGTTCCAGTAGATATAAATATCGAGAATGCGATAGCCTCGATGGCGGCATGCCGTCTTGAGGGCATCTCGGCCGAGGCTATGCGCGAGGCGATAGCTTCCTTCCAGGGTGCTAAGCGCCGCTTTGAGTTCTGGCTCAAGGAACCTGGCGAAAAGGGTAAAGTGGTCATTGACGACTATGCTCATCATCCCAACGAACTCTTGGCGAGCATCAAGAGCGTTCGTGACCTCTATGATGGCCGAAAGCTCACAGTGATGTTCCAGCCTCACCTCTATACACGCACCCGCGATTTCGCATCCGAGTTTGCTGCTTCTCTTTCTCATGCCGACGAGGTGATTTTGTTGCCCATTTATCCTGCTCGCGAGCTTCCAATAGAGGGAATTACGAGCGAAATTATATTAAAAGATGTGAAATGTGCGAAAAAATCAATTTATTCTAAAGAAAATTTGATTAAGTCGATACATTTGCTTAACTTTGATATTTTATTAGTGCTTGGGGCAGGCGACATTGTTGATCTGCTACCACAAATTTGTGAAGAAGTAAAGAAACAATCTTTGTAGAAGTAAAACGATAGTTACTTGAAATACTTACGCTACATATTGCTTTTAGCGCTCTTGGCGTTGCTCATTGGAGGTACCTTCTGGGCAAGGAACAAGGGGCGCGATGAGGCATGCACCGAGATACAGGTGGAGATTGAGAACAACGAGGGCTTAAATTTTGTCACTCCTGCTTATGTAATCGAGGAGCTTGAGCGCAAGCACATTATCGTTAAGAACGTGCCCGTGTGGCAGATCAACGTGGAGGAAATTGAGAATGTGCTCTCCCAGTCGCAGTATATCGAGTCGGTGGAGTGCATGTTTGTAAACGGTGGCGTTCTGAAAATAAACGTTTCGCAAATCGTGCCCGTGATGCGCGTGTTTGACGGCGACCAGTCCTACTATGTCAATAAGCAGGGCAAACGCATGACCGCCGTAGCCAACTGCAATATCGATGTGCCTGTCGTGCAGGGGCATTTCACCAATAAGTTCACGCCCATGCGCCTGCTGCCTCTGGTGCAGTATGTGGAGAGCGACTCGGCGTTGAAGGCACTGGTGACAATGTACTGCATTGGCGACACTAACAATATAATACTTGTGCCTTCGGTGAAGGGCCATGTCATAAACATTGGCAACTGTAACAGTTTTGAGTCGAAGTTCAGAAAACTCAAGCTGTTCTATAAAAAGGTGATGCCAGTGAAAGGGTGGATGTACTACGACACCATCTCGGTGAAGTGGGACTACCAGATTGTTGCCACACGACGCGACAAGCTGGTGGAGGTAAAGAATGTTTATGATCCCGATGAGGACGAGAAAGCCGATGATCCCGGCACCATGCGAGTGAGTGATAACAGCAAGGCTCCAGTCAATAAGATGGCTACCGAGAAGCCAACTTCCATGCCTTTGACCACCACTCCTGCCGAGAATAAGGGCGATGTCCAGAAACCTCCCGAGACTTCGCCACCAAAGGAGAAACCTAAGGAAAAAGAAAAACCAAAGGAAACTCCTAAAGAGAAGAAATCCACTTAAACTTAACACTTTGTACTAAATACTTAACACTTATATATATGAGCAAGTCACAATACATAGCAGCTTTAGAGATTGGCAGTTCGAAGATTGTGGGTGCCATAGCCGAGAAGAACAATGCCGGATATGTGCAGATCAATCATCTCGAAGTGGAGAAACTCATCAACAGCGTTAGGCATGGATGCGTGCAGAACGTGGAAAACACTAAAGGGTGTATCAATAGCATCATCAGGAAATTGGAAAACCGCATTGATGGCACTATCGACGAGGTGTATGTGGGATTCAGCGGACGTTCGCTGCACAGCGAGCCCACCGAGGTGAATCACACCCTTGACGCTACCGTTCCCATTACCGACGAAGTGCTCGACCGCATTGTGGCCGAGGCAGGTCGTGACCCCATCAAGAACTATGAGACTATCAAAGTGGTGCCACGCACCTACTACGTTGACAAAAACGAGACCAAGAGCCCGAGCGGGCAGTTTGGCTCGAACATCAACATAAAGCTCAACCTGATAGTCGCCAAGCCTAACCTCAAGCTCAATCTCGACCGTGTGATGTCTGGTTCTACACGAGTGCGCGAGTATCTTGTCACTCCGCTGGTAGTTGCCGACGAGATACTTGAGTCGTCGGAGAAGTCGCTGGGCTGCATGCTGGTGGACTTGGGTGCCGAGACCACAACGGTGTCGATCTACAAAGATGGCTCGCTGGTATATCTCACAACACTGCCGCTGGGTGGCCGTAACATCACCCGCGACATCACAGTGGGTCTCAACATATTGGAAGACACAGCCGAGCGTGTGAAGAAAAACATCAGTAACCCTCTCGACAAGAACGTGGACCACATCTCTATTGAGGGTGTTAACTCTACCGATGCCGCCAACTATATCGCTGCTCGCACAGGTGAGATTATCGCCAACATCAAGCAACAGATTTCCTATGCTGGCGTGAAGATTGTTGACCTGCACAACATTGTACTCATAGGCGGAGGCGCACAGCTTCAAGGTGTCGCCCGCCGCATTGAGGACGAGATAAAGCTCAAGGTTCGTTTGGGCTCTTATCCTAAGACGCTTAACATTCTCGACCACAATATCAACCGTGCCGAGTATGTGCAGCTATTCTCGCTGCTCTCAAATGCAGCGCACAATTTGCCCATCAATCAGTCGTGCGTGCGTTTGAATACCTACGGTAATGCCGAGGATGATTATGTAGCTCCCGACTATGGCTATCGTGGCAATGACGATGGCGGCGATTCCGGCTATGGCCGCTTCCGCGAAGAGGAACCCACACGACCCAATAAACCAGCTCGTCCTGAGCCCAATGAGCGCCCAGAGCCCAAGCGCCGCAAGGGGTTGTCGTGGCTTGATAAGGCCCGTCAGAAGATGGAGAAGTTGATGACCGAAGACGACGTTGACGATTAAAAAACCATTACTTCATCAGGCAAATTCTTCAAAAGATTTTTTCACTAGTAAACAACATCAACAGATATGGATAAAAAAGACGGTATTGCAGGCAATGTCAAAGCTAGCGAGAACAAGACCCCAATGATGCCAGAGCAGAAAGACATTTTTGGAGAGATTGACGCCGACCCTGGGTTTGGCAATCGCGAGACTCCCGATGGAGGGAAAGAGCCTTGCTTGATTAAGGTGATAGGAATTGGTGGCGGTGGCAACAATGCCATCAACCACATGTATAAACAAGACATAAATGGCGTGTCGTTCGTGGTGATGAACACCGACCGGCAGGCCCTGAACAACTCGCCGGTGCCCAATCGTGTGCTCATAGGCCCCAACACGACCTTTGGACTGGGAGCCGGCAACAAGCCTGAGTTGGCAAAGCAGGCTGCCGAGGAGAGCGAGGCCGAAATTGCCGCACTCTTCGACGACGAGACCAAGATGGTGTTTATCACCGCCGGTATGGGTGGTGGCACCGGAACTGGCGCTGCTCCCGTGGTGGCTCGCATCGCTCGTGAGAAGGGCGTGCTCACCATTGGAATTGTCACCATCCCCTTCCTCTTTGAGGGCAAGAAGAAAATCATAAAGGCTCTTAGCGGTGCCGACGAGATGCAGAAGTACGTTGATGCTCTGCTCATCATCAACAATGAGCGTTTGAGCGAGATTTACCCCGATTTGAACTTTATGAACGCCTTTGGCAAGGCCGACGACACGCTGTCGGTGGCCGCGCGCAGCATCAGCGACATGATAAATGTTGACGGATATATCAACCTCGACTTCAACGATGTGAACACCACATTGCGTGAGGGCGGTGTGGCAATCATCAGTTCGGGTTATGGCGAGGGTGACCAGCGTGTGACCAAGGCTATTCAAGATGCTCTCAACTCACCACTGCTCAAGAACCGTGACATCTATGGCTCACAGCGCATTTTGATGAACATCTACTATTCTCGCAATGCTAAGGATGAGTTCAAGATGAGCGAGATAGACGAGATGAAGAACTTCATGGCGCAGTTCACCCTCGATCACGATATGATTTGGGGCGTTGCCTACGATGATACACTTGGCGATAAGATAAAGATCACCATGCTTGCCTCAGGATTCAATGTGTCGCTCGACGCCGAGACGGCATTGGCTGAGGGTGAGAATAAGGGCGAGACCAAGACCGTGTCTGCAGCCAGCCGCATTGAGCAGGAGTATGGCGATAAGTTCAACGACCTCGACCTTGAGCGCGCTATGGCTCAATACATCGTGCTGCGACCTGAGGACATTGACAACGATGAGATAGTTGACTTGCTCGAGAAGAATCCAGCCTTCAAGCGCGACCAGCAAGTGAAGAACGTGTTCCGCGAGTTGCAGAGTGCACCCTCAAAGCCCGCACAAACCAAGCCCGCTTCACCCATCGGCAAAAAGAAAGGCACCACCACAGGAACTATATCGTTTGGCGACTAAATAGCGACATGTCTAGAAATTCTAGAAAATCGAGTGTGGCTAGTCAAAACTAAGAACTAAAAACTCAAAACTAAGAACTAAAACTTAGAATATAATGTTAACTTTACAAGTAATTAATGAGAATCCCGAGCATGTTATAGAGAGGCTTGCAGTAAAGCACTTTGATGCTCGAGAGCCAATAATGAGAATTGTAGAACTCGACAAGCAGCGCCGTGCAGCGCAGAAGCAGCGCGACGACAACGCCTCGCAACTCAACAAGATGGCGGCGCAGATTGGCGCCCTGATGAAGCAAGGTAAGCGCGACGAGGCTGAGCAGGCAAAGGCAGCCGTAGCTCAGTTAAAGGCTACCAACAAGGAAATTGACGACACGATGACCGCTGCCGCCAACGAGATAACAGAGATTTTGCTCACTATCCCCAATATGCCTTATGAGGGTGTGCCCGAGGGTAGCACCGCCGAAGACAATGTGGTGGAGAAGAGCGGTGGCCCTGAGCCACACCTCGGTGAGGATGCTCTGCCACACTGGGAACTCGCCAAAAAGTATAACCTAATTGACTTTGATTTAGGCGTGAAAATCACTGGCGCCGGCTTCCCCGTGTATGTGGGCAAGGGTGCTAAGTTGCAGCGCGCCCTCATCCAGTTCTTCCTCGATGAGGCTGGCAAGGCAGGTTATGTGGAAATTGAACCTCCATTGGTTGTTAATGAGGCGTCGGGTCTCGGCACCGGCCAATTGCCCGACAAGGAGGGTCAGATGTATCACTGCCAGGTAGATAATTTCTATCTCATCCCCACCGCCGAGGTGCCCGTGACAAATATCTATCGTGACGTGATTCTCAATCCTGAGGATCTGCCCAAGAAGAACTGCGCCTACAGCGCATGCTTCCGCCGTGAGGCTGGCTCCTATGGCAAAGATGTGCGCGGTCTTAACCGCCTGCATCAGTTCGACAAGGTAGAGATAGTTCGCATTGAGCGTCCTGAGGACAGCTATGCCGCTCTTGAGGAGATGAAAGACCATGTTCAGGGTCTGCTCGAGAAGCTCGAACTACCTTGGCACATCCTCCGTCTGTGTGGTGGTGACATGAGCTTCACCAGCGCTATCACCTTCGATTTTGAGGTGTGGAGCGCAGCACAGAAACGTTGGCTCGAGGTAAGTTCGGTATCAAACTTTGAGACCTACCAGGCCAACCGTCTGAAGTGCCGCTATCGTGGCGACGACAAGAAAACCCATCTGTGCCACACTCTAAACGGTTCGGCACTGGCACTGCCCCGCATCGTTGCCGCTCTGCTCGAGAACAATCAGACCCCAGAAGGCATTCGCATCCCCAAGGCTTTGCAACGTTATACAGGGTTTGAGATTATTGACTAGTTATTTATAGTATTCGAGTAAAATATAAAAAACCATCCCTTGAGCAATCTTGGGATGGTTATTAGTACTATACCTTGATGAATCTAGAGTGCTGATTAATCTAGGTCGATTAATTTGAATCTGTAAGCCTTACCTATGAGTTCGGCAACGTTGCGCGAGTCAGTCTTGTGCAACAATTGCTTGCGGTGATACTGAACAGTATTGATAGAGATATACAACTTCTCGGCAATCTCACGGCTGCTCAAACCCTCGACAAGAAACCTTAGAACTTCCCGTTCTCGCCCAGTTAAATCTTTAGTCGTGTTAGTCATTTGATTGTCATCTATTAAAATTCAAAATTTGCATCGCAAAATAAAAACATAATGATATAATTTCCAAATAATTATAATTCTTTTTATTGTTTTTTTGATAAAACTACCCCTTTTAGTAGCAAAAATGTGATAGTAAGGTCAGATAAAAGTAAATTTGCAATATTTCTGTATATTTATAACCTATAGTTTATAATAGCTTAGGCCGAAAAATAGTAGAAAAACATTTTTTTTGAAAAAAAATTGCGAAAAAATTTGTCAGTTCAAAAATTGTGTGTAACTTTGCACCGCAATTCCAAACTGGTGCGTTAGTTCAGTTGGTTAGAATGCCTGCCTGTCACGCAGGAGGTCGCTGGTTCGAGTCCTGTACGCACCGCTGTGGAGAGAGGAGAAGAGCGAAGATGTGCTTCGGCACTATTCGCTCTTTCTTTTTTTGTCAAGCAGTAATGATTACGTTGCTGGCAATCTAAAAAACAACTGATTTTTCTGAGAAATCTGAAATAACAGAAATTGAAATCATCTGAATAATTTGTGGAAAGATTATTCAGATGATTCTGTTGTTTATTATTATCGTGAGTTCGATGGAAATAATTGCTGTGATTCCTTGAGTCTGTCATACTCCCCCTGCCCCCTCTATCTTAGAGGGGAAGCTAATACAAACCAGTGTCGATTGTTATTTCTGCTCAATTTGCTGTTTTCGAGTTCTACTGAAATACTCCTTTTCGGCTTTTATCACCTTGGGTGAGAGTAGCAGGATAGCTGTCATGGTGCAGCATGCCATAAGGAAGAATGCGATGTCCATGAATCCCACCACTACTTTCAGAGGCACTACGGCTGCCACCACAATCATTGCGAGATAATAGTAGTTATAGTATTTTGCATTGTGCGCGCCAAAGAGGAAATTGGTGCACTTGAGACCGTAGTAGCTATAGGTGAACATAGTTGAGAAAGCGAAGAAGAACACGATAATCATAAGCAGGTAGTGGCCAATATTTGGTATCAGCTGCTGCCATGCTCCCAAAGCTATAGCCAAGCCCTTGGGGTCATTGCCCACGCCAATGTAGTTTCCGGCGATAATGATGGGTATCGCGGTGAGTGTGCAAATCAGTCCCGAGTCGATTGCTGGTCCGAGCATGGCGATGAGTCCCTCGCGCACAGGCTCGGTGTTCTTGCTGGCGCCATGCATCATCGAGGCGGTACCGATACCTGCCTCATTTACGTAGGCGGCGCGTCGGGCTCCGATGAGAGCCACGTAGGCAAAGCCACCCAGTCCTGCCTCAAAGGTGAACGCTCCCTTGAAGATAGAGGCGAACACACCTGGAATCTTGTCATAATTCATGACCATTATCACGAGCACCATAATGAGGTAGAGAGCCACCATGAGTGGCACCATCTTAGATGCAATGGCGGCGATGCTCTTTATTCCTCGCAGGATCACGGCTGCCACGATGGCTACCATGATAATGCCCATGATGAAGCGCAGCCAGGGAGTGTTCTCTATGCCCATAGGAGTGGTGAATACTGTGGTTACCGACTCCACGAGTTGGTTAGCTTGCCACACACACAGGGTGCCGACCAATCCGAAGATGGCAAACGCAATTGCGAGGGGTTTCCATTTCTCGCCAAGCCCTTTAGTTATGATATACATAGGACCGCCCTGCACCTCGCCGGCACTGTCTTTGCCCTTGTACATGATGGCGAGAGTGCCCTCAAAGAACTTGGTGGTCATTCCCACAAGGGCGCTCACCCACATCCAGAAAATCACACCTGGATTGCCGTTGCCTACTGTCAACGCCACCGCCACACCGGCGATGTTGCCCATTCCCACAGTTGCTGCGATGGCGCTGAGCAGTGCCTGAACCGAACTAATTTGGCCTGTCTGCTTGCCGCTGTCGGCAGCTTGCTTCTGTCGCAGCACGCCTATGGCTTGCGGCAGTCGCCTGAGAGACACGGCTCTTGAAAATAGAAACAAAAATAATCCACCGCCAATTAGCAGTATAAACTCGGGGTATTCGCACAGCATATCGGCCGTTGCGATAATGGCATCTCCTATTTTATTAAAGAAATCGGTCATATTTTTTATTGAAGGAGAGAGATGAATTAAAGGAAATAAAGGAGTGAAATAACTAGCTCCACTTAAATTAATGCATGGCTGTTAGAACTTTGCGCCAGCGCCAGCACCGCCAAAGTCGCCACCGCCGTACTTATACTTGTAGGGCTCGGGCTCGTTGGGTTTGTTGTCTTCCTCCTCGTTATCTTCGTCATTATTTTCGTCATCGGGTTCAGGCTCGTCTTGAGTGCTTGCTGCGAGTGCCGTAGCTGCACCCGTTGCCGCCATTACGCCTGTCTCGGCATCGTTATCGTTGGCGGGTTGTTGCGGCAGGTTCTTCTTGTTGCGTTTTCTCAGGAATGAGAGCCCACCTATTACTGCAGCTATTCCACCCAGAATCCACCATCCATAGCCTCTGCCGCCTTTCTTGTTACTGCTTTTGCTTGCAGCAGCTTGCGCTTGCTCATATTCTTTTAAGACAATAGGCTCGATGTAGTTGACTGCCTCTTCAATGCCACTAGCATAGTCGCCATCCTTGAAATGAGGCACCATGAGAGAGTCGATGATATACCTGCACTTGACATCGGGCAGAGCGCCTTCAAGGCCATATCCAGGCTCGATGAACACTGCACCGCCGCCTTTGTCATTCTTGGGTTTTACAAGAATTACCACGCCGTTGTTGGATTTCTTGTCGCCAATGCCCCACTTCTTGCCGAGTTGGGTGGCGAACTGGTTGGCTTCAAGATTGCCCAAATCGTTGACGGTGACCACCACTATCTGGTTGGTGGTGCGTCGTGAAAGCGAGTCAAGCCTTGTGTTGAGAGCATTGACAAGAGAGTCGTTATTAATAATTCCCGCCATGTCAACGATTGGCGCCATGTTAGCAGGTTTATCAGGCACCTGCGCCATGCCCATGTTGCATACCATTGCAACAAGAGCAATCAATAATCCTTTATATAATAATTTCATTTCTATTGCAAAAGTGATAAAAAGCAATCTCTTAACTATGTACTGTGTTACCTACCAGCTTCCACCGGCGCCACCGCCGCCAAAGCTGCCGCCACCGAAGCCGCCCCAGCCTCCGCTAGAGCTACCGCCACCCCAACTGCTGCCACCGCTGGACCTGCCGCTGTAGCCGCCAGGGAAGATGATGGGACCTCCAGTGTAGGTGCGGGTGTTGGTTCCTGTGCCGGTGCCCATTCCACCTTTCTTCATAGCAACTACGATAAAGCATATTATGGCAATCATCACTATGAGTCCGAGGATGGCGTCACCAGTATCGTCCATGTATTCCTCTTTGTTGAACTCGCCCTTCATGGCGGGCATAATTACAGCAAGGGCATCCTTGATGCCGCCAGCGTAGTCGTCTTCTTTGAAATGCGGCACCATCTCCTTCTCGATGATGCGTTTGCACAGCACGTCGGGCAGCACGGCCTCAACGCCGTAGCCAGTGGCGATAAAGACGTTTCCTCCCTCACTCTCGGTTTTTACCTTGATGAGAATCACTACGCCATTGTTGTCGCCTTCGTGGCCCACGCCCCAGTCGCGTCCTAGCTGGGTGGCATATTCCGATATGTCAGCTCCACCTATCGAGGTCACTGTCATCACCAGGATTTGGTTGCTGGTAGTGCGTGAGAAGGTCTCCAGCGAGTCCTCTATCTCCTGTGCTGTGGCAGGGTCGATGACTCCCGCCAAGTCCCACAGCAGTTTTTTCTCGGTGGGTTTATCGGGGATAGCAGTCACATTGCCGTTGTCGCCAACCACGGCTGCCGGCATCTGCTTCTCCTTTTCTTGGTGGAGAGGTGGCGTTGACGATTCACCGCAGGCGGGTAATGCCACAAAGAGCAGCATTGCCAGCACGATGAATGATGTGATCTTATTCTTCATAGGAAATCTCGTTGCTAAGTTCGTTAACGTCGTCATCATCACTGGGAAAATATGCCTTTAGTTTTGCGCCCACGCGGGCTATGACGGCACACAGGCCCGTGGCGGGGTCATTGTTCTTGAGATAGGTGAGAAGAATCTCTTTCTCTTCATCCCAATAATTTGTGGAAACCACCTCGTCGATGCCACTGTCGCCAATGATGGCAAACTTGCGGCTCTCAAACGCCACGAAGATTAGCACGCCGTTGCGGTGGCGGGTCTTGTACATCTTCAAGCGGTTAAAGGCCTTGATGGCATCGCGCATCACGTCGTCGCCGCATTTGGGAGTAAGGTGCACACGAATCTCGCCCGAGGTCATCTTCTCGGCTTCGCCAATGGCCGCCACCACCCGACCCTGGTCAGGTTTGCTGATAAAGTTGTCGAGTTGCATAGTTTTTTTAGTTAAGAGGAGAGAGATAAGAGGGGAGAGGTGAGAGTGAAGAGGTGAGAGTGGAGGGAGCTCCACATCTCACCTCTTTAATCTTGATTAGTCTTCTAGCATGCCTTCTACGTTAGGCACTTTGTCGGTACCCTCCTCGGCCTTGAACTGTGGTTTAGCCTTGAAGCCGAAGATGCCAGCAACGATATTGCCTGGGAACAGGTCGATGTTTGTGTTATATTCTCTAACCTTCTCGATGTAATCCTTTCTGGATGTGTTGATGCGATTCTCGGTGCCCTCCATCTGAGCCTGGAAATCTTTGTGAAGGTCTTCGGCCTTCAGGTCGGGATAAGCCTCGTGAACAACATTGATAGCAAGATTGAGTTGTTCTTTCAGTCTCTTCTGAGAATTGAGATAGTTTTGAATTGCCTGCTCATCGTTGGGATCAACTTTCACGTTCTTGAGTGCTTGAGCAGAGTCAGAAAGAGCTTGCATCTGCTGCAATGCCTGATCTTGTTGCTCGTTGTTCCTTACGCCAGCACGTGCGTTGGTCACACCTTGGTAGGTCTCTCTCTCGTGCTTGTCATATTTCTTCAAGTTGGCGGCGATAGTGGTATAGAGGTCACTACGGCGTTGGTAGTCGGCCTCAACCTTTGACCATGCTGCGTCAACTTCCTTTTCTTGAGTTACAAAACTGTTGCGCTTAGAGCATCCATATCCGCAAAGAATTACCGCGAGAGCGATTAATATCATAGCGGCTTTGCTCAGTCCGAAGCAGCCCTTAGTTGCGCCGCCTAACGAAAGATTGTTTGTGGGAGTTTGATTGTTTGCTCCCATGTTTGCTGGTTGTTCCACGGGAATGTTGTTAGTGTTCTGATCCATGATTTTAATGTATTAAAATGGTGATTAAATATTTTTTTGTAAAAGTAGTGCTTTTTCTTGAAATATGAACAACTTTTGATGCAAAAAATGTGACTAATTACCTTACTTTATCAAATAAGTCATCTAGAAGCACTTCATTTTGCACTACCCATGAATGCTTATTGCGTAAGAGTCCATAAGTGGAAACCATTGTGATTACTGTGGCTTTGCGTGTTTTTGTTTCAGCAATAAACCATGACATGCGCTCGCGAAGTCGTGTCTCATAGTCTTTGCTTATTATGTATTGTCCTTCAGAAAATTTCATCTCACACAAATTTATTATGTGGTCACCACGGTCAATAACCATATCAATTTGGTAGTTGTGCTCTGATGAAGCGCTTCGCCAAGTACTTGTTGATGTGCTTATTCCACTAATGCCAAGTTTTTGCTTAATTTGCGGCAAATGTAGCATACATAGCAGCTCAAAACTGAACCCTTGCCATGATTTCACTTGTGAGGTATTCATGTTATGTTCCCACCACTTGTTGTCTTGATTGCGGTCGCCATCTATGAATCTTATGTAAAACAATGAGTAAAAATCGATAAGCCTATAAATAACGCCATTTTTCTTTGTTCCAAATTTTGAGTATCCAAGTAAAAAGTCGCTTCGTTCTAAGTTTTGAAGCAGGTGCGTAAGACCACTGCCTGTTTTATGAATATGTTTGCTCAACTCTTGTCGAGTCATGCCTTCTCGTTTGTTGGATAAAGTTTTTATTACTTCTATATAATCTTCGGCATTTTTAAAGAGAGAGTAATAAAGTTCGTAGAATTCATTACGGAGAACAGCATTCTTGCTATAATAAAGGCGGTCTATATTCTGAACTAGGCTGGTGTTGGGATCAATAAGACTCAGATAGTAGGGCACCCCTCCCATAGCCATATAACATTGGGCTATTTGGAATCTATCCCAATGGCATCCCCTACTTGCAAGATATTCTTCAGTTTCCCTCAAGGTGAATGGGCGCAGGTAAATGTGGCAGGTTATACGGTTGTGGAGCCCACCTTTATTATAAATGAGTTTGTCAACCATCCACGATGTTGATGAGCCACATGCTATCAGGAAGATGTCATTGCGATTTGCTGCCCATCCGTTCCAAAATGCCTCAAGAGCTGCGATAAATCCACTTTTGCCCTTGTCGAGCCATGGCATCTCATCGATGAAAACGATTTTTCTACCATCCTTCTCTTCTAAAAGTTTGCGTAGCATTCTGAATGCTTCAAGCCAGTTCTTTGGACTTGGAGCGAAACTGGAGTTACTGTATTCTTTTAGAGACTCTGCAAAATTTTCTATCTGCTCTTTGGTGGATAGACCACGAACGCCGACATGACTAAATGCAAAATTATCGGTAAAGCAATTACGCACAAGAAATGTTTTACCTATCCTGCGACGTCCATAAACTATTAAAAATTCTGAGTGGTTAGACTCAAAGCATCGTTTGAGAGTTGTTATTTCACTCTGTCTTCCAATTAATTGATTCATGATAATGTGGATATTTTTCAAGCTACAAAAATAAGAGGTTTTTTAGTTTTATCCAAATTTTTTGTCGCATATTTTACCAAAATAGCACTTTTTAGCCGCATTCTGGTAAGTTATTGCATATTATCTTTTACCAAAACCATGCTTTTTAGTCTACTTTTGGTAAGTTATATTTTTGATAAATTACCAAAATCGCGCTTTTTGCCCTCTTTTGGCAAATTATCATGGGTCTTGTTTTTTAACTTATCACTTGTGCAGAGATATTTATAAAGCGAGCAATTTCTCTCTTGACAGGTTGATGCCTATGGTTGCCGAGGTCTAGTAAGTATAACCAAATGTTTCATAGTTATCTAAAAATAATAATGTTGCGAAGATAACGATTTGTTGTAAAATTCACACAAGGTCGTTATTTTTTGTCTTTAGTTTTTTGTTAAAAAGGGTAATATTGTTGCATTGGGGGTTAAAAAAGACACTTTTTTTCCCCTTTAGAATATGCTCTTAAAATTTAATGCCTACATTTGCAAAGATTTCAAAAAATAGGTAATAAAAAATAAATGAGTAATATGAAGAAACTTTTATTTGCGCTGTCGTTAATGGCAGTGGCAGTGAGCGCTCAGGCTGGCGGCTTGCTGCATAATACCAATCAACACATCGCTTTCCAGCGCATGATGGCGCGTGGAGCAAGTACCGAAATTGATGCAGTGTTCACTAACCCTGCTGGTATAGCTTTTATGGACCATGATGGTTGGGCTCTGTCGCTCAACATCCAGAGTGCATACCAAACCCGCAACATTGACGCCACAGTGATGACGCCTGCCGGGATGGGACTTTTCCCCAATGACACTTACAACAGGAAATATGAGGGCAAGACTTCTGCTCCCGTTATTCCTTCTATTTATGCCGTTTACAAGACCCCAAAGTGGGCAATCTCAGGATTCTTCGGCATCGTGGGCGGTGGCGGCAAGGCCACCTTCGATGATGGTCTTCCTCTCTTCGACGTGGCAGTGATGGCTGGTGCTTATAGTAAATCAGTTGCACCTATAGCTGAGGGTTATCCATCTCTTGCTGCTCTTTTAGGCGCACCAATCACACCTGACCAATACCGCATTAATGGCTACATGCGTGGCAAGCAGTATATTTTTGGTGGTCAGTTAGGCTTCTCCTATAAGTTTAACGAGCATTTCTCGGGATATGCAGGATTTCGCGCCAACTACTTTACTGGCAACTATACTGGACATGTTAATGCTACAGCAGGCGAAATTCTTTCCAATAAATTTCAACAACTTGCAATAGCATATCCTGCTTTTGCTTCAGAACTATTGCCAAAAACCGAGGAGAATGGCTTGACCCACATTGCCATCGACTGCACCCAGACTGGTTGGGGAATCACTCCAATTTTGGGCGTTGACTTCAAGTGGAAAGGCCTCACCGTGGCTGCGAAATATGAGTTCAAGACTAATCTCAATATTGAGAACGACACCAAGACTCTTGATGCTCCTGCAGGATTTGAGGAGAAACTGGAGCCTTACGCACACGGCGTGAACACTCCAAGCGATCTGCCAAGCGTGCTCTATGCCGCTGTTGGTTATGAGTTCATCCCCAACAAGTTGCGTGGTACAGTGGAGTATCACTACTACGACGACAAGCATGCCGACATGGCAGGTGGCAAGAATAAGGAATTGAAGCACGGAACCCACGAGTTCCTCGCAGGCGTGGAGTGGGATATCAACAAGACCTTTACCGTTAGTGCCGGTTTCCAGCGCACTGACTACGGTCTGAGCGACAAGTATCAGAGCAATACTTCGTTCTCATGCGATAGCTACTCCATTGGCTTGGGTGGTGCCATCAACGTGTCGCCAAAGGTGAAAATCAACCTGGGCTATTTCTGGACAACCTACAGCGACTATAAGAAAGAAATGACCGCTGCCGACGGTGGCTACAACGGCGTTTCGCCAGCCCTCCCCGGTACCGATGTATATAGCCGCACCAACAAGGTGTTCGGCGCAGGTGTAGATTTCAAGTTCTAAGTCTGTAATAACAATCCCAAAAAAGAAAATTGAGACATTGGGGGCGACCCTAATGTCTCTTTTTTTGTCTAAAAAGAAAGAAGAAACGTTTCCGCTTCTCCTCTACAGCCATAACACATAGTCTTGCCAGTCGGTAATCATGTGGAACACTAATCCTACCCCGATAGCCCTCAACCACCAAGGCCAATGTAATTTTTCATATGGAATAACACACATTATTACGTATATGGCTATAGCAAAATAGGAATGTAAAGGATGGAAACCAATGCTCATCCTGTTTGGGTCAAAAATGGGGTCAGCAAACAAATGGTCTAAGTCCACGACAATTGTTGCCAACATAATAAGATATGCTTTCACACGATGTTCTTTTTTAAAGAACAGTGCTATGAGCAAGGGGGCTAATAAATGCAGCCCATAATGAGTTATTGTTCTCCAGGGGAGATTCTCTATCATAACAAATTATTGGTTACATCCGTGATATCACATAAATGATTGTTGCGATGAGGACAACGAATATTAGGCATCCTGGCAGTGAGAGGGTACAGGAGCGTGTTTTGAATTGCTTTTCTGGGTTTGGGTTGCCGTTCTCGTCGAACTCGGCTTCTTTGGGGTCGAATTTTTCCCTTACTGGCGCATGGCTGGGTAATCCTTGATAATGGTCGATAAGGATTTTGCGTGGGTGCATGCCATCATATGGCGATACAACTCCGTTGTTCTCAAGCTGCTGCATGATTTGCTCGGCACGCTCTGGAGTTATATCGAAATAGCGTTGCAGCATGGGCAGCGAGATGGCGTTGCAAGTTCGTATGTAGGCCACTGCGGCGTTATACAGCGGGTCAAGACCTTCGGTTTGGTGGCCGTGGGTCTCGTAGTAGAATTCGCCTTTGAATTGTGGCGGCTCTGGGTCGGGGTGGCGTAGTTCCTCGGCAGTAGCTATGTCGTTAGGAATATAGGCAATGCCATCAACAATTTTCAGAGTCGATGAGCAACTGGGGCATGTGATGATATGATTGAGCTCAGCAAGTTCTTCCTCGCTCTGTATAGTGATGTGTCCGCACTTAGGGCATTCGATTCTCATGATGAAAGTTCAAAGTTAAGAGTTCATAGTTCACAGTTTTTCCTGCTCTCTTCGTAATGTTTTTTTAGGGAAGATACTGTCATCATTCGTATGTAACACCTATTATAATATATATAATAAAGAAAAGAGCCACGGCCACGATAGTGGCGGAGAGGCATCCGCTGACGCTTAGGATGCTGAACTTCGATGGCTTGGAACCGTTGTTGCTGGTGTTGCGGCTATTTCTTGATGAGTTGCTATAGCGTTGTTGTTTCACTGTGGGGGACTGATAAGTGGATTGTTGTGGTGGTTTGTAGGTGGATTGTTTGTTTTGTGGAACCTGACGGGCGGGTTGTGTGTTGGCTCTCAACCTTGCAGCCTCCTGCTGTGCTGGCTTGGGAGGTGGTGCCGACACTCTCACATATTTTCCGCATTTTGGGCAGAAGTTCACTCCCTCCCTCAAGAAAGCACCACAATGCTTGCAGTAGCGCAACACGTCATCGATGTGTGGCGGTTGGGCCGGCGGAGTGCTGGTCTGCGGTTGCTTGGCTTGTTGCGTTGAGATAGGTGGTGGTGTCGACGGCAGTGCGGGAGGTGTGGGCAAGCTTGGTGGTTGCGGGCTTGGCGTGGCAGGTTTCTCATCGTTAGTGAGCACATCTGTGGCTTTGCCGTTGAACAGATTCTGGTCCACGTCAATCTCAGCGAGGCACTGTGGGCACACGAGATGCCCTTCCTGATTCTCAAGTTCCTCAAGCGACACGTCAATATGTTTCCCGCATTCGGGACAGAAAATGTGCACTTCTGTGTAAGTATAAAGAGTTAAGTAGTGGAATAGTAGAGTAGTGGAATAGTAGAGCAGTGGAGTAGTGAATCAGTAGAGTATTCTCTATACTACTATTCTACTAATAAACTACTCCACTATTCTACTTTTTACTGAAATTACTCGTAGTGAACAATGGCCTTAACCACGATGTGCCACTTGCCGTTCTCGAGTTGAGCGCGTCCGGCGCGGTCGGTGACAATACGGGTCTTGCCAGCGGTTGACTGGATGTTGTTTCCAGAGCAAGCTCTAGCTAGAGTGTCGCCAGGCATGAGCAGAGCGAGCTTGTGGGCTTCGTTCTTGCTGATAACGGTGAACGAGCCGCTCTTGCCGTCCATAGTGGTGAGCTCGAAGATGGAGTTTCCAGGCTCGTAGGCCGATGCTGAACGAGAGAAGTTGTCGTTCTCGTCGGGCTTAGCCATAAAGAGAATGCGAGGCTCGCCAAAGGCTGTAGCAGCGGGTTTGGGCTCCACCTTCTTAGGTTCCTCTTTCTTAGGCTCTTCTCTCTTAACCTCTTCTTTCTTAGGCTCTGCCTTTTTCTCGGCAGGCTTATTGTTGTCGGCGGGTTTGTTGAAGTCTATCTTCTGCGCTTGAGCGAGGTTGTCGTTGGTGTTCTTAGCCTCATGCTTATTGTCATGCTTGGGAGCAGGTTTGTTGTTGTCGTTGTCTTGTCCCTTAATATTGGCACGCAGCTTGTCGATTTGCTTCTGGAGGTTCTTGATGTCGTCGTTGGCATCACGCATGAGAGCTTGGTTCTCCTTGCGGGCTTGCATAGCGAGGAAAGTGCCGAGAGCGCCTAGAGCTAGACCTAGCAGCGAGATGAAATATAAGAAGCCGTGTCCGCCGTGGCTCTCTTTCTCGCCGTTGTCTTTAGCGGCAGCCTTGGTGGTGTCGCTGGCAGCAACCACATTAGCGCCATCGGTGGTGTTAGTGGCGTCGGTGGTAGTTGCAGCTGCAGCTGGCTCGGTGTTGTTGGCCTCAGCAGCGTTCTTCACCTCATTGCCGTCGTGCTTGGCGTTGTACTTCTCGATGTCTTTCTTCACTTGGTTCTTGATGTGACCTGGGTCTTTGTACTCAGCGGTAATAGTCGATACCAATTTGTCAACATTACCGGTCTCACCTGCGTGGGCGTTGAGCTTGTCGTAGTAGGCCACCCAATTAGCTTTGCTGCCATAGAATGCTCTGAGGTCATCGAGCGAGTAGTTCTCGCCTAGTTTATTGATGACTTCGCTCTCAGACTTGCCAAATCCTAAGTCGATGGCGATCCATTGTGCGCCCACTGCGAGGCCATGTTTCCATTGTCCTTCAGTGAGGTTACCGTCTTGAGCTTTAATGCTCACTGTGCTCATAGTAGCTATGAAGCACACTAAAACTACTAAAATTTTTTTCATTTCAATAAATGATTTTGATGGTTATTATTATGTTGTTTTTTAATTTCTTGTTTTATACTGTCTTGGAAATCACCTCGTTGCAGAGGTTCTTGAGCAAGTTGTGGCGGATGATGCCGATGATGGGATAGAAGAACGGCACGTCCTCAATGGGCTCGTCGCCTTGATATCGTCCCTTGAGGTAACTGTTGATGCCGGCAGTAAGGTAGTTGTCGATATCGTCGCCAAGCACACTGCAGAATATCTTGAACACCTTGTTGTCGATGCCAAACTCGTCTTTGGTGACGTTGTCGCACAGGTCGATGAAGAACTGGTTGAAGCGTGCCACCTGCTCAATGAGCTTGTCGCGGGTCTCTATGTCATAGACCGACTTGATGTTTAGTGGCTGTTTCTCAATCATTGAGAAGCAGTACTTCATAGCGTTGACGTTGCGCGGCGTGAGCTGCTGGACATCCACATTGCCATCCATGCGCAGGGTCTCAAGCTTGATGCCGCCTCGGCAGGTAATCTGCTTTGGACTCTTCTGCTCAATCTTGATGAGGAACCGCTCAGTATATTTCTTCTCAAACACGCGCTCCAGGATGAGTTGCGTGAACTCGGTCACCTGGTCTTTGCTTCCCAGGATGTTGAGAATCTTGGAGCCAGTGCCGCTGAAGTATATCTGCTTGGGCATCTCGTAGTTGCGAGCTTTCATCGACTGCGCGATGTAGTAGATGATGGCGGCATAGAAGTACATGAATATGAGCTTGCGCTGCTGGTCATTGCGCAGCAAGATGTTGTAGCTGTAGATGTTGCGGTCCACCTCGCGCAAATTGCGCAACTGCTCTACATTCTCGATTGAGAACAGGAAGGCATTGACGTCTTGAGAGCGCTTGCGCTTGAGCACATCTTGGAGGATGCTATTGAGGTAGCCTATGTCGCTATTCTTGGAGATAAGTCGCTTGAAATATTCGCCATAGTGACGGATAAGCGGGTTGTTGTCGGCGTCGCGCTCGGTGAAGGCGTCGCCAAAGATGGCATCGCCGGCAAAGCGGAACGACGATATCGCCACCGGAATGGTGTCGAGACGATTCTCGGTGGGTTGATATATCACGGTATCGGTAGTGCCGCCACCAATGTCGATAGAGACGAAGCTGCCTCCACTCACGTCGTCGCCCTTGTAGAAATAGGCTGGCGCGATGCTCTCGGGATAAGCGTGGAGGTTGCTGGTATCCTCGCCAAAGTAGGTGTGGTACAGCTCATTCCATGTGTCATCGAGTTTGCGCCTGTCGCTGCCGCCCATGCTCACAGGGAAGAAATACACGATGCTGGTGCGGTTGAGGTCACCGTTCTCGAGAAGCACTTTTGCCTTGATGAGCAGCACCAGCTCACGCAGGAATTCGCGCGAAAGTGTGATGTCGCCCATCCACTTGAGATTGGTGGTAATGTCGTAACCGTCGAAATATTGGCGCTCGTATAGGAACGGGATATTTATGTCGCCAAAGAGTTTGTGCCCGCCAGTACTGATGGCATTGCGTGCCAGCGCACTGCGCAGCGGGAATCCATACACGTTGTCGATGTCGCTAGGCAGGAACTCCACGCGCTGCAGCTGGTCGGCAAAGAGCAGCGTGCCGCGCTTGAGCAGCGATGCGATGAGCACCTGATGCTCGCCGTGGGCAAACTCCAGCGTCTTGGCGTCCTCGCCACGAACCGACCACTCAACGTGGCTGTTGGTAGTACCGAAATCGACGGCAAAAATCAGTTCCTTGCTGCTTGCCATATAGGGTTTCCACAGAGGCACGATATATCCAGTAAATTGCCCCGATGGGGTAGTGATGTCGGCTCTTACCATATCGAAGGCGCCCTCGATGTCGTAGTAAGAGGTAGTGTATGAGCTCTGCGAGCGCAGTTTGCTGCTGCACTTGAGGTTGTCATTTGTCATGCCGTCGTTGAAGAACGACAATTGCGCGCTGCCGCCGTCAATCATTGAGAACAGCTGTACGGTGTAGTCGTCTTTATAGTCGGTGCGCACAAATGGGAAGATGGCGGTTGACATCACCACATTGGTGATGATGCGGCCGGTGCCACGCTTCTCGTCGAAGTGCCATGATGGATCGTCGATTGGATAGTAGTTGCGGGTAAGCTCAATGAAGCGCTTCTTGAGTGGCACTCTGATGGTGACGTTCACCGAGCCGTCGCTCAGCTCTTCCATCTCGAGCATGTTGCGGCCGTGCACCTGCTTGGTCACGTCGCTGGCATTGAAATATTTGAAGAACTCCTCGGTCAATGGCAAGAGATAGCCGTTATTGCTTATCATCATCTTGTTGATGACGTTGCCGTTGAAGTAGTGGTCACTATCTATGGGACCGCTGAGGCGGATGAGGGTGTCTTGCAGGAAGTCGCCAGTGGTGACAAAAGGATACTCAATGCTGGTGTCGGGGAGCTTGCGCTTCGACACGGGGATGCCGTGAGTGAACACCTGCGTGGAGCTGTCCCACTCCTTGTCGATGTAGATGTAGTGGTCAACGCTGCCGTTGAAGTTGTTGCGAAGCACCAGTGGCAGAGTGCCGACCACTTGACGTGTGGGGGCGATGACAAAGTCGCTGCTGGCAGCTGCTGTGCGTATGTCGCGAGCACGCTTGTGGTAAAGTCTTGCTCCGAGCACTGTCACCTCGTTGTCGCCCACGAAGGGGTCGAATTCTAGGTCGAGTCTCTCCACCAGTCGTGGAGCCAACTCATAGCTCAGCGCCTCGAGGTTGGGAATCACCTGCGTGAGGCGATTGTAGAGCATGGGTTTCTGCTCCATGATGATGTTCTTGTTCTTGAGCATGTAGTCATAGACACCCTTCACTGCGGTGCGCAGCGTGGGGAATGCGTTGAAGAGCATGAACATGTAGTAGATGAAGTCGTCGTCGCGTTGCCACAGGTCGCGTGTGTCGCTGTCGAAGAGCGAGATGCCTTGCTCTACCTTGATGGCATTGATGGGTTTCTCACTCTCGCGCGGCACGGCGATAGTCATCGACGACGGCGAGGTGGCACCAATCACCTGGCTGTTCCATAGCATGATGTACCAGTCGGTGAGCATGTTGAAATTATACTTGGTGTCGCTGCCGAGGAAGAGTTCGAGAGTCTCGCCGTAGAGGCGGTGCTCGGGCTCACTCTTGAGTCGCTCAATCTGCTCGTCACGGTTCCAACGCACGATGTGGAGGTAGTCTTTGTGATTCTCGAAGTCGAAGAAGAGCTGGGCCACGTCAAGGGCATTAGACACCAGTCGCTTGTCCATCATAGACCCGCTCAGCCGCGCGTTGCTGGCGAGGTGCTCAAAGGCGTTCTTCACCAAGTCGAGCTGAGCAAAAGGACTTGGGATGGCGGTGCGAGGGTTCTCGCTCATGCCACCATTGGGGTCCTTGATCTGCTTGATGTCGTCGTCAACGTAGGGCGTTACCGGAATCCAGTCTTGCGCGCTAGTCTTCGTCGTCTTGTTGTTATATGATAGTACTTGACTCATAAAAAGTTATCAGTTGTCAGTTATCAGTTGAGGTTGTTGTATCTCTCGTTGATGATTTTCTCGGCGGCGGTGTAGAAGAGGTCCATGAGTTTGAGCTCAGGATTGGTGCCGTAGCGGTTGTTGTCACGGCTGAGGCGGTTCATCTCGGCCTTAAACACGTCGTTGTCAACCTTCTTGTTGCCGAACAAGCCTTTCTTGGTCACCACTTTGTGGATGGCTTTGTTCATGTCCATTTCTCCCTCGTTGAAGAGGGTGACGTGGCGACGGTTGTGCAGCAATTCGGTGAGCCACTCAATGTAGCTGTCGAAGAACTGCTGGGTGAGCACGCGGTAGAACTGTGTGCCGGTGAATTCGCGGGTAATCTTGGGAGCATCCTCGGTAAAGCCCTGCCCAATGATGCCGTTCAGACCCGTACGCAGGAAGATGTAAAGCAGATGCAGCTTCACGAGCGGGCGATAGATCATTGAGCGTGTCTCTTGACCGAAGGCCGAGAAATCAACGAAGTCGGTGTCTTGGTCGAGGCCGTACTCAAATGCCTTGGTGGGCAAAGGCTCGCCGGTAGCGAGGTCGGTGAGTTCGCTGTCGCTCAGGCTCATGAACTTGAATGGCGCCATAGCTCCGACCATCTCGATGAGGTGGGCGGGATCGTGCTGGTCGCGCTTGTCGCCCGGGTCATAGGCATAAGGCGCGTTATGTCCGTGGTCGCCGAGGTAGAAGATGGCGTTCACGGCGTTTTTCCCGTTGCCGGTTAGGGTGTTGTTATAGTATTCAAGCGCGCTCTGTGTTTTTACCACAAAGTCGGCATTGTCGATGCGCTTGTCATTCTTGTCTTCGCTTTCCATGAGTGAGAAATAGGGGAGAACGGTAAGTCCGCCTATTGGTGCCTTTTGGAGGAAAGCCTTGTTCTTGGCATCGATGTTCTTGGCTTGGCGGATGTTCTTCACGATGATGGGGAATCCCGCTGCGCCAGTGCCGCCAAAGATACTGCTGATGAAGAAGATGCGGTCGCCGTCGGCAAATACGTTGGCAAAGGCCTTGAACTCGTTGCTGTCCTTGACGCCGTTAAGCGCCACGCTGCCAATGTTGGGTGAGCCCACAAAGCCGATGCTCATCTTGTTCTCGAGTTGATAGTCGGCGAAGAGCAGCGAGGTGAGGGCCTGGTTGGGCTCGTTCATCGTGTTGTAGCTGATGAAGTCGCGGAACTTGTAGTTCTCAACTGCAGCAAGGTTGAAGATGAACGAGTCGTCGAGTGGCACTTGAGAGCTCGACACCACGTCTTTGAGGCTGGATATCTTGGTGGCGAAGAAGCCTTCAGCGTTGGCGTTCTTGCCGTAGAGTTTCTCGCGGATGGTGCTGTAGGCGCTGAGCAGTCGCTCGGTGCGCTTGAGGTCGGCGTTCGACTTATGCGGGTCGATGATGATGGGGACAATCTCCACATCTTGCAGCGGACGTCCGTTGGCGTCAACAGGTCTCACGCCAGCGGCGCACAGCATGATCATCGACTTGAGCACGCGTGAACCAGTACCTCCTATAGCAAAGATGAAAAGTTTCATTTATTTTCGTTATTCGTTTATCGTTGTTCGTTTATCGTTTATCGTTGGTGGTTTTTGGTTGATGGGAGAATGGTTTAAATCTATCCACTCTCACCTCTCCACTCTCCACTCTCCACTATTGCGGAATTGGAGTGTGGCGGCAGTTGCTGCTCCACCAGCGCATCGAGAACGAGGCAATGATGAAGGTGAGTGCCGTGAACAGGATGTTGTAAACCTCAAAAGTGAACTCGGCTGTGCCATAGTCAAAGCCATCAAGCAGATGCGACACAACGATGTAACAAACTACAGGTGTCAGCACGCTTGTGATGCCCAGCATTGCCAACCAGTGATACCAGAGGTCGAACTTAACCGAGTTAATCACATAGTAGTAGATTGCCGCCATGCCCCATGCCATGGCAATGGTGATGACAGCTACAGTGCCATAGGCGCCGGTGTTATACATTTGGTCGCTGAAACCGTTCACGGTGTAAAGAGCCTCATAAAGCTCCACCCTGAAAATCCAGAATAGAATACTAACGATAGCTCCTGTTATGAGAAATGCTAATTTGTTGTTCATATAATGAATTGTTGTTTGGTCGTTTATAGTTTACTCTTCAAGTTTTATTGTAATCTTTCCGTAGGTGGCGTTGCCTGGGGCGAAGGCGTCGTAGATGCCTTGCAGGAATCGGTCGAGACCGAAAGTCGTAGTGGCAAAGCCAGTAGCTGCGGGGTTGATGTCGCTGCTTGTTGACGACTCGTTAATCCATGCCGGGAACTGGTTGTTGATGGTGATGGCAAGTTCGTCGTGCTTCGTGTTGAGTTTGCCGCGCGCTGTAATCAGGTGGGTCATGCCCTCAAGATAGGAGCGGTTGTTATTGTTGATGTCGGCAGGCGTGATGGGGCGTATGGTGATTTGGAAGCCCGACTGCGACTGCACTGTATAGTTAGCCAAGTTGGTCAGGAATGCGTTGTCCTTGCTTAAAGGCTTGAAATTGGCTGCTATAGTGAAGCAAATTACACCCGTTTCACGGTCTCCCTCGCACTTGGTGAGCATAGTCTGGTCGTCGCGCGATATGCGGAAGCGGCCCGTGTTGTCTTTCCAGTCGGGGACAATCTTGAAGTTGATATCGCCAGGTGCCTGGTTGAAGCGGTAAGTGTTCTTCACGCCGTCGGGGTGGAGGAACTTGGCATATTTCTCATCGTTGGCCATGCGGTCGATAGTTGATGCGTCGCCCACAATGATTACATAGAAAGGTCGCTGACCGTTGTAGGCCACAGGCGCGTTGTTGTAGGGGTAGTACATGCCGTTATAGTCGCCCATAAGCTGGTTGACGATGATCGACTTGCCCTTATAGGTCTTGAATATTGCCGTTGCCACGCTGTTCTCCTCGTTGAGGATTTTCTCCACACTCACGTCGGCGGTATTCTGAGGCGAGTAGATAAGGTCGGTGATGAGCACGCTCACATTGCCGGGTTTCTGCGCCTGGAAAATCTTCTCGAAGATGAGCTTGAAGTCGGTATAGCTAGAGTTGCCAGTGCCGCTGGTGCTCTCATAAATATTGCGGTCTTGCAGGAACGAGTCAACGGTGCCGCTATAAGGATAGATGTTGTCATTCACGATGTTGATTTTCACATTCTCGCGGTCGGGGAAGAAGTTAATGAGGTCATTAACCGCCTTCTTGAGCTGGCCTCGCCCGCTGGTGTGGTCGTAGGGTGTCATCGAACCGCTACGCTCAAAATAGATGGTGAGCGAGAGGTTCTTGAGACCATAGGCGCCGATGTTCCACGACATGGGCGGACGCAGCTTGCTGCCTATCTCGTTGATGTATTTCCCTAAGGCATCGACGTTTATCTCGCCGTTCTTGTCAAGATACTGGCTATATTTCTCGGGGCTGCCTTTAATGATGGAGCAAATCGAGTCGTAGGTGACCTGTGTGGTGTCGCCGTTGATTAGCGCCTTCTTGATGGTCTTCTCCAGGCCTCCACCACCGCACGAAGTCATCGCCATGCTTGCGCCAAGCGCCACAATCATAACAACTACCCAAGTGCGCATTCTGTTTATTTTGTTCATTGTCAATACTTTTAAAAACAAAGTTTTTAATTATGGCAGTAGCCACATTGTGCTACTTCACCTTATAACTTGCAAAGTTACAAAATATTCTTCATCTACACATTAATTAAGATATATTTTAGATAAATTTTATGTTTGATTATATTTTGATTTAATTTTGTTATGTGAAAAACATCGCGTAGTTAGGTGTTTTGTGCAATAGATATGAATGTTAAACGTTTTTAAGTTAGGGAAAATAGCCTCAAATGGAAAATTACCGTTGTCATATAGCACGTTTGGCGGCATCATTACGCGGCATGGCACTACTTGTTGTCGTGCTGTGGTGGTATGGCTTTAGTGTTGGTGCACAGGTAATTATCAATGGTGTGAGAGCCTTTGCCGATGAGGGTAGCAATATGCTACTTTATAGTGTTCCGCAGTCCACATTTGGCAGCGATTTCACTGCGCGGGTACAGGTCGATACCGCCTCTAATTGGCACAATATCACCGTTGCTGGCCAGCCGCTTACCAATAATCCCATAACATTCAGTGATGTGAGCGGCGACAAGGTCTATATCGTGAGGGCTATGAAGGATGGAAATCAGGTGGTAAAACGTCTAATGTTCACCTTCTTACCCATAATAAGCATAGAAGGCGACATGGGCTATGATTTTGTTGATACCCATGTGACGCTTATGGACCCCGACGGCACTACCGATGAGGGAATGCTCGCACAAGTGAAGTGGCGTGGCGGTTATACCAACACTGAAGGCCGTCACAAGCGCAATTACAGCATAAAGTTTATTGATGAGAATGGAGATAAGCAGAACCGCAAGTTGCTGGGAATGCGTCGCGACAACCACTGGAAACTTGATGCGGGGCAGGTTGACCTCTCTCGAGTGCGCAACCGCTTTGCCACCGACCTGTGGCTTGACATGGCGCGCGAGCCATACTACTATGACCAGGCCCCCGATGTGCTGTTGGGAGCGCGCGGCAAGATGGTGGAGGTGTTTGCCGGTGGTAGGTATATGGGCCTCTACTCGCTTATGGAGAGTATCGACCGCAAGCAGCTGCAAGTGAGAAAATATGATGAGGACACTCACCAGATTCACGGCATGATATGGAACGCTGCCGAATGGAGCAAAGTGGCTGAGTTCAAGCAGTATGTGAGTTATAACAACAATAGCCCCAATTACTCCACTTTTGTGGTGGAATACCCCGATTTTGAGGAAGTTCATCCCACCCACCACGAAGATTTGTACAATGCGGTGAAATTTGTTGCCACCAGTGACGTCAGCAGTTATAACGCCCATGCCCACGAGTATTTCGACATGCCGGTGTTGATAGACTATGCCATTTTCATCCAGTTCCTTATAGCGGTGGATAATGGCGTGAACAACATCTATTGGGCAATTTATGACCGAGAGGCCGACAAGCGACTCACGCTGGCGGCTTGGGACCTTGACTGGTCGCTGGGCACTAATCGCGACTCCCTCGACTTCCGTGGCGGCAGGGCAGAGCCCGACCATGACTTGAAATTCTCGAGTAGGGAGTTCAATATGTTTAAAGAACCAGACTGCATCTACCACGACGACATGATAGAGCGATACTGGCAGCTTCGCGGCACATTGCTCAGCGAGAGAAACTTGGCCAACAGGCTTAACACCCTTGTTAATCCGCTGGTAGAGAGCGGGGCCGTGGCACGTGAGGAGACTCGCTGGACTGGCGACAGCGACATCAATGGTCTGCCGCTCGACATAGTCGGCGAGAAAGATTATATCATCGACTGGATACACAAGCGCTTGTCGCACCTCGACCGCACTCTAATGCGCCACCCGTGTGACGTGAGTTGCGACGGTGCCGTCACTGCCTATGATATCATGCTGGTTCAACATTTCTTGCTTTATGGCGATGGATATGAAAGCAACCTTGACGTAAATGGTGACGGCAGTATTACTTCGGCCGACTTGATTAAGCTATATCAATATATTTTAGGCAATTAAAAGATTATATATTAAGATGTTATATCGTTTTCTGAAAAATATGATGGCGGTGACCTTGTTGATGATGTGCAGCATCCACGGCAAGGCATTGACTGTGTTTACGATAAACGGCAGCCCGGCGTTCTGCGACAGTGCGGCTTGCACCTTGTTGGCATCGGTTCCGCAGCAATGGTTTGGCGGTAGTGAAACAGCTGTTGTTCAGGGCGTGGATGGGTGCCAGGTATTGAGTATTGATGGCATGCCGCTTGCTGCTGACGGCTCTTTTACCTTTGACAATATCTCAGGCAACAGGTCGTGGGCTGTGCAATGCGCTGACGGCAAGGAATACACACTGCAGTTCACCTATCTGCCTATAGTATCTCTGCAAGGCGATTTCGGCTATGACTATGCCGCTGGCACAGTGGTGCTTGCCGAGCCTGGCGAGAGTGCCAGCGAGGTGATGACAGCCAATATCAAGTGGCGTGGCAATACCACCAACACCCCTGAGAAGCACAAGCGCAACTACAGCATCAAGTTTGTCGATGCCAATGGCGAGAAGCAGAACCGCAAGTTGTTTAATATGAGACGTGACAACCACTGGATTCTCGATGCCGGTCAGCCCGACATGGCACGAGTGCGCAATCGTGTCGCCACTGAGTTGTGGCTCGATATGTCTCGGCCACCATATTACTACGACCAGGCTCCTGATGTGCTTACCGGCGTTAGAGGTGAGGTGGTTGAGGTGTTTCTGGGCAGCGAGTATCGTGGCATTTATTCTCTCACAGAGGCTATGGACCGAAAGCAGCTGCAGTTGGTTAAGCACGACACCATCAACAATGTGTTCCACGGAGGCCTTTGGAAGACCGACGAGTTCAACTCGCAGACGGGATTTCGCTACACTGTGCCATTTAACGATTCCCTTCCCGACTATTGCAGCTTTGCTGTGAAATACCCCGACTTTGAAGAGGTGTTTCCCACCAGTTATGAGGTGCTGTACAACGCAATTCGCTCAATGGAGATCAGCGAACGGATAGAGGTGTATAACAAAGTGGCTGGCAGTCATTTTGATATGCCAGAGGTAATCGACTATACAATATTCTACCTTACCCTTAACGCCAACGACAACTCGGCGCGCAACATCTACTGGCTTTGCTACGATAGGGCTGCGAATAAGCGACTGTCGCTTGCCGTGTGGGACCTTGACGCCTCGGTAGGGCAGACATGGTCGCCTGTTGACTGGAGGCCGCCACTTACAGCCTACGATTACTTCAAACTACCTTACAACTGGCTTTTTAAGATGCTGTTTCACAACAGGTGCAAATATCGTCATGAGTTCCTCGATCGCTACGACGAGCTGCGCACCACCTGGCTGAGCGAGGAAAGTCTGGTAAATCGATATGCCAGTGCCATCGATCGCCTTATTGATTGTGGCGCCGCGGCTCGTGAGGAGCAGCGGTGGAATGGCGACAGCGACTTATTTGGGCATCCTCTGAACTTCGTTGAGGAGAAGGAGTATATCACTGAATGGTTTACCAAGCGCCTGCCGCTGCTCGATGTGTGGATGCACCACCACATCTGCGATGTTAACAGTGATGGCTATGTCACCGCCGCCGACATCACAACAATCTACGCGCATCTGTTATTTGGCCAAGAGGAGGGCTATAACGAGCATTACGACACCAATTTCGATGGTGAAATCACTGCCACCGACATCACCAACATCTACAACGTGCTGCTCGGGAATAATGAGTGATAAGAAGAAATAGGAATTGCCCTTTTACTTTAATTTAATATTTTAGTCCTCAATGTTTTGTGGAATTTTGTAGCCTTTGCGGAATTCGCTGGGAGATTGACCTGTAATCTTGCTGAAGAATTTTCCCATGCTTGACTGGTCGGAGAAT
Organism: Muribaculaceae bacterium; assembly: GCA_017618355.1. GTDB lineage: Bacteria > Bacteroidota > Bacteroidia > Bacteroidales > Muribaculaceae > Sodaliphilus. Next base: position 32,963 of record JAFZUL010000054.1, read on the forward strand.
CCATACTCGTAGGCGATGGCCTTTATCGACTTTCCCGACATAATGATTTCCTGCTTTATTTTTGAAATCAGGAATGAAGATATTATTTCCTTGGCTTTATGGTCGCTCTTGAGTTTGCAAAGCTCATTCAAGTATTTGGCTGAGATGTGAAGTTTCTCGGCATAGAACGCCACGTCATGCTCTTGTTTCACATGCTCTTCGATAAGCTCAATGAAATTCCTGTAATAAACATCGCCGTGGTTGTAGTAGGACTGCTCTAGGTTGGAGGTGCCACGGAACGAGGCCATGAGCAGCACTACCGCACGGAAGGTGAGTGCTACAAATTCTACATGTCTCACTCCTAAGTGCTTATGCTGCATAATGTTGAGGTTGTCGAAGTGGTTGTTGATAAGTAGCCACTCGCTTTCATCGGCGATATTAATTATTGGATTCACATAAATCGACTCCAAGAATCCAGTGGGTATGCCAACAATAGTGTCAAATGCAAACGAGCTTTTGCACACAAGCACTCGCCCACGGAAGTCGTCGCTCATCTTCGTCGTGCGCTTATACAATATATTGCTCATGCAGATACAGTCGCCTTTCACAAGCTTATAGTTCTGCATGTTGGCCTCGATAGTTATCTCCCCCTCAACGCACAACATCACTGCAGTGTATCTAAACTCGATGGGAGTTATTGAGTCAGCATCACTATTTTTGGTCAAATCAAAGATGCAGTATCCGTTTTGTAAAATAAGATCTTGGTGTGTCATCATCAAAATATTTCTGATTTAGACCACAAAAATATATTAAATCTGCATAAAGGCGCAATTTCTCACGAAATTTTAACCATTTTTTTGCATTGCATCAAGTGCTTCCACGGCTAAGCGGTAACTGTCGAGCCCAAAACCGGCTATTACGCCCACGCAAGCTGGGGCGAGTGTCGAGTGGCGACGGCTTTCCTCACGGGAATGCACGTTGCTGATGTGCACCTCGATGGCGGGCGCTGGCACCGCGCGCAGAGCGTCGGCGATGGCAAGGCTGTAGTGGGTGTAGGCACCTGCGTTGATTACTATTCCGTCGCAGTCGAAACCTACGTGGTGAATCTCATCTACAATTTTCCCCTCAATATTGCTTTGGAAGAACGTGAACTGCATGTCAGGATAGGCGGCAGCCAGTAGTTGCAGGTAGTTTTCTAGCGATTGGGTGCCATAGATTTCGGGCTCTCGTTTGCCAATTAGGTTTAAATTTGGACCGTTGATGATAGAAATTTTCATAAAAACTAGTTTTTTTACAGGTGCAAAATTACCAAAAATCGAGAAAAAACTGAAAATTTTCATTGAAAAAAGCACTTTTTTTGCTCAAAAAATGGCAAAAAAATAGGTGATTTTTGCGGAAATCACAATATACTGAAAAACAATGAATTGCCTATCAAAAATGTCCTCACAGTTATAAAAAATGTCAGCAAATTTACAATCATTGTCCCCGTTGTTACAAAAGTTGTCCACGCTATTATAACACGTTGGCTCACCGACATTGTTATTTTGCAACGTCAAAACTCACCAAACGGTGCGTTGAGGCAAACCCGAGAACTGGACTTTAGATTTTTGGAAAGAATTAAGAAAAATCGAAATTGAGTTTTTTAAAATATTTATTATCATCATCTATTAAAATTTATTGTTATGAAAAAGTTAGTTTTATTATTCGCAGCAGTTTTTGCAATGACTTTTGTTTCTTGTGAGACCAAACCAGCTAGTGACGCCGCAAGCAGCACAAGCGCACCAGCCAGCACTGAGAGCGTACAGAGCGCTCCTGAGGCTTCAGCCAGCGCTGTAGTATCGGAGAACAAGGAAGCTGAGGTATCGGAGAACAAAGACGCTGCTACTCCCTCTGAGGGCGAGCAGGTATCTGCCGAGAAGAAAGAAGAGCAAAAGCCTGAGGCTTAAGACTCTCTCCTGAGACAAGTCATAAAAAAGGGACCGTGCCGTGATGGGCCGGGCCCTTTTTCTTTTTGTATTATTACTCTTGTAAATAATAAAATATAATTACTTCTAATACGTTTAATTAGTGTTATAAATAGCATTGAGTTTAAGGTTGTGTGAGAACAAAATAACTCGCGTTGCCCTAACGCTGTTGCTGACACTACTTTGTGCCAGCAAAGTCAGTGCGCTCGACCTCTTGGCGGGAAACTACTGTTTTGACAACAGTCGTCAGCACTACTCACAGGTGAAAATGATAGTGGGCAGTGTGTCAAGGCCGTTTACGCAAGTCTATGACATGACGCCCGTTCCCGACCGCCAATGGTGGCAGGCGACCCTTGACGCTGACATTTACCATATCAGCTATGTCGTCTTTGTGGAGACTGATGTGCCATCTGGCACCTACAACTCCCGTCTCAGCGTGTTTCTCGACAGCCTGAGAATTGCCAACGGCGGCAATCTGCGGCGCACAAACCTAAGTTCCAAAGGAGGCATAGATTGGAGCAAATCGCCAAGATGGGTGTTTTTTCCTATAAATGACAGGGCACAGAGCAATGGCTATTGGCGTCCCGACTACAGCTACGACGCTACAATATCGGGCTCGTTGCCAGTCATTTATCTCAATACCCGAGACTCTGTAACTATCGCAAGCAAAGACTATTATATTGATGGCAGCCTGTGGATTGACGATGCACAGCAGCCACTCGGCACAAGCCAGGATCCAATCGCCATTGAGGTGAAAGGACGCGGAAACTGGACCTGGAAAAACTCCGATAAGAAACCTTATAAGATAAAGTTCGCTTCCAAGCAGTCGCCTTTAGGGCTTGACCATAGCCGCCATTTTGTGTTGCTGGCGCACTACAATGACTTCACTGGATACCTGCGCAACGCCATCGGCTTTGAGATGAGCCGACAGCTCAATATGCCATACACACCCACCCAAGTGCCAGTGGAACTGGTGCTCAACGGCGACTATGTGGGACTGTATTTCCTGTGCGAGAAAATCAGGGTGGAAGGCGGCAGAGTTGATGTCTTGGAGCAGGCCGACAATGAGACACTCCCCGACAATGTGACTGGCGGCTGGCTGCTCGAGCTCAGTGACGACGGCAACAAAGTGATTGAGCAGCACCAGAACAACGACCCAGCCAACCCCATATTTTGCTTTGTCACCCAGTCGCCCGAGGAGCTCTCGCCAGTGCAGCGCAACTACATCCACGACCTCATTTATCGTGCCGACAGCTGCGTGTATGTCGCAAACAAGAGTGATCAGGGCTGGGAGCAACTCCTCGATATCAACACGCTGGCACGTTTTTATGTCATCCACGAGGTGATGGAGAATGTGGAGGCGTTTTCGGGAAGTCTGTTTATGTATAAAGACCTGGGATGGGACGAGAAACTCAAGTTTGGTCCGGTGTGGGATTTCGACAACAGCTACTTCCAGGAAAGCACTACCGGCGACCGTTTCATCTTTGACTACGACACCCAATACCCCTTTCTGTGGATAAAGGAAGTGCTCAAGTTTCCACGGTTCCAGCAAGAGGTAAGGGCGGTGTGGCGAGAGTTCTGCGCCAACCACGTGCTCAATAAAGTCATTGACTACGCTTGGCATTGGCGTTACCTGATTACCGATGCCGAGCAGCAAGACCGCTTGCGATGGTTTGCCTACGCGAGTAGCCATGGCTCTGAGAAGCCGCAAGAGTATATCAGCGTGATATCAAGGAAAGTGGCGTGGCTCAACTCTCAGTGGGGGGTAGTTGGCGACGTGAACATGGATGGCGTGGTCACCGCCTACGACCTTCATGCCCTTCTTGACTATCTCATCAACGACAACCATCAATACCGCATCACCTGCGACGTGGATGGTGACGGCTATGTCACTGCCACCGACCTGAGAATGCTTTGCGAGATTCTCCTCGGCTTCGACATCAAGTGTGGTGTTACTGGCGACGTTAATATGGACGGCGCGGTCACCGCCTCCGATCTCATTGCTCTCTATGACTGTCTTCTCAACGGCAACCAGCAATATATCAGCACCTGCGACGTGGATGGCGACGGCAACGTCACCGCCACCGATGTTAGAGTGCTTTATGAGATTCTCCTCGGTATTGGCAATAATTCAGATCATTAATGTTTAACTTTCTTTTTTCAAGAAAATCGGTCTATAATATGGTTAATTGAGAAAATCTCAGTAAATTTGCACTTTTGAGAAAATCCTCACTTTTCTGATACTAATTAAATACTATATATCCGATATGAAAACTCGATTTTTACTTGCAGCGATAGCTGCTGTTATAGCCACTACGGCTCTTGCTGAGACTCCGTTATGGCTGCGTTATGCCAAAATCTCGCCCGACGGCAAGGAGATTGCCTTCTGCTACAAAGGCGACATTTACAAGGTGCCTGTGGGTGGCGGACAAGCTGTTCAGCTTACCACCCAGCCCAGTTATGAATGTAATCCCGTGTGGTCGCCCGATGGCAAGAAAATAGCCTTCGCCAGTGACCGTAAGGGTAACCTCGACGTGTTTGTGATGCCCAGCAACGGCGGTACTGCCAATCAGTTGACTTTCAACAGCGCCGGCGAGACACCATGGACTTTCACTCCCGATGGCCGCTACATCTATTTCTCGGCAGCCATTCAAGATCCCACCACTAGCGCGCTGTTTCCCTCGTCACGCTTGACCGAGGTGTATCAAGTGCCTGTGGAGGGTGGCGTGAGCACTCAAGTGCTTGCCTCGCCTGCCGAGGAAATTACATTCAACCGTGACGGCAAATTCTTTGTATATCAAGACCAAAAGGGTATGGAAGACGCCCTGCGCAAGCACCACACCTCGAGTGTGACACGTGATGTGTGGAGCTACGACACAAAGACCGGCAAGCATGTGAACCTCACCAATCATGCCGGCGAGGACCGCAGCCCAGTGCTCAGCGCCGACGGCAGCACCGTCTATATACTGAGCGAGCGCAACGGCGGGTCGTTCAACGTGTATTCGTTCCCCATCAACGCGCCACAGAGCATCAAGGCCCTCACCTCGTTTAAGAAGAACCCCGTGCGCTTCCTGTCTATTGCCAGCAACGGCACATTGTGCTACACCTACGACGGCGAGATTTACACCCAGGTACAAGGCGGCAAGCCTGCAAAGGTAAAGATTGACCTCATCCACGACGATGCCGACCAAGTGAAACGCCTCACCTTCTCGAGCGGTGCCAAGAGCGCTTCGGTATCGCCCGACGGCAAGCAGGTGGCATTTATCGTGCGTGGCGAAGTGTTTGTCACCTCAGTGGAATATGCCACTACTAAGCGCATATCCGCCACCGCCGAACAAGAGGCTGGCGTGTGCTGGGCACCCGACAACCGCACCATAGCCTATGCAACCGAGCGTAACGGCATCTGGCAACTAGTGCAAGCTACCATCGAGCGCAAGGAAGACCTGAACTTCCCCAACGCAACAATAATAAATGAGGAGATTCTGCTGCCATCGACCTCCATTGAGCGCGCTTATCCTCAATACTCTCCCGACGGCAAGGAGCTGGCCTTCATCGAGGGCCGTAACAAGCTCATGGTTATGGACCTCAAGAGCAAGAAGGTGCGTCAAATCACCGATGGAAGCACTTGGTATGAGACTAACGGCGGCTTTAACTATGAGTGGTCACCCGACGGCAAGTGGTTCGCACTTGAGTTCATCGGCAACCAGCGCGACCCATATAGCGATGTGGGTCTGGTGAGCGCACAAGGCGGCGAGATTCACAACCTCACCCAGAGCGCTTATTTCAGCGAGAGTCCTCGTTTCGTTCTCGACGGCAACGCCATCCTCTACAAGACCAACCGCTACGGTATGCGCAGCCATGCCTCATGGGGCTCACAGGACGACCTTGCCCTCATATTCCTCAATCAGGAAGCCCTCGACAAGTATCAGCTCAACAAGGAGGATTCCGAGTTGCTGAAGGAGGCCGAGAAGGAAGAGAAGAAGGCCGAGGAAGAGAAAAAGAAAGAAGATGAGAAGAACGGCAAGAAGAAGAAAGAAATTGTTGGCGACAGCAACAAGGAGAAGCCTGATTATATCGTAGTGGAGTTTGACGGCATCGAAGACCGCATCGTGCGCGTGACCACCAACTCCAGCGACATCGCCTCGGCTCTCATCACTAAAGACGGCGAGAATCTCTATTACCTCTCGGCATTTGAGAAAGGCTACGACCTTTGGAAGATGGACTTGAGAAAGAAGAGCACCACTCTCATCAACAAGATGGGCTCGAAATGGGCCAACATCGAGAGCACAAAGGATGGCAAAGAGTTCTTCATTCTGGGCAGCGGCACAATGCAAAAGCTCACAGTCTCGAGCGACAAACTTAAAGCCATCACTTATAGCGCCAAGATGAAGATGGACCTTACTGCTGAGCGCGAGTACATGTTCAACCACGTGGAGAAGCAGATTCAGGAGCGTTTCTACAACACCAACTTCCACGGCGTGAACTGGAAAGAGAACTGTAACACCTACCGAAAGTTCTTGCCACATATCAACAACAACTACGACTTTGCCAACCTCCTTAGCGAGTTGCTTGGTGAGCTCAACGTGTCGCACACAGGTGGACGTTATTATCCCACTAGTGGAGAGACAACAGCTAATCTGGGTCTGCTTTACGACATGAGCTACACTGGCAAGGGTCTGAAAATTGCCGAAGTGGTGACTGGAGGACCATTCAACAAGTCGAAATCAAAGGTTAAGGCTGGCTGCATCGTTGAGAAAATCAATGGCGAGGAAATCACCTACGACAACGACCACACCACCTTGCTCAACGGCCAGACTGGCGTGAAGACACTCGTGTCGTTCCGCGACCCCGCCACCGGCGAGACTTGGGACGAAGTGGTGAAGCCCATCAGCCGCAGCGCCCTTAACACCCTGCTTTACAAGCGTTGGGTGAAACATAACGAGCATATCGTTGATAGCATCTCGGGTGGAAGATTAGGATATGTCCACATCGAGTCGATGAACGATGCCAGTTACCGTGAGGTTTACAGCAAGGTGCTTGGCAAGTACAACAAGCGCGACGGTATCGTGATTGACATCCGCTTCAACGGCGGTGGCCGTCTACACGAGGATATCGAGGTGCTCTTCACAGGCAAGAAGTATTTGACTCAGGAGATTCGCGGACGCGACGCTTGCGATATGCCAAGCCGTCGCTGGAATAAACCCAGCATCATGCTGCAGTGCGAGGCTTGCTACAGCAACGCTCACGGCACGCCCTGGGTATATAAGCAGATGAATATTGGCAAACTCGTGGGAGCAGCAGTTCCCGGCACCATGACCAGCGTGTCGTGGGAGACTCTGCAAGACGACTCGCTCATCTTCGGTATTCCCATCATCGGCTACCGCACAGCGCAAGGCAACTACCTCGAGAATAGCCAGCTTGAGCCCGACATTAAGGTCCTCAATGACCCCGCCGAGGTGGTAAAGGGCGTCGACACCCAACTTATTACTGCGACTAAAGAGTTAATGAAACAGATTAAATAAAAGTACGGGAAACGTGAGACTTGCGGACGAGGCAGGCCTCGTCCCCTGCATAACACTTGAAACTTAACACTTAAAACTTATAAATATGGTACTATTAGACAGTTTTTTTAGTCCTACAGGGACTTTCTTCTGGATTTGTGGCATCGTTGCATCATTAGGACTGGTTCTAGGTTATGTGCCTCAGGCCATCCAGACCATCAGGACCCGCAAGACCGACGACATTGCACTGCCCACATTCTTGATGATAGGCATTGGCGGCATCGCTTTCATGCTGCAAGGAATTATGCTTGGCATCTTTGGTGAAGGTTTCGCCATCTTCTGGACCAATCTTATCACCACAATCTGCAGCGTCATCATCTTCGGCATCAAGATGTATAACGACTACTTCAAGAAAGACAAGAAGGAAGAGAAGAAGTAACATTCTTGACATCAACAACAAATGCGGCTCAGGAGGAAACTCACCTGGGCCGCATTAGTTATATCAAAATTACGATGGAATTATCTTCCCAAGAAGTCTTGGAAGGCTTGCTTGTAGCTGTCGCCTATGGGGATATACACGTCGCCAAAGACGATGCGGTTGCGGTCTATCTCCTTGATTTTGCTCTACTGCACGATATAGGAGCGATGCACCCTGATAAATCGTGAGGCGGGCAGCATCTGCTCCATCGCCTTCATGTTCATGAGCGAGAGGATGGGGTGTGGCGACTGCTCGGTGTAGATTTTCACATAATCTTTGAGTCCCTCGATGTAACGTATGTCGTCGAGGTCGATTTGCAGCAGTTTGTACTCGCTCTTAACAAAGATGCTGGTTGCCTCGGGCTCGCGCTGTTCCTCGGCTTGCTGAAGCATGGTAAACCACTGCAGCGCCTTGTTGCACGCCTCAAGGAACTCGGGATATGAAATGGGTTTTAGCAGATAGTCGAGTGCATTGATGCGGTAGCCGTCGATGGCATATTGCTCAAAGGCGGTGGTGAACACCACCCTTGTTGCTTCGGGCAGCATTTTCGATAGCTCAAGTCCATTCAGCTCTGGCATCTGAATGTCGAGGAACACCACATCTACAGGGTCCTCGGCAATGCCTTTCATCGCGTCAACGGCATTAGAATACTTGCCGTGCAGCTCCATAAACGGTATTTTCTTCACATAGCTCACAAGCAGTTCCACTGCCAGCGGCTCATCGTCGATTATTGCGCATTTGATTATCATTGTCGGTTAATATAGGTTATTGTTTATCGGTTATTGGTTATAGGTTGGATTCACTTTCCCTGATTCCTTTTCCCATAACACTATTCTAGAGAAATATTTATTAGTCTCAGAATCTAGTCCTTTTTCCCAAGTGTAGCGGTTGGGGTACATGAGTTCGAGCCGCTTGGCGACTTGTTCGAGCCCTATCCCTGAGCCGCTCTTGTCGTTGTCGCGCTTGGGATGGTTGGTGTTTGTGATTTCACACGTTATTCTATCGTCCTTGTTGGTGATAGTGATGTCGATTTCTCCGTCTCCCGCTTGCGAGATGCCATGCTTGAAAGCGTTCTCTATAAGCGAGATGAAGATTAGCGGAGCAATGGGTGTGGAGTCATCCTCATCGATGTCGATGTTGGTGTTGATTTTCACGTTATTGGTCACACGCATCTTCATCAGGTCGATATAGTTCTCGATAAACTCCACTTCTTTATATAGTGGCACAAAATGCTTTTGGTTGTCATATAGCGCGTGGCGCAGCAGCTTGCTGAGCTCGCCCACTGCCACCTGCGCCTTATCGGGGTCGAAGGCGATGAGGGCGTAGATGTTGTTCAGGGTGTTGAGAAGGAAGTGTGGGTTGAGCTGGTTGCGCAGGTTCTTGAGTTCGGCATCGGTGCGGATGCGCTCAGCCTCTTTCTTTGCTTCTTGCATCTTCTGCCATCGCTGACTCATGCGAATGGCGGCACTAAGACCTATCACAAGGATAAGCATAAACGACATCTGCACAAAACGTGTCCACTTGGGTGGCGCGTTAAATGGGGGATTGGGATTAGAGTTAGGAAACAGATCGCCCATCAGGTGCCACCACCATGTCATGGCGGCAACAAGCACAAATATCGCGATAATATTATAGAACACAAATCGCTTGCGCTTGTTAAAAAATAGCAGCTTGGGAATCAAGTAGATATAGTTAAGATAGAATATTATCATGTAGCATAACGTCCCACCCAGCGAGCGCAGGTAGTGCCTGATGGCATCGGTCATCGTGTCGTTCTGACGGTACATGAACAGCGGAAACGCCAACAGCAATCCCCAGCACAGCACATGAATCAAGGTCGCCCTGTTAAATGTAAACTTCTTTCCCATAGTGCAAAGATAGTGTATATTTTCATAATAAACATCACTTTTCTATAACAATATTGCACCTATTAGACAAAACCAAACTATCACATAGAAGAAAATGCGAAATTAATAGACAAAATCGGGGGGAGGTAGAACGAGGAAGGTGGAACGAGGAAGGTGGGAGGTGGAATGTGGAACGTGGGAGGTGGAACGAGGAAAGTGGAAGGTGGAATGTGGAACGAGGGAGGTGTAACGTGGGAGGTTATTACGAATCTTCTCCCCTCTTCCCTCTCCACTCTCCACTCTCTACTATTTAACCGGCTCAACGTGCAGGGTGATGTGGGTATCGTCGCCGAAGCGTGATTTCAGCTTTTGCTCTATCTCGGTGGTGATATCGTGAGATTCTTGCAGCGACATTGTGCCGTCCATGCGGATGTGCGCCTCGATGGCGATGCGGTTGCCTATGCGGCGAGTGCGCAGGTTGTGGGGCTCGCTAACGTCGGGGAAAGAGGTTATGATATCTTCAATCTCTTGTTCTGTTTCTTGCGGCAGCGAACTCTCGGTGAGCTCGCCAATGCTGGTTTTGAGCAGCTCCACTGCCACTTTCACCAGCACGATGCCCACAACTACCGATGCCAGTGGGTCGAGCACAGTCCAGCGGTCTCCTAGCAGGATGGCTCCGCCAATACCGATGGCTGCAGCTATCGACGACAAGGCGTCGCTGCGATGATGCCAGGCGTTGGCAATCACAGCCTGGGAGTTGAGTTTCTTGCCGTGATAGGCGGTGTATTGATACAGTCCTTCCTTGACAGCGATTGAGAACAGTGCGGCCCATAGCGCCATCGTGCCGGGAGCCTCGAGGTCGCCACCTTTAGCCCATTCCACCAGACTCACTATTCCTGAGATGATGATTCCCGTTGCCGCCGCTACCAGTGCGAGGCCAATGAAGAACGTGGCGATTGTCTCAAACTTGCCATGTCCGTAGTCGTGCGATTTGTCCTGAGGCTTGGCGCTGACGCTCACGAAGGTGAGGACTATCACGTCGGTGACGAAGTCGGAGAGCGAGTGCACAGCGTCGGCAATCATCGCCGAACTGTGCCCAACAAAGCCCGCAATGAGTTTGCACACCATCAGCATTACATTGCCTAAACAGCCTACAAGGGTGACTTTCTGTATTTTACGTTCGCGTGTCATTTTTAGTGGGACAAATTTCAAAAAAAAAATTGATTCCGCCAAATTGTTGTCCCATTTTCTCGTGATGGGAGGGTGTGAGTAAATCAAAAAACAAAATAAAAAGGGGCACCTCTTTAGTTGAGATGCCTCTTCGTAAGGATTAGATTCTTGTCACACTTTCACGATGCGCATGTGGGCCTTGGGGTAACGCAGCACGAGGCAACTGGCCTCGGTGAGCACGGTGGCATCCACATTCCTCACGCCACTGGCCTTGAGGTTGAGGGTCTCGGCGCAGAATGGCTGATGCACATACTTCTGAAGGTACTCTGGGTCGATAATCATGCCGTTGGCAGCCATACCACACTCATCAAACACCTCGCTGAGCAGCACATAGAGAGTGCCAAACTTCGACCTGAGCTCGGTGAAGTCGATGCCCCACTTGGTGATGGTGTCGCTGGCGGTAATCACACGGTTGTAGTCGAGCTTGTTGATAGTGCCAATGAGCTCCGAGCCACCAATAAGGATTTTGCGCTTGCTGCCGGCATTGCCAGTGAATGCACGGCGCATCATGTCAATAATTGACTCCTGGTTAATGCTCTGCGCATTGTAGGTGAACTCTTTGCCCGCCTGTTTCCAGATGCCGCCAGTGAGCATCACGTGCTCCTTCTTGGCGTTGTCCCAGATTTTGGCCTTCACGCCAAAGAGAAACGACTTCTCCATGCCCAAGCGCATGTCGTAGATGGCGGCCTCCTCTTGGTCGTTCATCGTCCAGGGCACTTCTTTGTTTGAGAGCTTCTGTAAAGTGCTCTGTTCCACCTGCATCTTAAATATCTGACAGTACTGCTGAGCCTTGTGTGGCAGAGCCTCAAACTGTGGAGACATGACATCGAGTTCGGTGGCGGCGCGCCCCATGCGAATGAGTATCGTGCCTTCCTCTATCGATGGCACACACCCTTCGATGGTGCCAATCTTCTTGCCATTGACGGCCTGCACCTTGAGACCGTTGTTGTCGTCGCGCGCTATGACATAGAGCACGAGTTCTTCCTTGCTCTGTACGGTGCCCGATTCGTCATAGCCGTTAACACCCTGCACGAGAATGGTGTCGGAGACATCAAACATATCGTCATTGCTGGTGCTGAGCGTGATGCGGGTGTCGTCGGTAGAAGCGCTTCCTGCAGTGGGCTCTTCATAATCTTCGGCCACCTCGGCAGTGGTGGGTTTGGTGTCAACGTTATAGTAATCGACAATCATGCTGCCCGCATGTTTCGAGCCAGCGCAGCGCGAGAGCTGGTCGATAGGAGTCGCCATAGGGCGGATTTTCACTATTTGCTGGTCAATCTCGTTGAGAAGCAGGTCGGGCGACGCGCTTTGCGTGAGGTCGGTGGTGAGAGGCTCATCATCGATGTGCTTGCCTCCTGCCACACCAGCAACCACCACGGCGAGCATGGCATGAGTCGATGAGAGGCATCCCCCCAGAATAAGCATTATCACAATAGCAAGCAGCAGCATGAGCAGCTTGCGGTTTTTCTTGAGCCAATTGCGCACAGCAATGGCACGCTTGATTAGGTTTTTGAATAACATGTTTTTTTAGTTTTAGTTTCTAGTTATTAGTGGAGAGTGGAGAGTAGAGAGTTGATCCTAGATATTCGTTCCGCTTTCCTCGTTCCACTATCCACTTTCCTCGTTCCACTTTTTACTTTCCTCGTTCCACCCTACTTATCCCAAAAGCTTCGTTTTGTGTAGATTGGGAAGTTTAGGGGGCGAGGCGACTTGTCGTCGGGGGCGGTGCTCGCGGCGGCAATCACTTCGTTGCGGCCGCGCAGGTAGCCTTGTGTCTCGGCGTTTTTCAGGTCTTCGTCGTGGCGCAGCGCCTGTACCACTAGCTTTACGATGCTCTCGCTCGAGGCATTACCCTCACGCAGCGACTGCACAATCACTCGCGCCGAGGCGGCGACGCTCTCGCTCACACCTAGCTTCTCGAGCAGATGCTGCACATCTTCGCTCTGCGCCGCATCCTCAGCATCGGGAGTGGTTTCCTCCTGATGCTCGACTGCAGCAGCTTCTTGCTCGGGGGCAGCCTCTTGCTGGGTGTCGGCATTTTCTTCAATAATGTTGTCGGTGTTCATTTCATTAAATTTATGGTTAATTGATTGGGTTGGTTGAAAATCACATTGCAAAATTATGGCGGCATCAAACTGGCAAACCATATTAAAAAAACACTCCCCAATTTTTTTACTTTCAGCCCCCAAAATCTCCGTTTTCTTTGCCCAAAAACCTATGCAAAACGGCAAGTTGCATACAATTTTACAACAAAAACACTGAACTTTTTTGCCATTAAATAAAAAATGTCTATCTTTGCGTGCTTTTTCGCAAAAAACTAGATTTGAACAACAAAAACATAAAAATCATTTATAATGGCAGTACTAGAAAAACTTAGAAAAAGACCTAAATTGTTGATGGGACTTGTTGGCGGCGCTTTGCTGCTTTTCATCTTGACAGCCATCGACAATCCAATGTCTCTATTTAAGCCAAACGAAACATTGGCACTAGAGATTGGAGATGAGAGAATTGATTATGGGGCTTACCAAACGCTTGCTTCTCAATATCAGGACAAGCTGCAAAAGCAGAATCCTAACCAGAAACATGACGCAGCCGAAGTAAATCAGCAAGTTGTGCAACAACTCATTGGTGAGAAAATCATCGCACAAGAGTGTGAGGATGCCAACATTAGTGTCACTGATGACGAGATTTTCAATGCAGTTAAAAACGACCAGGAAGTCGTTTACATCTGCGCACAGAATGGCATGACACCTGAGCAGGTGATTGAGTCCCTTAGAAAGAATCCAAACGCCGATGGCGAAGCGGTGAATTTCTTTAACCAAAAAATCAAAGACTATAACAACAATCTCAAGAGCTCAAAATTAAGCCTTGCCGTTATGGGATGTCTTAAGCCTAACAAGCTTGACGCAGAGATCATCAATGAGGATAACACTCAATATGACATCGAGTACACCAAGCTTGACTATGCACAATATGCCGACAAATACAAGGTGAGCGACGAGGAAATCAAAGAGGCTTACGAGCAGTTCAAGGAAATCTTCAAGATTGACCAAGATCAGCGTCGCATCAGCTATATTAAGGTTGACCTTGACCCATCGGCTACCGACACCAAAACCGCTAACGACAAAATCGCTAAGATTTACAATGCCTTCGCTGGCCAAGATGGCATCAAGGGCATTAGAGACAACAAAGACGTGCAATTGTCGATTGACTCTCTCGTGACCAACAGCAAGAGCAACACCCTCACAGTGCTTGCTACCGGTACTACCGAGCCTAAAGATCCCGTTTACACCGAGTTGCTCGAAGGCGGTATTAACAGCATGAAGATGCGCTCCCCAACCAATCCTCGCGAGCGCAGCACTTATATCTATAAGGTGACTAAGGTTGTTTCTTTCCCCGACTCACTGGGAATGAACCTCGTGCAGGTGGTTGGCAACAAGCATATGCAAGATTCAGTATTTGCCCTGCTCAATAGCGGTGTGACAATCGACTCGCTCAACAGCACCAACAAGAATCAGAACATCGCATTCCAGAAGTTTGACCCATCAAGGGTTCCTTCGGTTGATGGATATATCCACGAAGATTCTATTCGTGCAAGAATCCTTGCTAATCTCGATGGCGGATACTTCCTACTCAACTCTCAAACTCAGGGCGAGCAGAGTGTAGCAGTGTTTGCACAAGTTGTTCAGCACAAGGCTCCTGTAACTCTCTATTCGGTTGCTCGTGCAATGTATGAGAACAACCCAAGCGAGAATACTGTCAACGACATTACAAAGAAGCTGCAAACTTATATCGACAAGAACAAGACCGCAGCCGATTTCAAGAAGAATGCCAAGGCAGCAAAATATGATGTGCAAGAGTGTGTAGTGGATGCATCAACCGCGAAGATTGGTATGCTTCCTAATCCTTTCAATGGCCAATTGAGCGGCGGTATCGCTGGCTCACGCAATCTTATCAAATGGGCCTTTGAGAACAAGCCAGGCACTGTCTCTGAAATCTCAGAGGGTGAGGATGGTGGAATAGGTTATCTGCTCGTTGCCGCTGTAGAAGATGTATATGAAGATTACATCCCCTACACCGATCCAACCGTTAAGCAGCAGCTTACCAGCTATCTCCTCAACAAGAAGATTGGCGAGGCTCTGTACAAGCAATACAATGGCAAGGCTACAGACATTGAAGGATATGCACAGCAGTTCAAGTCAACAGTAGATTCAACTACTTACGTGCCAGGTTCACAGAACATGATTAACGACCGCAAGGTTGCTGGTCGCGTCATCGGTCTTGGCAAGAACGCTGTAGGCAAGATTCAAGTGATTGCAGGCGACAATGCGCTCTATGTAGTGAAAGTGACCAAGCAGAATGACCCACGTCCACTTCCTAAAGAGGAAATCGCAAGAAACTTCTACAACAGGATGAGTGTTGACGGTTATGGCATTCTCTGGAACAGCCGCAAGATCTTCAACAACACTCTCAAGTTTGGAAGCTAATTGCTGAAACACTTGACACATCTTTGTAGGAAAAGGTGCTGGACTTTTGGGCCCAGCACCTTTTTTATAAGTAAAAAGTATGAAGTATAAATTACTACCTTTCCTCTCTCCCCTCTGCCCTCTCTACACTCCACACTCCACACTCTACTCTCCACTATAAACAAAAGCACTTTTTTCCTCAAAATGTTGTGAGAAACCAAAATTATGAGTAACTTTGACCGATTTATACACATTTAGGATTTATATTCTGTAAAATGACCGAAATCAACCAAGTTCAAGACGAGATAATAGACGAGTTCGCCGACCTTGACGACTGGATGGACCGATATGCCTACATCATTGAGATGGGCAACGCTCTTGAATCTCTCGATGAAAGCCTCAAGACTCCCGACAACCTCATAGAAGGATGCCAAAGCCGACTGTGGCTCGACGCGCAGTACAGCGACGGCGTTGTCACCTACCGAGCCGACAGCGACGCCATCATTGTCAAGGGCATTGTGGCGATGCTCATTCGTGTCCTCTCGGGCCAGGCGCCGCAGGATATCGTTGATGCCGACCTTTACTTCATTGAGCGCATCGGCCTGCGTGACCATCTCTCACCCACACGCAGCAATGGCCTCCTCTCCATGCTCAAGCAAATGCGAGCCTACGCAATGGCATTTAATTCAATACACAATTCATAATTGAGAATGGAGTGTAAAGGCATAAAACTATGAACTCTTAACTTTGAACTATAAACTATATAAATATTAACTTCAAAAACTATTAACTATGTTTAAAGGACATCCTAAGGGGTTAATCCCCGCCGCGTTGAGCAACATGGGTGAACGCTTTGGCTACTACATCATGAATGCAGTGCTACTGCTGTTCCTTTGCTCAAAGTTTGGTCTTAGCGATAAGACAAGTGGCGTCATCTATTCGGTTTTCTACACATTAATTTATGTGTTGAGCCTAGTAGGCGGTATTATTGCCGACCGCACTCAAAACTATAAGGGCACCATTCGCTGGGGTCTTATCATCATGGCATTGGGATATGCTCTGCTTTCAATTCCCATTTTGGCAACTGCAAGTAATATCAGCTGGTTGCTTCCATTCACATGCGTAGCCTTGTTGCTTATTGCATTTGGTAATGGTCTGTTCAAGGGCAATCTTCAGGCAATCGTAGGTCAGATGTATGACAACGTTGAAGAAGAAGCTGCCAAGAAAGGCCCTGAGGCATTGAAAGCCGTTCAAGGCAAGCGTGACAGTGGTTTTCAGATTTTCTACGTATTCATCAACATTGGTGGCCTTGTCGCTCCATTCATTGCTCCTTATCTGCGTGAGTGGTGGCTTGGAGTGAATAACCTCCACTACAATGCTGAATTGCCAGCTCTGTGTCATCAGTTCCTTAATGGAGCAGAGGCAATGACTGCTACAGCAACAAGCAACCTTAATACACTTGTACAGCAAGTGAGCGGTGCCATTCCAGCCGACATGGGCGCATTCTGCACTAAATATCTTGATGTATTCAACACTGGTGTGCACTATTCGTTCATTGCTTCGGTAGCAGCTATGCTCATCTCGCTGCTCATTTTCATTGCATATCAGAAGAAATTCCCAACTCCTGCCAAGAAAGATGTTCAGGCAGCTGTTGACTATACTCCCGAGGAAAAGAAAGCTATGGCCAACGAAATCAAGCAGCGCATGTACGCTTTGTTTGCAGTGCTTGGTGTTGCAGTGTTCTTCTGGTTCTCATTCCACCAGAACGGCCAGTCGCTTTCGGTATTTGCCCGTGACTATGTTAAGACCGATGCTGTTGCTCCCGAGATTTGGCAAGCAATCAATCCATTCTTTGTGATTGTCCTTACTCCAATCATTATGTTCATCTTTAGCTATCTGAGCAAGAAAGGTAAGGAAATTTCTACCCCACGCAAGATTGCCTATGGTATGTTTATTGCATCACTTGCCTACATATTCTTGGCAATATATTCTTATACTGCCGGTTATCCTTCAACCGACGAGTTTAAGGCAATGGACGTTACTCTCAAGGAAGGCATGAAGGTGGGCTGGTGGAGCCTGTTTGTAGTGTATTTCTTCCTTACTGTAGCCGAGTTGTTCATATCTCCAATGGGATTGTCCTTCGTCTCGAAGGTTGCTCCTAAGCATCTTCAAGGTCTGTGCCAGGGCTTGTGGCTTGGCGCAACCGCACTTGGAAACCTGATGATTTGGCTTGGCCCGGCTATGATGGAGAAATGGCCTCTGTGGCTCTGCTGGACAGTATTTATCGTAGTATGCCTCATCTCGATGGGCGTAATGCTTGGAATGGTGAAATGGCTAGAGCGCGTTACCAGCGACAAGCCAGTTGAAACCGAAAAAGCGGCCGAGTAACAATATTATTTCTAAAAAAAAACTCAATAAGGCCGAGGGGCTGAGCCATCAACCCCTCGGCTTTGTCGTTAAAGAATGACACGGAATGGGCGTTGCCCAATCAGCACTTAACATTTATAACTTAACACTTACTATTATATGTTTAAAAATCAACCTAAAGGCTTGTATGCCCTGGCGCTTGCTAATACTGGCGAACGCTTTGGCTACTACACAATGATAGCCGTTTTCGCGCTGTTTTTGCGTGAGAACTTCGGCTTAGACCCTGGCAAGGCTGGTCTTATCTACAGCAGCTTCTTGATGCTGGTTTACTTCCTGCCAGTGATTGGCGGCATCCTCGCCGACATCTTTGGCTACGGCAAGATGGTTACCTCAGGCATCTTGATTATGTTCTTTGGATATGTGGCGCTTTCTGTACCACTTGGTGGCGACACTGTGGCACTCGTGGCAATGATGGGAGCGCTCTTGCTGGTGAGCTTGGGAACGGGACTCTTTAAAGGAAACCTGCAAGTAATGGTAGGAAACCTATACGACGATCCCAAGTATAGCGAACGGCGCGATGCCGCGTTCAGCATCTTCTACATGGCAATCAATATTGGTGCTATGTTTGCTCCAACTGCCGCTGTGAAGATTATGGAGTATGCCCAGAATAGTCTGGGAGTGAGCAAGGCCGACAGTTACCACTTCGCCTTTGGCGTGGCTTGCGTTTCGCTCATAGTCTCAATTATCATCTACTATGTTTTCCGCAACACATTCAAGCACGTTGAGAAAAGTGCTATCTCCAGCAAGAAAGAAAACAAGGAAGCTGCCGCAGCAGCCGAGTTGGCTCCAGGCGAGACTACTAAGCGAGTTGTGGCGCTGATTCTTGTGTTTATCGTGGTAATCTTCTTCTGGATGGCGTTCCACCAGAACGGATTGACTCTTACCTACTTTGCCAATGAGTTCACAGCCAAGAGTTCTACTGGTTTGCAGAGCATGGCATTTGATGTGTGGAACTTGGTGCTCTGCATCTTGATTGTTTATGCTGGGTTTGCCATCTATGACACCAAGAGCAACCGCACCCGAGGCATCGCTGGTGGTGTGATAGCGGCATGCTTAGGCATTCTCATCTATCGTTATTGTAACTTAGACGGAGCAGTAAATATCGAGGCTCCTATCTTCCAGCAGTTTAACCCCTGCTTTGTGGTGGCTCTAACACCAGTGTCTTTGGCACTGTTTGGATGGCTAGCCAAGAAGGGCAAAGAGCCTAGCGCTCCACGCAAGATTGCTTTGGGTATGCTTGTGGCAGCATCGGCTTTCCTCATTATGATTGTTGGCTCTATGGGGCTTCCTTCGCCCGATGAGCAAGCTAAGCTGGGCAGCGCAGCAACTCTCGTATCGCCCAACTGGCTCATCTCCACCTATCTTGTGCTCACCTTTGGCGAACTCCTGCTTAGCCCAATGGGAATCTCGTTTGTCACCAAGGTGGCTCCTCCCAAACTCAAGGGTTTGATGATGGGTGGCTGGTTTGCCAGCACAGCATTGGGTAACTTCCTTGTTAGTGTGGGTGGTTACCTGTGGGGTGGACTTCCACTGTGGATAGTGTGGAGCGTGTTCATTGGCGTGTGTGTAGTATCGGCACTCTTCATGTTTATAATGATGAAGCGCTTAGAGAAAGTGGCGAAGTAACCAAACCACTTTATAGTCAAAAAAATGAGACTCAGGGTTAGGCTCCGAGTCTCTTTTTTTCGTTTCTTGTGGTTTACTCGGCTGCTAATTGGTCGAGCATTTGTTGGGCTGTGAGGTGGAGGGTAGGGTGCTGCCACTCGGGTGCCAGCTCTGCCATGGGCTTCAGGAAGAAATCGCGATGGGGCAGGTGGCGGTGAGGCACTTGCAGGCTTGGCAGGTCGATGACGAGGTCGTCAATAGCCATGATATCGATATCGACGAGGCGGTCCACGTAGTTGCCGTCGGCGTCGCGGTGGCTGTGACCATGGTTGAGTTCATACTCGATGTCGTGGATGATGTTGAGCGCCTCGATGGGCGAGAAGCGGCTTTCGACGGCGATGCCCATGTTGAGGAAGCCGTTGTCACTCTCAAATCCCCAAGGCTCGCTCTCGACGATAGAGGAACGTGCCGTTACCAGGCCCAGGTCGAGCGACAGCCGCAAATCGGCCGCCCAGAGGTTGCCCTCGCGGTCGTCGAGGTTAGAGCCGATGTTTAGATAATAAAGCATAAAGTGGATTAAAAAAGAAATTCTAGAATCTCTAGATAATCTAGAAACTCTAGAACTTCTAGAATAATGTTTTCCAAAAATTAGAGTGTCTTCTGTACCTCGATTTCCTCGAAGGCCTCTACGATGTCGCCCACCACGAGGTCGTTGTAGCTCTGGATGCTGAAACCGCACTCATAGCCGCTGGTAACCTCCTTGGCGTCGTCCTTGAAGCGCTTGAGCGAAGCCAAAGTGCCAGTGTGGCGCACAATACCGTCGCGAATCACGCGCACCTTGCAGCCACGTTTGAGTTTGCCGTCCTTGACCATAGCACCAGCGATAGTTCCCACCTTGCTGATGTGGTAAACCTCCTTGATTTCGGCGTTGCCAATGACCTCCTCCTTGATATCGGGCGAGAGCATGCCTTCCATGGCGCTCTTAATCTCCTCAATGGCATCGTAGATGATAGAGTAGATGCGGATATCAACGCCCTCTTGCGCAGCCAAACGCTTTGCATCAACCGAAGGACGCACCTGGAAGCCAATGATATAGGCATCACTGGCAGCTGCCAGAGTAACGTCGCTCTCGCTGATGGCACCCACAGCCTTGTGGATTACGTTGACCTGCACCTCGGGAGTCGAGAGCTTGATGAGCGAGTCGCTCAACGCCTCGATAGAGCCATCCACGTCACCCTTAACGATGATGTTCAACTCGTGGAACTCACCAAGAGCACGCAAGCGGCCAATGTCCTCGAGAGTGCGGCGGTGCTGAGTGCGCTGCATCTGCTCACGCTGCAACTGCTCGCGGCGGTTGGCAATCTGGCGGGCCTCCTGGTCGGTGTCCATGATGTTGAACTTGTCGCCGGCGGTAGGAGCGCCATTCAATCCCAGTATCAATGCTGGTGATGAAGGCTTTGCTTCCTGAATGCGCTGATTGCGCTCGTTGAACATCGCCTTAACCTTGCCGTAGTGAGTTCCGGCAAGCATGATGTCGCCCACACGCAGCGTGCCGTTATCCACAAGCACGGTAGCGATATATCCGCGTCCCTTGTCGAGCGACGACTCGATGATTGAGCCTGTAGCCTTGCGGTTAGGGTTAGCCTTGAGCTCAAGCATATCGGCCTCAAGGAGTACTTTCTCCATGAGTTCCTCTACGCCAATGCCCTTCTTGGCCGAGATGTCTTGGCTTTGATACTTGCCGCCCCATTCCTCCACGAGGTAGTTGAGGTTGGCAAGCTCTTCCTTGATTTTCTCGGGGTTAGCGCCATCCTTGTCTATCTTGTTGATGGCGAAGACGATAGGCACGCCAGCTGCTGAGGCATGGTTGAGGGCCTCTTTGGTCTGAGGCATCACATTGTCGTCGGCGGCAACAATCACGATAACGATATCGGTGACCTTGGCACCACGGGCACGCATGGCGGTAAACGCCTCGTGACCTGGGGTGTCGAGGAAGGTGATGCGGCGGCCGTTGGGCAGCTTCACATTGTAGGCACCAATGTGCTGGGTGATACCACCCGCCTCGCCGGCAATCACATTACTCTTGCGGATGTAGTCGAGCAACGAGGTCTTACCGTGGTCCACGTGACCCATGACGGTAACCACTGGTGGACGCTGCTGGAGATCTTCGGGGCTGTCTTCTTCCTCGTGGATTGCCTCTACAACGTCGGCGCTCTCATATTCGGTCTTGAAACCAAACTCCTCGGCAACGATGTTGATGGTCTCGGCGTCGAGGCGCTGGTTGATAGACACCATCACACCAAGACTCATGCAAGTACCAATAACCTTGTTGATTGGCACGTTCATCATCATGGCGAGGTCGTTGGCAGTCACAAACTCGGTGAGCTTGAGAATCTTCTTCTCGGCGGCTTGCAATGCTGCCTCCTTGCTCTCCTCCTCGCGAACTGCCTCGCGTTTCTCGCGGCGCCACTTGGCACCCATGTTCTGCTTCTTGGTGGTGAGGCGTGCCAACGTCTCTTTCACCTGACGCTGAACATCTTCCTCGTTGATTTGCGGACGCAGCGGGCGTTTTGCCTTCTTGTCTTTCTTCTTGCTCGACTGGCTCTCGTTATCCTTGTTCTTAGCCGTCTTGCCGCTGGCATTGTTGATTTGCTGTGCCGCTTTCTCGATATCGACTTTCTCTTTACCTATGCGGCGGCGTTTTTTCTTCACGCCGTCCTCGCCCTGACGCGCCTTCTCCTTGGCGATGCGCTCTTGTTTGCGCTCCTCCTTGGTCTTCTTCTTGGGGCGTGTCGATTGGTTGATGGCCGACAGGTCAATCTTGCCAACAACGTTGATGTTGGTCTTGAGCTCTGGGATGCGGGTGGTGAAGATTTCTTCTTTAGGTTCCTCCTGCTGGGTATCGGCAGACGCAGTTTCTGCTGAGGTCTCAACTGTCGTCGACACCTCGGCTTCGGGCTTCACGTCGATTGCTGGCTGCTCAGCTGGAGCCTCAGCCTTATGTTCTTCCTCGGGCTTGGCAGTCTCCTTTTTGGCCACCTTCTCGGTTTTCTCTTTCTTCACCTCTTTTTTAGATGCTGGCTTCCCTGCTTCGTCAAGATTTATTTTCCCTATCACTTTGGGCTTGATGACTTGTGTCTCGGTCTTGATTTCCTCGGGCTGCTTGGGAGCCTCGGCGGCTTCCTCGGCAGGTTTAGCCTTGTCTTTTTGACGGGCATTAGTCAGGTACTCCGACTTGAGTTTCTGCTCCATGTCGGGCTTGAATTCCTTGATGAGGATGTCGAGCACGTCTTCATCAATCTTGGTGTTGGGAGTGACCTCTATGTCGATCTTCTTCTTTTCGAAGAAGTCTTGGACGGTCTGCAAACCAACGTTCAAATCTTTGATAATCTTACTTAATTTTACACGCATAGATATTGGATAACGAGTTATAAGTGTTTTGTGTAATTTTAAAATTTAGCGTTCAGCTTTCTGCTCAGAGCTTTCAGAACTATGAACTGTTGTGAGCTTAGTCCTCAAACTCTGCTCTCAGGATCTCAAGCACTTCATCAACGGTGTCTTCCTCAAGGTCGGCCCTGTCGATAAGCTCTTGACGTGGGGTGTTGAGAACGGCCTTGGCGGTGGCGCAGCCTATCGCCTTGAGGGCGTCGATAACCCACTGGTCGATCTCGTCATTGAAGCCGTCGAGATATACGTCATCCTCTTCGTTGTCGAGGTCACGATATACATCGATGGTGTAACCCGAAAGCATCGAGGCGAGCTTGATGTTCAAACCACCGCGGCCAATGGCGAGCGATACTTCCTCGGGACGCAGGAATACCTCGGCGTGCTTGGTCTCCTCATCGATGCGGATGGTAGTAATCTTGGCGGGGCTAAGAGCACGCTGGATGAAGATCACTGGATCGGGAGTGTAGTTGATAACGTCGATATTCTCGTTGCGCAACTCACGCACGATGCCATGAATGCGCGAACCCTTAACACCTACACATGCGCCAACAGGGTCGATGCGGTCGTCGTAGCTCTCAACGGCAATCTTGGCGCGCTCGCCTGGCTTGCGTGCCACGGCGCGAATCACGATGAGACCATCGTGAATCTCGGGCACCTCAAGCTCAAAGAGTCGGCGCAAGAACAAGTCGCTTGTGCGAGAAACGATAATCTTGGGGTTGTTGTTCTGGTTGTCAACCTTGTGGATGACGGCGCGCACGGTGTCGCCCTTGTGGTAGATGTCGGTAGGAATCTGCTGATCCTTGGGCAGGATAAGCTCGTTCTTGTCATCGTCGAGCAAGAGCACCTCGCGCTTCCAGGTTTGATAAACCTCGCCGCTTACCAAGTCGCCTTCCAAGTCTTTGAACTTGTTGTAGATAGCGTCTTTCTGCAAGTCAAGTATTTTGCTGGCAAGGGTCTGGCGCAGGTTCAGGATGGCGCGGCGGCCAAACTTCGCGAAGTCAATCTTGCGGGTGTGCTCCTCGCCAATCTCGCAATCGGGGTCGGGGCTCTCCTCATCGTTGCGGGCATCGGTCAGGCCAATCTGCTGGTTAGGATTCTCTACCTCTCCATCGGGTACTACTTCGAGATTCTGGTAGATCTCGCAGTCACCCTTGTCGGGGTTCATGATAACGTCGAAATTCTCGTCACTGCCAAACATTTTGGCGATAACGCTGCGGAACGACTCCTCCAAGACACTGATCATAGTGGTCTTGTCGATGTTTTTCAACTCTTTAAACTCCGAAAACTGGTCGGCCATATCGACCGTTTCTACTTTCTTAGCCATAATTCTTTAAAACTGTAATATATTTTTAGTGTATTTTATTTCGTCATATTTAAAGGTGTGAGGCACGTCAACCATCTCGGGGCGTTTCTTTCCTTCGATTTTGGTCTTGGTGGCGACGGTGACAGTGAAATTCTCATCGGTCACTTCGCTGAGTGTGCCCTTGAGCTTTTTGCCGTCGGCAGTGAGCACTTCTACCTCGCCGCCCAGGTTCTTCTGGTATTGCTTCAGCACCTTGAAGGGCTCGGTGAGGCTGTAGGAGCCCACGGTGAGCTCATAATCCTCCACGTCTTGGTCAAAAGCAGCATGCACGGCATCGTTAACGGCGATGCAGTCGTCGATGGTGATGCTCTCCATGCTGTCGAGCTGCACATCAATCACATTGTCGCTGCTCACCTTGAGGTCCACCAGAAACATCTTAGTCTCAGCAAGTGCCTCATTAATAACCTGTGTGAGTTCTTTCTTGTCTATCATTCTTTTATTACCTTAATGCGGGAAATCACTATAAAATCTACGGCGTTTCCCATTTTATAACAAAATAGAGGAAGCTTCAGAGCCCCCTCCTCACGGAATTTCGGTGCAAAGGTAGTAAATATCAGTATAATTAGCAACACCAACACCCAATCACACGCCACAAACAACCACAATAGGCCTAAACTTTAAATTAATTTGAGAAATATTAACAATCAATAACCCCACAAAACAAGCTATGCAAAGTAAAAACGATGCAAGCGAGTGTCAAAATCTGTCAGCAGGTCGTGAGTTTGGTTGAGTTAGAACAACTTCTTGCCTTTGAGGTAGTAATCAATAACGATGTTTCGTTGAGCGCCAAGGAAGGTCTTGAGCAGATTCTCCTGTGGCTGGCAAGTGTAGCGGCTTTTGAGCTTGCGGTAGTGGATATGCGCCTTGATGATTGCTTTAGCATCGCCAATGTGTATTTTGGCAAGTGCCATGAAGAACGCTAGGGTGTCGTAAAGTCGTCGCACGATGAGCATGCGCTTGCCGTCTTTCACGGGAAGATTCTTGTAAAGCAGGAATAGGCTGTTGCGGAAGTTGAGATAGGTCTTGTGGGGATTGCTCTTTGGCAAACTGCCGCCGCCCAGGTGGAACACCTCGCTAGCGGTTACGATGCGCACGGCGCTGCCAGTCAAGTGGATGCGCCAGCACAGGTCTATCTCCTCCATATGTGCGAAGAAGTCTTCATCGAGACCGCCAACTTTGTTATACAGGTCGCTGCGCACCATCAGGCACGCTCCTGTTCCCCAAAAAATGTCGATATCCTTGCCGTCGTACTGGCCATGGTCGTCTTCTATAGCCTCAAACATGCGGCCACGGCAGTAGGGATAACCGTGCTTATCGATGAAACCACCGGCGGCACCAGCATACTCAAACATGCGTTTGTCGTCTTCGCGGTCTTGAAGCAGCTTGGGTTGCACGACACCCACCTCAGGAAGGTCTTCCATATATTGATACAGCGGGTTAAGCCATCCTTCGGGAGTGCGCACATCGCTGTTAAGCAGCACAATGTAGCGGTATCCGGTAGTCTGTTCAATCGCCTTGTTGTAGCCTCCAGCAAAGCCGTAGTTCTTATCAAAGACAAGGGTTTTGACCTGCGGGAACTCCTGCTTGAGCACCTCAAGGCTCTCGTCGCTGCTGCCATTGTCGGCGACAATAATGTCAGCAAGGTCAGCATCAGTGCCCGCAAGCACCGTGGGGAGGTACTTGCGCAACAGCTTCGCGCCATTCCAGTTCAATATTATCACCGCTACAGGTTTCATTGTGAGTTATGAGTTGTCAGTAATCAGTTATCAGTAATCAGTTGTCAGTTGTGAGTTTCAGTTGTGTTTTCCCTAGCTATTCCTACTCCTATAAAACTCAATTTCATTATCTTTATTGTATCCTACGGGGATGGTGACTGGGCGTTTCCAGCGCTTGTGGGTCCAAAGCCAGTAGGCTGGTTCGGTGTTGATGCGTTGCTCTAGGAGGCGAGCATAGCGTGTTGTGATAGAGCCTCGTGGCTCAGTGGCGATGTCGTCGCTCAGCGGTACGAGGGTACACTCGTAGTGTCCGCGTTTCACCTTGCGCACATCGAAGAATGCTGCTCGGCAATGGAGCTTGCGGCCTATCGCCTCGGCACCTGTGATGAACGCGGTAGGGTGGTGGAGGAAGTCGAGCACGTGGCCCTCGTCGTTGGTCCACGGATGCTGGTCGGCGATGAAGCCTATGCCCAGATGTCGTCCTTCACGCTCACGGCTTATCATCTCTCGCAGGATGGTTTTCTTGCTGATGCACACGGTGTTGAACCGCTGGCGCAGCTTAAGGAAGAAGCGGTCAAACCACTCGTTCTCCAGAGGCTGATATACCTGTCCCTGCACATCGTCTTTGTGCCCCTCGCTGTTGAACCACAATGTCACCGAAGTCACCCATTCCCAGTTGCCGTAATGCGCGGCATAGAGGACTATGCTCTGGTTGTTATCGAATGCCTCGTCGATGATGTGGGCGTTATGAAACACCATGCGCTTGCGCATATCCTCGTCGCTAATGTGAAGGAGTTTGATAGTCTCGACAAAATAGTCGGTGAAGTGACGGTAAAACTCCTTTTCGATGGCTTTACGCTCTTGGTCGTTTTTCTCAGGAAAGCACTCAGCGAGGTTGCGGCGCACCACCTTCTTGCGATAGCCAATCAGGTGATAGACAAAGAGGTAAAAAACATCGGCATGCAGGTACAGCACCCACCATGGCATCAATGCCAGCAGGTGCAAAGCCCAACCGATGGGAGTGTACAATATGTTTTTAAAAGTTTTCAGTTGTCAGTTATCAGTTGTCAGTTATCAGTTGTCAGTTATCAGTTATCAGTTGTGAGTTTGTTATAGGACTCTCCTCTTCCCTCTCCACTCTCCACTCTCTCCTCTCCACTCTCTCCTCTCCACTAAATATCAACGCTTAAGTCGTCATTTATTATGTTGCCAAGGGTAACTGTGGTCACCGTGTTGACCAGCTCGGCGCGGTAGGGGGCATTGACGCGGATGTAGTTATCGGTGAAGCCGTGCATTACCTTGCTGGCGCGTGGGGGTTGCTCAAAAAGGACGGGGCGCTCGGTGCCGATGAAGCGCTCGATGAACTGCCGCTGCTGGCGATCGCTAAGCTCCATCATGCGTGCCACACGCGCGTCGCGCTCGGACTTGGGTACTATGTAGGGAATGCGTAGAGCTTGTGTGCCGGGACGCTCGCTATAGGGGAACACATGCAGGTGCTGCACGCCCAGTGAGGCGATAAACTGCAGTGAATCTTCGAAATATTCGGGTGTCTCACCACGTGTGCCCACCATCACATCCACGCCAATGAAGGCGTGTGGCATCACCTTATGGATGCGCTCCACCTTGCTGGCGAAGAGGTCGCGGGTGTAGTGTCGGCGCATGAGTCGCAGCACTTCGTCGTTGCCGCACTGCAATGGTATGTGGAAGTGGGGCATGAATGCGCGAGAAGAGGCGCACCAGTCAATGGTCTCATCGTCGACCAGGTCGGGCTCTATCGACGAGATGCGGTAGCGCTCTATGCCTTCCACAGTGTCGAGCGCTTTGAGCAGGTCGAGGATTTGCTCGCCAGTGTTCTTGCCAAAGTCGCCAATGTTCACGCCAGTGATAACTATCTCCTTGCCACCGCGTTGTGCCACATCTTGGGCCTGAGCCACTAGTGAGGCGATGGTGCCGCTGCGGCTGCGTCCGCGAGCCAGCGGAATGGTGCAGTAGCTGCAATAGTAGTCGCAGCCGTCCTGCACCTTGAGGAAATAGCGGGTGCGGTCGCCACACTCGCACGATGGCGAGAAACGGCGTATGTCTTTGTGTGGAGTGACCACAAGTGCATTGTGCTTGTCGCTGAGCCACTGCTCGATGTAATCAACCACCTCACCTTTCTGCTCATTGCCCAGCACTATGTCCACGCCAGGAATCTCGGCGATGCTCTTGCCCTGAAGCTGTGCGTAACAGCCAGTAACCACTATTAGCGCATCGGGGTATCGGCGGATGAGGTTGCGGATGCTCTGTCGGCACTTGCGGTCGGCGAGAGCGGTCACGCTGCAGGTGTTCACCACGCAGATGTCGGGTACTTCGTCGCCTTTTACCGTTGTGGCGATACCTCGCTCAAGCAACTGCTGGCCAATAGTGGCGCTCTCCGAGAAGTTGAGTTTGCATCCCAGAGTCACAAATTTCACTTTATGTAAAACCTCATTGGCCATATCTTACTTATAAAAGATGTGCAAAGTTACAAATAATCTCCCACACAAGAGCAAGAAAAGAAATATTTTACACACACCTGATTACCTTTCATCAAAAGTGGAGATATAGAATGAAACGAAATCATTCACAAAAAGCTTTTATGACACTCATATATACACTTTTTCTTGTTCTATATAATTTCTCCCCATTATTCTGCGTTAATAGATTATATATTATAATATAAAACCGAGATTTATCGATGAAACAAATAAAGCAATGGCATCGTGTGGCGCTTATTGCTGCCGTCTTGTCACTGGTGTGCAGTGTTAGTGTGGGCGCTTATGATTTCAGTGCCAACAATATCTACTACAACATCAACGAGAAGACTCTCACTGCCGAAGTGACGTATGCCAGCGATAGTTACAACAGCTACAACGGTAGTGTTGTCATTCCCGCCACAGTAGAGAATAACGGCAAGGTGTATGACGTCACTGCCGTGGGAGATAACGCTTTTCGCGACTGCTCTGGTCTAACCGGTGTGGAATTTGGCGCAAACGTGGCGACGATAGGAAAGCGTGCTTTTCTTAACTGCTCGCACCTTAACCGTGTCACCATAACAGGTGGTATTGTCGAGATTGGCGACTATGCCTTTGCTCAATGCGGCGCGCTGAAGCTCGTGACCATGAACAATGACGCTCCGCTGCAAATAGGCGCAGGAGCCTTCATGCACTGCTCCACGCTGAAAAGCGTGAAGTGGGACTCGTCTGAGGCCTTGGACGGTCGAGGCGGGCTTACCAGTCTGGGTACCAACGCCTTTGCGCATTGTCCTTTGCTAACCAAAATGTTGCTGCCTGGCAACGTTCAGTATTTGGGCACCACCATTTTTGAAGGCTGCACAGGTATTCAGTATATTATCGTCACAGCCGAGCAGCCCTTGGCACTCAGTGGCGATCCCTTTGCACTTGACAACTCAACGATAATTTATGTGCCCTCATCAGGGCAAAAAGGTGTGACTGGCAACCTCTACAAGACCGCGATGTGGTGGGGCAACTACAGAATTATCGAGTTGACCTATACATTCTACGACCACGATGACTACATCTACCTCAAGACCTCGACAGGCGCCGTTTCCCTAATAGGCTCATTGAAGTCAAAGACCGATGTGGTCGTGAGGAACAGCATCACCGGTTTCAGTGGAGAGAACTATAATGTCACTAGCATAAGCGACCAGGCATTTAAAGGCTCGGGAATCACCTCCCTTAACACAAGCAATGCTTTTATGCTCAAGGCTATTGGTAGCGAGAGCTTTGCCGGTTGTGCCAGTCTCACCGCCGTGTCGCTTGTAGAGGGCATCACGATGATGGGCGATAGTGCCTTTGCCTCTTGCACGGCTCTTGACTCCATACAATTGCCTTCCACATTGCGAACTGTTCCCCGAGGTGCTTTTGATGGCTGCTCAAGCCTCAATAAAGTGAATATAGTGCTTGGCGTGTGCACAATCAGCGAGAACGCCTTCGCTCATTGCACAGGCCTTACCACGCTAAGCCTTCCTCGCTCTATCACCAGCGTCGAGGCCTATGCGCTTAATGGTTCTACTGCACTGGAGGAGATTGTCGTTGACCCTTACAACCCCTATTATGCCTCAATCGAAGGTGTGCTCTATGAGCGAAAATACGGAGATGGATTTGTTTATAATGTATCCAACAAGATGAACAAATTGGTGGTATATCCCTCAAGCAAAACTGGCGAGATGCTGTATGTCCCGGCAGGTGTGACTGAGATTATATCTGGTGCCGTGCAAAATGTTACGCAGCTCAAGAAGGTTGCTCTTCCACCCTCCACAATAGTCTTTGCCGAAAACTGCTTTGAAGGCACCGGCATCCAGACCTTCAACTATCGCAGCAAGAATCCTGTCAACGAGGGCACCGCTGGCATAACCGCAGCCATCAAGGCCAACGCCACGCTGCAGGTGCCGATAGGTACTACCAGCGAATATCAGTCGCTCTCGTCATGGCAGGGATTTAAAGCCATCGTTGAGCGATATGATGTGTTAGATGACGACCAGTTTGTCTATGACTGGAACACCCGCGACCAAGTGACATTGGTAGATATAAAGCCCGCTGCAGTTAATGTAGGTGGCTTACTCACCCTGCCGCAGGGAATGAATTTGGATGGTTGCGACTATTTCATCACCGAGTTGAGTAACACCTGCACAGCGCAAGTGGCACAGGATGTGATGCGGCTGAAAATCAACTGCGACAGCCTTGCTGTCATTGATATGACCGACGACATCAATCCCATTTCTGCTCTCACCTCGCTTCAGGTAATCAGCCTCACCTCCACTAACCCCTATTTCGTGCTAGAGGATGATGTGCTTTATAACAGCCAAGGCACACATCTATATTATTACCTCCAGTCCAATACACGGCAGACGTTTACCATGCCCGATGCCATAGACACTATTATGCCGCAGGCTTTTGCCCAGAACAAAAGCCTGAAGGTAATCACATTGAATAAATTTCTCAAGTGTTTGGGCAACAAAGCCTTTGAGGGATGCACCGGGCTCGAGGTGGTTAATAACATGATAGACGTGACCTACATAGGATACCGCACTTTTGCTGGTTGCACAGCATTGACCTCAGTCAATGGTGGTGAGTGGCTCAATATCATAGGCCGTGAGGCGTTCCTCAACTGTAGCAGTCTGCAGCAATTCCCATTCGCTCACGGAATGCTTGTGGAGATTGGTGACCATGCATTCAAGGGATGCTCTGCGCTTTCTGTGGCAGTGTTTAATAACAAGATCCACACGATTGGCGTCGGGGCTTTTGAGAACTGCACGGCGCTTAGCAAGGTGTTCTTCTCGGCCGAGGTCAGCAATATGCAACAGCAGCTGTTCAAGGGATGCAACTCGCTTAGCGAGATGTGGCTTTGTAACTCCGCACCACCACAAGTGGGCAATGATTTCTTCGGGTCATTATCGGGCTTGACACTTTATGTGCCGCAGGAAGCCACTAACGCTTACCACACTATAGCGCCGTGGAGCAGTGCCAGCCAGGTGAAAAGTTGCTGTTATCTCGACAATGGCCCTGATGTTAACAACGACAAGTATGTAAACGCCTTCGATGTGACTCTTGTGTACTCGGTGCTGCTCGGGAAAATTGACGGTGACATAGTGGGGCATTGCGACGTGAACCACGACGGCGCTGTTACCGCAGCCGACATTACCACCATCTATCAATATATCCTTAATGGTAGCGGCTTGGCAATGGCTTATAGATTTATGGGAAACAACGATGAGGTCCTGTTCCAGTACGTCACAATGACTGGAGAGCATCAAAAGATAAAAGCTTTTGACTTTGACACCAATAACTATGTGACAAGCGGTCTGCTGGGATTGAGCGACCACACCCAAGTGGCTACTATCGTTCTTGGCACTACCCAGGGAATCCCTTACTTAGAGATTGTGCCCGTTGCCCCTGGCTACTTCACCATGGTGGCGATAGTGAACAACGGCGCAGCATACTACTACCGTGTCTTCCCGATGGTAGTGCGGTAGCTTCTTGCTAGTTAGCCGCTCGCAGGGCTCGCTGGTTTGCCGTTCGCGTTGCTCGCTGGTTTATAGTTCTAGAAACTCTTAACTCAAAACTGAAAACTCAGAACTGAGAACTCTGAACTATAAACTCTGAACTACCAAAGCAATCGTTTGTCTTACATTTTTTCGGCAAGAAATGAAGTCTATATTTTGACTTTTGCGAGGAATTCACTATTTTTGCAGAAAATATAAAAACACATTTTAAAAACATTCAAAATAAAAAGAAACTATGAAGATTTCTAAAGTTCATGCAAGAGAGATTCTCGATTCTCGTGGCAACCCCACAGTGGAGGTTGAAGTAACACTCGAAAACGGCGTTATGGGACGCGCTTCAGTGCCCAGTGGTGCTTCTACTGGCGAGAACGAGGCTCTTGAGCTTCGCGACGGCGACAAGAGCCGTTATCTTGGTAAGGGCGTGACTAAGGCTGTAGAGAACGTAAACACTATTATCGCTCCACACGTTGAGGGAATGTGCGTGTTCAACCAGCGCGCCATCGACAACCGCATGCTTGAGCTCGACGGCACTAAGACTAAGAGCAAACTCGGTGCAAACGCTGTTCTCGGCGTATCGCTCGCCGCTGCTCACGCTGCTGCCGCTGCACTCCACATGCCATTGTATCGTTACATTGGCGGCACTAACGCCTATGTGCTTCCTGTGCCAATGATGAACATCATCAACGGTGGTGCTCACAGCGACGCCCCTATCGCCTTCCAGGAGTTCATGATTCGCCCTGTTGGCGCTAAGAACGAGAAAGAGGCTATCCGCATGGGTGCTGAGGTATTCCACAACCTCGCCAAGCTGCTCAAGGCACGTGGCCTGAGCACTGCAGTAGGCGACGAAGGTGGTTTCGCTCCCGCTCTCAACGGCATCGAGGACGCTCTCGACAGCATCGTTGAGGCTATCAAGAAGGCTGGCTATGAGCCTGGCAAGGACGTGAAGATTGCTATGGACTGCGCTGCCAGCGAGTTTGCAGTAATCGAGGATGGCAAGTACTTCTACGACTACAAGCAGCTCAAGGATGGCAAGCAGAAAGATCCTAACGGCAAGAAACTTAGCGACGACGAGCAGATCGACTACCTCGAGCAGCTCATTACCAAGTATCCTATCGACTCTATCGAGGACGGCCTCGACGAGAACGACTGGGATGGCTGGGTTAAGCTCACCGAGCGCATTGGCGACCGCTGCCAGCTCGTGGGTGACGACCTCTTCGTTACCAACGTGAACTTCCTGCAGAAGGGTATCAAGATGGGTGCTGCCAACTCTATCCTTATCAAGGTTAACCAGATTGGCTCGCTCACCGAGACTCTCGACGCTATCGAGATGGCACACCGTCACGGTTACACCACAGTGACCTCACACCGCAGCGGTGAGACCGAGGACACTACTATCGCCGACATCGCAGTGGCTACCAACAGCGGACAAATCAAGACTGGCTCACTGAGCCGCACCGACCGCATGGCGAAGTACAACCAGCTGCTCCGCATCGAGGAGCAACTCGGCGACAACGCCGCTTATGGCTACGCCAAGCTCCGCTAAACAGCCGCAGAGCAATGAAATCAAAAGGAGAGAATCCACCTAGGGTTCTCTCCTTTGTTGGTTTCTATGGGTGCCATACAATTACTTCAGCATAAAGTCGAAAATCTGTGCTAGAATAATTGAAAATTATAAATAATACACTGGTTTTATTTAATTTTTTGTCATTTTCTTTTGTTTTATTAAAATAATGTGTAATTTTGCGACAATTCAAGCAATCACGCAGAGGCGTGCTCTTGCTTGATGATATATTTGTAAGCGTTTTTGCTTTATCCTCTGCACAAAATTTTCGGCATAATTAGCAACGAGGGAAAACAGCAAAAGCCTTCGCTTGCCTATATACACCTATATTAGGTTGCTATATATCGGCATAGCGTGGGATGAACTGTTTATTTCGTTGCAGGCAAGCCGAAAAGCCTTGTGGAGAATAAATCAGAGAAGTCTCCACGCTTTTTCTTATTAATGACAGGTCAAAAATGAAAAGGTACATTTCTGAAGGTTGCAATTAGTTGGATTATAGCGTATTATAAAAAGTAAAGGTACACCCTTTTTTCTTGGAAAGATGATTTTTAATGTTTAATTTTGCGGCAAAATCAAGATTATTAACTTCAAAACAATACAGTCATGAAAAAGATTAGTTTATTGATTGGGCTGATGTTTGCTTTATCTATTCCTCAAGCATCATTGATGGCCACAGAAAGTGGCGCCACTGCCGACAAGGACCTCAGCGGTTTGAACTATTATGACTTCTATATTGACTATTTCAATAGCGCCTTTGGTACATATCAGATTTACAATTATCAGATGGGCTCTGAGGGCTGGGTTGACTTGGGATGGTCTATAGAAAATATGCAAGATTTGAAACTACGATTTAGCTATCCTGAGTATTATGCTCGAAACTGTTTCTATGACTGGTGCTTGAGATATGTGGATGTCAACAACGACAGCATTCTCACAACCGAGGAACTTGAGGCAGTGAGGGTTATTGACAGCAATGCCGACCCAGAGCATCTACTTGGCAGGAACGCAGTAGATTATCACTTCGACTGGTTCCCCAACCTGGAGCGACTTGAGCTCAATCATCCTAAATGGCGTTATCTCTTTGGCGACAAGAATGATGCTTTGTCGCTATCAAGAGACATGATTCCAGATGGGAATTACACTACAAACATCTATCTCAAAGATATCAAGCCTTTCTCGCATCTGTATCTGCCTATGACCGGCAAGCTCGAGAGTGTCGTCATCAAGAACTCGCCAATGCTGTTCTTCAACTACGAGCCTCAAGATGGCGTGACGATTCCCGAATTTGTTATCGAGGGCGAGGCTCTAGGCAATGAACAGGGCTACACATTCAATCTTAACAAATATGTTGCCGCGGGACTTGATGTAAACCGAATCATGAGCATCGACAACGCTCAGGTGATTACTGAAGACGATGGGGACACCTATCTACAATTCAATAACGGTGCCCGTGAGGCTAACATGAAGTACCTCATTGCTGCAGATGGCGACAAGCAATACACTTGCAACAGCACCATCAAGATTCAGGTGCAGACCGAGTGGCTTCGTGCTGAAAAGCAGCCGATTCACGAGGGCGAGAGTGTAGTCATCGACCAGGAACATTTCCCCGATGTGAACTTTAGGCAATATCTCTCCACACATGTCGATATCAACGAAGATGGTGTCCTCACTTACGAGGAACTTGGAAACGTAATGTTGTTAAGAACGCGCATAGATTCCTGGCACTTCTGGAACTATTATGATAGCGATGATTTTGAAGGCGAAGATATGCTCAAGAATGTTATCAACTTCAAGGGCATTGAATACCTGTATAATCTGGAGGGAGTGTCGTTTGGATACCGCACATGGGGCATTGATGACGAAACTAGGATATTCCATTTCAGGAATCTGGACTTATCGCAAAACTCTAATTTGAAATATTTCTACTTGGGTACCGATGCTGAGGTCATCGACTTGAAACTACCTGAAACTAATGGTCTAGAGTTCAGCAACCCCTTGATGCGTATGGGATTTGAATATGTGACAAATGAGCCCGCTGTGCGACTCGTTGATCTTAATGATGACAACGCTTACAGTCTTGACGAAGACATTGCCAATGGCCTTGACATTAATCGTCTTACGATTCTTGATGGAGGGCATCTTGATGGGAACAAGGTGGTGTTTGACGATGAGGCAACATTTGTTGATTTGCAGTATGTGGCACGTCCACCCATTATGGGCGGTGCTCACTATCCTTTTGACCGGTATCTGCAAAACTACTATGTGCTCTATAACCTTGTAAATACCAGGCTCTATGACTCCCGATACTTTGATGCCACCATGATTATGGATCAATTAAGTGGCATCAACGCCGTCAATGCCGATAAAGAAGTGAAGTCAGTGCTTTATTATAACTTGCAGGGCATTGAATCTAAAACTCCATTCTACGGCTTTAACATCAAGGTGACTACTTACAGCGACGGTTCGCGTAGCTCTGAAAAACTTCTGAAATAGTAACCGTCAAAGCTCTTTATTAACTGTGCCCTCAAGAATTCAGCTTTCTTGAGGGCATATTTAATATACATTTTTTCTCTTTTGATTCTCAGATATTACTATAAATCCTAATGATCGATTCAGGATAAAACACAAAAACAGACCAAAATATTTGGTTATTCGTGCAGAAAAGTGTAACTTTGCGACAATTATTCGTACATAAAAGTGTAATGAAATAACAATTATTCGTACATAAAAATGCGAACACGATGAGAAGAGAGTTATATAACAAGTTGATAGCGTGGAAGAAAAGTCCTAAAAAGAAACCATTGATTCTTAACGGGGCA
Organism: Muribaculaceae bacterium; assembly: GCA_017618355.1. Lineage (GTDB taxonomy): Bacteria > Bacteroidota > Bacteroidia > Bacteroidales > Muribaculaceae > Sodaliphilus. The sequence continues at coordinate 69,408 of JAFZUL010000054.1, forward strand.
AGGCAAGTAGGAAAAACTTGGCTGCTGACAGAGTTTGCTAGGAACGAATATGAGAAATCGGTTGTGTTCTCACTAGACCGTGATAGTGATGCGCGTCAAATTTTTGAGAATGGAGGCACAGCACGTCAGTTACTACAACGGCTTTCAGCGCTTGCTGGTATTGACATCACTGCTGATAACACGCTTCTCATTCTAGATGAGATTCAAGAGTGCCCAAAGGCCATAACTGCATTGAAGTTTTTTGACGAAGATACTCCACAAATTCATGTGGCTGCCGCTGGCTCACTTTTGGGAATTTCAATACATGAGCAAAGCTCGTTCCCCGTTGGGAAAGTTGATATCTTGCGATTGTATCCAATGAATTTCAAAGAATTCCTTTGCGCTATGGGACGTGAGCAGATGGCCGCTAACCTGAATGAAGGTGATTGGGGCAACATTGATGCCTTGAGTAGTGCCTACATTGATTTCCTGCGGCAGTATTATTATGTAGGAGGAATGCCTGCTGTAGTATCGGCTTATGCTTCAGATGGAAAATTACAGCAAGTTCGTGAACTGCAGAACAAGATATTGGACGACTATGAAGCCGATTTCTCCAAGCACGCTCCCATAAATGAAATCCCAAACATTCGTATGGTGTGGCAGAGCATTCCATCGCAACTTGCAAAAGAGAATAAAAAGTTTATCTATGGCGCAATGAAACCAGGCGCACGTGCCGCGACTTTTGAGAAGGCTATTCAGTGGCTTCATGACGCTGGACTTATTTATAAGGTTAATCGAGTTAGTGCAATAAAAATGCCTTTAAAATTTTATGAGGAGTTTGGAGCATTCAAGATTTTTATGCTTGATATTGGACTGATGGGGGCAATGGTTGCAGCTCCTGCCGCTGCCATACTTGTGAAGAATACTATTTTTACTGAATATAAAGGCGCTTTCACCGAATTGTTTGTTTGTATGCAATTGCAAGGAACAGGCATACCAACCTTTTATCATTCTCTTGAGAACTCAAGGATAGAGATTGATTTTGCAGTGCAGTTGGGAACGGAGGTTTACCCCATTGAAGTCAAAGCCGAAGAAAATGTGAAATCAAAATCAATGCAGACATTTATAAAGAAACATCCAGAGCTTAAAGGTATTCGTCTGTCAATGAAACCGCGCATCACTCAAGATTGGCTTGAGTGTATCCCTCTTTACGGTTTTCGTGAAGAACTCATCAGAATGGACAAACCATAAGTTTTGATTCTCAAATATTTCCACTAATTTTGCGATGTTGAAAATAAAACATTAAAGATATGAAGACTTCCTTTTTCCGCTTTTTGATTTTGGTGAGCGTTGTGGCGTGGGCGCTTGGGGCGCAAGCTCAGCAGTCTATTGACCTGATTAACGATAACGACCGTGCTCAGCTTGAAGAGGCGGTTAACCTGATGGACAACGGGAGTCCCGAAGAGGCCATCAAGATTCTTGACAAGCTGTGCGATAAGTATAAGAACAACTATGCCATTGAGTATGAGCGGCTTTTCGCTTACTATAAGGCTGGTGACTTCAAGCACATCGTCAAGGAAGGCCCTAAGTTGTTTAATCATCCTGAGGTTGAGTCGCAGTGTTATCAATTAGTGGGCAATGCTCAAGATGTGCTCGGCGACCCTGAGGCGGCAATCAAGACCTACGACGAGGGCCTGAAGCGCTTCCCCAATTCGGGTTATCTGTATCTTGAGAAGGGCAACATCTACATGATGAACAAGCACTACGACGAGGCGGCAGAGTGCTACACCCGTGGCGTGGAGGTGCAGCCCGACTTCGCCAGTAACTACTATCGCCTGGCTAAGCTTTATGCCGAATCGACCGAGCCGCTATGGGCGATTGTCTATGGCGAGGTGGTGTGCAACTTGGTTCCTGGCACCGAGCGAGGCGAAGAGATGGGCAAGCTAATCTACGACCTCTTCACCGAGAATATTAAGATAGAAGGTGAGAATAGTGCCCATGTGTCATTGACCCAAGAGAACACTATCTATATGGCCAGCGATACCTCACGGTTCCAGATTCCGTTTCCCATGATGTATGAGATGGGCACTATGGCGTCGCCAGCGCTTACAGAGTTTATGAAAACCAAGAAACTCACAGTAGAGATGATTGCCGACCTGCGCAAGGATGCGTTGGCACATATCGACTCGGTGGCGCCAGGCTATTACAACCTCTCACTGCTTGACTATCACCGCAAACTCATCAAGAGCGGACATTGGGAGGCTTATAACATGTGGCTGATGTCACCCGGTGCCGAAGACGAGACAAACCAATGGGCCGACAGCAAAGACGGTACCGAGAAACTAGAGAGGTTTGGCAACTGGTTTGGCAAGAATCGTCTTATCCCTACCGAAAGCGAGCCAACGGTGATGACAAAGGTTTACAAGATTGATGAACTTGTAATCCCAACCGAAGAAGAAATCTCCACCGCCGAGGGATGCAGTAAGCACCGCGACGACGCTTTGCGACTGGCAAAATGGTATCTGGAGCAGCCAGTGAACATGAACGATGTGACTCAGCAGGAAGTCAGGCAATTCTTATTAGTTTGGACGATAAATACCGATGAGTTCGTGTTTAGATTAGATACCGATAAGATGGCGGGACATATTGAACTGATGACAGCATATATAGCCGCAATGACCGAACACGCCATCGAGTTTAACGTGAGCGAGACCGACGAGGCGATGTACTGCGAGGTGATGGTGCAAGTCATTGACTACTACAAGCGCAACAAGGAAGCTTTAGGAACCATAGATTGGATGGAGAGATATCTCGATATGGACGGTCCCACCCTGCGCAACATCCTCGCCGAAGAATTCAAGAAATTTAAGTGAGAACATGTGAGTTGGTGAGGGTGTGTGAAAATGCTGAATTTAATGAAAACTCCTCCTCTAAGATAGAGGAGGTGCCCGTAGGGTGGAGGAGTATGAAAGCGCCGAATATGCTGATAATCAACAATATTTTAAATTCTTGTGCCTATCATACTCCCCCTTGCCCGCTCTTTCAGCGTCAATGGGATGCACCTCACAAATGCCAAAACAAGTTTTGTCGCTTGTTTCGGTTTGCACCATTGGCCTATCTTAGAGGGGGAACTGCAACAAATATCGAATTTTGACGCATTCTCATTTCTTTGGGGTGAGCAATCTTGTGGAATTAACTTTTTCTTGCCAAAAATTTGCCTACAAACAGCGAAATCACTAATTTTGTGGTGCAATCAGAAAGAGGGAAGAGGAACTCTGATTCCCTGCACCGCAGGTGCACACTTAACACTTTACACTTAACATTTGGTTTTGCTCAATTTTACTCCCATAGCCCGTCGTCAACTGCTCTCTCGACTGAAAGAGCATGCTCGTTACATCGACCATGCCGACAGCGTGCAGCAGGAGCAGTTGATGAAACTGATAGAGAAGGCCGCCTTGACTTGGTTTGGCCGCAAATATGACTTCTCTACTTGCCGCACCTATAAGGAGTTTGCGACTCGTGTGCCGTTATATCGTTACGAAGACCTGCAGCCGCAGATTATGCGCATGGTAAATGGTGAAAAAGACGTGCTGTGGCCTGGACGGTGCTACAACTTCGCTCAATCGAGTGGCACCAGCGACGGCAACCATAAGTATATCCCCATTCCCATTGAGTCGCTGCGATGGAACCATTACCGTGGCGCCAGCGATGTGGTGTCGCACTACCTTAACCTCAACCCTGATAGCCGTCTCTTTGCGGGCAAGGCGCTGATACTTGGAGGTTCCTTTGCCAACGAGCTGAACCTTAAACCTGGCACTCGCGTGGGTGACCTCTCGGCTACACTCATCAACAATATCAACCCCATTGCCAACCTGTTCCGAGTCCCCAGCAAGCGCATTGCTTTGCTCGAGGACTGGGCGGAGAAACTGCCAGCGCTCGTCGAGGCGAGCAAGGGTGAGAATATCACCAACCTGAGTGGAGTGCCGTCGTGGTTCCTCACCGTTATCAAGGAGGTGCTGCGGGCCACTGGCAAAGACTGCATCCACGACGTGTGGCCCAACCTGGAGGTGTTCTTCCACGGTGGCATCGCTTTCGAGCCTTACCGCGAGCAGTATGAGCGCCTATGCGACATGAGCAAGATGCACTTCCTCAACACTTACAACGCCAGCGAGGGTTTCTTCGCCACTCAAAGTGACTGGAGCTCCGCAGCGATGCTTCTGTTGCTCGATGTGGGGGTGTTCTACGAGTTCATCCCGCTGAGCGAGGTAGATAGCGACCACCCCGACGTGCTGCCAATCTGGGAAATTGAGGAGGGCAAGACCTATGAACTCATCATCACCGCTTGCAACGGACTATGGCGCTACCGCATAGGCGACACGGTGCGCATTGAGCAGCTCAACCCAGTGAAAATCAGCATAGCAGGGCGCACTAAGAGCTTTATCAACGCCTTTGGCGAGGAGCTAATGGCGCACAATGCCGAGAAGGCGATAACTCAGGCGTCGCAAGAGACCGGTGCGCAGGTGCTCAACTACACAGCCGCGCCAGTCTATGCTGGCGACAAGAGCAAGGGCCGTCACCAGTGGCTCATTGAGTTTGAGAAGGAGCCAACAAGTTTAGATGAGTTTGCCGCGCTGCTCGACAAGCACCTGCAGGAAGACAATGGCGACTACCAAGCTAAACGCTATCAGAGCATCTTCCTCGATGCCCCACAAGTGGTGGTGGCACGCCGCGGACTCTTCGATCAATGGCTTGCCTCAACAGGAAAACTAGGCGGCCAGCGCAAAATCCCCCGCCTGAGCAACAACCGCACCATCATAGACCAAATGCTTTCCTTAATGCATATTTCATAATGCACTGTAGGGCTGCGCTTTTTAATGCATAATTCTGCCATTTTCTCTCATTACGAAAAAAATCGCAATTTGGAGAAATGTATTTGGGTGCTAAATCGTTGCAAAGAAAGATGGTTTTAGCACTATCGGTTCTAGCAATTTATAGAACACCCCTTTACTTTTTTGAAAAAAAGGGAAGAAAAAAGTGGGGATTTGTAAAAAAATGAATTAATTTTGCATATTAATTCCATGAAAGTTTGCTGAGATACTGATCATTTATGTTTTTGCAGAAGACATTCTAAATATTTTTAATAACCATTAATAATTTTGCGTATGAAAAAGATTTTTACATTAGCAATGATGTTTCTTTGTATGGGCTCGATGATGGCTAATTGGCAGCCCAGTGACACCGAAGCAATTCAACTTGACGCCGAAGGCACCTATGGCCAAGTGCAGATGAAGACCCTGCGTACCGATGATGGCAAGATTATCTTGAGCTGGCTTCGTTCAGAGAACACCAATGGCATATTCTCTTATCAGCTGCATCTGCAGATTTTTGATGCTCAAGGCAATGAGATGTTTGGCGACGAGGGTATTATCGTGTGTGACAGGCGCACTCGCACTTGGACTACCGACTATGCACTGAAACTGGCTCCAAATGGCGACATTCTGTTAGCCTATACCGACATACGTAATGATCCTACTGAGGAAAACGCTGAGACCTATCTCTATCGTTACACCCAGCAAGGTGAGCCAGTGTGGGGAGTTGACGGAATCTTGTTCCCATCAGGCCAGATTCATTTGAATGCTCTGTCGGTTGAGGACATAGCGCCTATAATTTGCGTGAGTGGCAACAATATATATGCCGCAGTCAACCACTCAGAGTATTATAAGGAAAAGGCCAACGAGAACAACTGGACTCCAACGCCTTGGTCACCAAATATGCCCGACTCGGTTATTGTGAACGAAAGTAAATGGTTGATTAAGCTCATCAATGATGACGGCACATTTGCCAGTGAGAGCGTCAAGGCTATAAATTCCAAAGCGTTGGTAATGGAGCCAGCAAATGGTGGCAACGCTTATCTTGTTTATGATAATGCTGCTTATGGTCTGGAGGCTCAGATGCTCGATGCAAATATGACGAATGTGTGGAACGACCCCATCGTTATTGAAACAAGGCATATAACTTCAGGACAATACGTTCCCACTCCATTGGCTGAGGTGAACGATTATGGTAGACTGATGTTGTCATATAGAGTATTGTCCGATTTTTATGGCTATCAGGTTGCCAACTTCGTAGGTACCAACGGTGAACATTCCAGTGATCCCGTGACATTGGCGGGCAACATCGACGGTGATGCTGGTTCTGCTGCCATGGGCGTTAAGGAAGACCTTGCTTTTGTTGCATGGGAATATGCATATTCGGCATCGGAATATCGCATGAATGTGAACGTTGTTGATGATAATAACTTCTACTATTGGACTGACGAAAGCATTTATGGCTTAACATTAGAAACTAACGATAGTTGGGGCTATAAGCCAGTGAAGGTGATACCCGTGAATGACGGCTGGGTAGTGCTGTATGGCAACTGCACAAGCTGGAACGGCGCTAATTTCATGGTAGTGAAGTTAGATGATGACGGCGGTCTGATATGGAGCAAGCAGATTTGCGAGAACAATTTCAAGTCGAGTGGCTTCTCGGTTACCTATGACGACAAGAATGCATATATCTTCTATACTCAAGAACCAGATTATGGAAAAGCCGGCAACGGCGGTATGTTTGTGATGTGTGTTGACATCGCTGGGGAGATGAACAGCATCAATGATGTGAACACCGGCGATGAAGTGGTATCGACCGAGATTTACACTATTGATGGACGTCGCGTGAGTCGCATGGAGAATGGTGTGAACATTGTGCGCACAACCTACAAGAACGGTAAGGTTACTACCACCAAAGTAGTGCGCTAATCATAATTTCTTGTTAAGAAAACAGAAGGGCGGGCATCGTGGGATGCTCGCCCTTTATGCTGAATCAGCTTTTAGCCCAATCAGGCTATTGCAGCTGTTTGAGCGCTTCGCTCACGAGTTTGCCGCTGGCTGCTGGGCATTGTGCCTGAACATGTGCGAGGATGGCTCGCATGTTTTTCATCTGCGGCTCGATGCCCGAGGCTTTAATCATCTCAACAATATCGGCGAGTTCAGGCTCTTTAGGCAGGAACTCTTGAAGGATGTTGAGGCGGTTGTTGAGTTCGCTGGTGTCGCGTCCAGCCTTCTCAAAGAGTTCGGCTTCCTCTTTCCATGACTTCTCCATTTTCTGGATGATGGAGATTTCTTTGGCATCGTTGAAGTCGGCCTCATTGTAGCCTTTGCTGGTTTGGAACTCAAGGAACTTAGCCTTTATCATCTTGAGCACGTAGAGGCGATCGGCGTCACGGCTCTTCATCGCAGCAGCGATGTGCTTATTGATTTCGTTATGTAGCATTTTTCGTTTATCGTTTTTCGTTTATCGTTGGTCGTTTATCGTTTATCGTTTATCGTTTATCGTTGGTCGTTTATCGTTTATCGTTTAGAGTCCTTATAACTTATCACTTACTACTTTTTTACCATGCCTGCAGGTATTGGTAGTCGTCTTGGATTTGGATCCAGTTCTGGTCCATCTCGCGCCAGATGGAGTAGTGTATGCCCTCGAGGGAGTTCCAGCGTACGTAGAGTTCAAGACCTGCCGGTGTTGCCACCATTGCCATAATTTGAGGAGCGTGGAAGAACAACTCCTTGTTATAGTCCTGGCCGCTGTCGGTGTATTTGTTGTCTTTCGAGAGCTCCATCCAGTCGTTATAGACTGATACTACTTCTCCCTCGGCGATGCAGACCATCGACATTAGGCCCACGCCATTTTCAGGCGCGAACAGCACCATATAGAATTGGCGCTCGTTGGTGGGGCAGGAGGCAATCCACTTGGTCGCGATAACGCGCTTGTTGCCATAAAAGCCGTTGATAAGCCTGATGACATCAGGCGAAGCACTCTTCTCCTTCTCGCCTTGCAGCCAGCGGGTGTAGTTGAGCACGTTGTGGTCTTTTAGCCATGCCTGTGGCACGATAAACGGGGCGGCCTGATAATCGCTGTAGCCACGGAACATCTTCTTGGTCATTGCGGCATCGGTAAGGGCAAAGGTGAAGATACCATTTCCGTCTTTAGATTTCTCGCTCACAAACTTGGCGTTGCCAATGTGTGGCTTGAAGATGATGCGGTCGTAGGTGCGCTTCATTTTGCCAACGTCCACGCCTTCGGTCATCCAAGTGCCGTTGTTGGTCGAGAAGCGGTTCTTGGCGATTTGAATATCATTGAGGAACAGCGGGCGGTGCTTGAGGGTAATGTCGAGGCTTGCGTCGCGTCCCTCTTGGCCGTAAATGTAGAATATAGGCGTCCAGTCAATATTGCCGGTTGGAATCGTGCGAATGCGCTGAGCACCGTCTTTATTGGCTTTGTAGCAAGCAATAAACTCTTTGGAGTAGTCGGCAACAGAGATCTCGTTGCTGCCGTCACCGTCAACATCGCTTATAACATACCAATAGGCCAACTTGTCGTTTGATTTATTGATGTTGAAATCATTGATAATGGACGGCAGGTTGCGTTGAACGGCTGCCGGCATCTGCGCTTGAGCTAAAATGGCGCAGCAGGCAAGAAGCAATAATAGAGTGAGATTTTTTTTCATAATTTTTTTATTTTAGGAGGGAAAGGAGTTAAATGAGGAAAAGGAATTAATGGAGTTAAAGGAATCAGTTTCAAAATCCTAGCTATTCCTAGTCATTCCTAGCTACTCCTATCCTAGTTATTCTGTTTCGTCTTGGTAAGGCACTGGGGTGCCATTGAGAATCGCCTCAAGATAGGGTTTCAGCTTTTGGGCGTAGTAGTAGAATCCGAGGTCGGTGAGGTGGATGCCGTCAACCGAGCCTTCGCAGTCGGGTCCGTAGAGGTTCTTGCGGTCGATGTAGTAGAGGTTGCGAGGGTTCTCAGCTTTGAGCTTCAGGTAGTTCTTGTGGAACTCGTAGTTTTTCTCAGGAAGATATTGACTGTAAAAGCCGCTGAAGCGCTCGTAGCTGTACTCCTGCCCCTCGACCATGAAGATGGGCACCTCGGGGCGCAGGTCACGCAGGGTCTTGACGAAACCGTAGGTCACGGTGTCGCACATGAGTTTGGTGCAGTTGGGGATGGGGTCGAGGATATAGGCATCCACATGTGGAATCGCCGCCATGGCGCGTGCCATTACGCTGTCCATCTTCCCCTCGCCGCTCACGCCAAGATTTACACATTCCACGTCAAGGTCGCGTTGCAGAATGCTTGTCGCCACCATGCCAGTGCGTGAGGCGCAGCCGCCGTGCAGAATGCTGGTACCATAGAAGACAAACTTCTTCTCCTTGCGCGGACTGTTTACGCGTGGCTGGGTGATTTCGGCGCTTGGCTCAACGCCAATCTCCATCCAGTTGATGCCGTCGTAGAGTGGCAGGTAAATCATGTACTCATGCCAGCGGCCATCGAGCTTGTCGATATACACCTTGCTCTGAATAGAGTCCTTGCGCGGGCCTTCGCCTTTATAGTTGTAGTCACGATAGGGACGGTTGCAGTTCACAAAGCGCCACACTCCCTCATCGTCGAGGATGTAGAGGTCGGTACCCTTGATGCCGGTGTCGGCCATGTGAGCCATATGGAAGTTGCTCATCAGGTTGTAGCGCACCGCCACGCAATGACTATTGGTGGCAAAGCGTATGCCGATGCCTGCCGAATTCTTGGCACGGTCCCACAGGGTCTCGCGCACGCTGTCTTTGATGGTGGCAGGGATGCGCGTGTAGGGCGTGAGGGTGTTGTCCCAACCCTTGTTTATCATTCGGAAACGCAGAGCGTCATAGAACTTGAGCGTGTCGAGGCTCGTGAAATCTTGTGCACACGCAGTTGCTGCTGCCAGAGTCAGGAATAATGCAAGAAGTGCTTGTCTAAGTCTCATTGATGTGGAATTTAAGCAGAAACGGTCGGCCGCCTTAAGAGGTTGCCGACCGTTTTGTGAATTTAATCAGTTAAACTTGAGCTGTCTCAGATTATTGGAGAGTACCAGCCTCAGCTTGCTGAATCATAGTGTCGTCAGCAGTGATATAAACCTCTACACGGCGGTTCTGAGCGCGACCCTCGGCAGTGCTGTTGTCAGCAACTGGATAGTCATAAGCCAGACCTCTGGTCTCCATGCGGCTTTCAGCAACACCGCTGTTCTGCAAGTAAGTCTTCACAGCGTTGGCACGCTTGAGCGACAGTTTCTCGTTAACCTCGCGTGAGCCAGTGTTGTCGGTGTGACCGAAGATCTGTACGTTGGTGTTAGGATCGTTTCTCAGCGAAGTAGCAAAGTTGGTCAAAGCGTTCCTTGCGGGAGCCTTGAGGTCAGCCTTGTTGGTGTCGAAGAGGATACCCGAGTCAAAGGTTACCTGGATACCAGTGTAGCCATTGTTGTCGGTAACGGTAGTAACCGAAGCACCCTCGATAGCTGCGAGCTCGTCGGCTTTCTTCTGCATGTGCTTGCCAATGAGAGTACCAGCAACGCCACCTGCAACAGCACCAATAGCGCCACCAATAGCGGCACCCTTGCCCTTGCCAATCAATGCGCCAATGCCTGCGCCCAGAGCGCCACCGGCACCGCCACCAATTAAGCCACCCTGAAGGGTTTTGCTCATATTACAACTACTGAAAGAGAAGAGCAATGCTGCGCTCATGAAAAGACATAAGAATTTCTTCATAATAGTACTATTTTTAAGAATTAGTTAATAAAATAATGTGTCGGTTATAAAAATACGTCACAAAAGTAAGTAGATTTATTGTAAATCACAAATTATAAACAAAAAAAGTAACAATTTCGCCCTATAAACACCGATTTACAAGAAATACTGCATCAAAAATGAAAAAAAATACGGAGTTTTGGGGTTTAGAGAGTTTTTTGAACTCCTTTACTCCAAGACTCCGTAGGAATCACTTCGCTAGAAGATTACTTCTTGTCCTTAAGCAGGTCGCGGATTTCGCCGAGCAGCTTCTCCTCGTTGCTTGGTTCTGGATCGGGAGCGGGCTCCTCTTCTTTCTTCTTCATTACCTTGTTCATCAGCTTGATAATAAAGAAGATACACAGAGCAACAATCAAGAAGTCAACTACATTCTGGATGAATACGCCATACTTGAGCACAGCGGCATCTTCGCCTGTGCCAATCTTTGCGGTGAGATTTGTGAAATCCACATTGCCTGTGAGCATACCAACGGCTGGCATCAGCACGTCATCAACAAGTGAAGTTACAATCTTTCCAAACGCGCCGCCGATGATAACACCAACAGCCATGTCCATTACGTTGCCTTTCATGGCAAACTCTTTAAATTCTTTGATAAGACCCATAGTGTTGTATTTGTTTAGAAATTAATAAATTAGGTTATCTCAAAATTATTAAACATTCTTAATTGGGCAAAGTGGCGTCAATATTTTGTTGCTAATTACCACCTTTTTGCAAAAAAATTAGTAATTTTGCAGTCGAAATTGCGATGGCACTAAAAATCACATCGATTTTCCGAGCTTTTGCAATAGTTTGTGCAAAGATAATACTTTTTAGGCAATAATAATTATTTATTTTAAACAATTTACTGAATTATGGGTAAAATTAAAATCGGTATTAACGGATTTGGCCGTATTGGTCGCTTTGTTTTCCGTGCTTCTCTCGAAGAGGCTAACAAGAATGACGTGGTAGTTGTTGGTATTAACGACCTCCTTCCAGTTGATTACATGGCTTACATGCTCAAGTATGACACTATGCATGGAATCTTCGACGGCGACATCAAAGTTGACGTTGAGAACAACAAGCTCATTGTAAACGGCAACGAGATTCGTGTAACTGCCGAGAAAGACGCCGCCGACCTTAAGTGGGACGAAGTGGGTGCTGAGTACATCGTAGAATCTACAGGTCTCTACCTCACTATGGACCGTGCCGAGAAACACCTTCAGGCTGGCGCTAAGTATGTTGTCCTCTCTGCTCCTTCTAAGGCAGGTGACGATGGACGTCAGGCTCCTATGTTTGTATGCGGTGTAAACCACGACAAGTATGCTGGTGAGACTATCGTTTCTAACGCTTCTTGCACCACCAACTGTCTTGCTCCTATCGCAAAGGTTTTGAACGACGCTTTCGGTATTGAGAACGGTTTGATGACTACAGTTCACTCTACTACAGCTACTCAGCGCACCGTTGACGGTCCATCTTTGAAGGACTGGCGTGGTGGACGTGCTGCTGCTGGCAACATCATCCCATCTTCTACTGGCGCCGCTAAGGCTGTGGGTAAAGTTATCCCCGAGCTCAACGGCAAGCTCACAGGTATCTCGATGCGTGTTCCTACTCTCGACGTGAGTGTAGTTGACCTCACCGTAAACCTCAAGAACCCCGCCACTAAGGAAGACATCTGCGCTGCTATGAAGAAGGCTAGCGAGGGTGAGCTCAAGGGCATTCTCGGTTACACCGAGGACAAGGTGGTTTCTAGCGACTTCATGGGCGACCCACGCACATCAATCTTCGACGCCGACGCTGGTGTTTACCTCACCGACAAGTTCGTGAAGGTTGTTTCGTGGTACGACAACGAGATTGGCTACAGCCACAAAGTTATCGACCTCATCAAAGTGATGAAGAAGCACAACGGATAATCGACAAACCGATTTTCAGTTTCCAAAAGAGCCTGACCTGCACCGCAAGTCAGGCTCTTTGCTTACACCCTCATCTAGCCCAAAAAAGAAAAAACGGCAAAAAGGAACCGACCCCTTTTGCTGATTTTTGGTTGTTGGGGGGAGTGGTGGGCAACAATCGTGTTGAAAATGGTCGCTGATTGGTAAAAAAGTATTATCTTTGTCGCACATTAATTAAAGATAAGGGAAAAATGTTGAATTTCATTACTTGGACAGCCAATCCTAACCTCTTCGACGGCTTTGTGACGGTGAGGTGGTATGGGTTGATGTTTGCTATAGGATTCCTCGTTGGCTACGAGATTGTTTACCGCATTTTCAAGCATGAGGGCGCTCCCGAGCGCTGGCTTGCACCACTGTTTTTCTATGTGGTGATAGCCACGATTATTGGAGCCCGCCTTGGTCACGTGTTCTTCTATGAATGGGACCATTATAGTCAGCATCCTGGCGACATCCTGAAGATTTGGGAAGGCGGCCTTGCCAGCCATGGCGGCACCATTGGCATCATCATCGCCATCTTCATCTTCAGTTGGGCGGTGACGAAGAAAAGTGTGCTGTGGACACTCGACCGCTTGTGCATTCCCATTGGTTTTGTGGGGGCACTAATCCGCTTCGGCAATCTTATGAACCATGAGATTTATGGCGGTCCCACCGACCTTCCTTGGGGATTCTGCTTTATCCAGAACATCAACCAATATATGCAAGGCGCGGAGCCTATTTTCACGCAACCTTGCCATCCCACGCAGATTTATGAGGCCATTTGCTATCTGATTGTCTTTGCTGTGTGCATGTGGCTATACTGGCGCCGCAACGCTCAGGAGCGTCAAGGATTCATCTTGGGAGTGTTCCTGATAGGCATTTTCGCCTCACGATTCTTCATCGAGTATGTCAAGGAAGTTCAAGTGGAATGGGAGGAGACTATGCGCAGCACCATCGGTCTTGATCAGGGTCAAATGCTGAGCATCCCATTTGTCATCGCAGGAGTGTGGCTCATAATCCGCGCCCTTCGTAGGCCTCGTGAGGTGTTGGAATATCCCAATGAATTTTCAGATGCTAAAGAGAAGGGTAAGAAATAACGTAAAAATGTTTTTAGTTTGCGGTTTTTTCTATAACTTTGCAATCGTTACTATATTATAAGCATTTAGAACAATGAATCAAGACAATAGCATTAAAGAACAGACTACCAAGCCTCTATATATCGTAACTGGTGCCACTGGCGCTATGGGGCGTGTGATTTGCAAGCGTTTAGCACTGCAAGACAAGGCCGTAGTGCTTGCTTGCCGTGATATGGATAAAGGCGAGAAATTGGCAAAAGAACTGAAAGAGGCCATCTCTAACAATGACATCACTTTGATGCACCTCGACCTTAGCTCCTTTGCTCGGGTTAAGGCCTTCATTGCCGAGCTTAGCGAGATGAAGCGCCCTGTTGCGGCGTTAATCAACAACTCGGCAGTGCTCACCCGTCGCCGCAAGACCTCGGTTGATGGCTATGAGCTTACTATTCAGGTTAATTTCTTGAGCACCGTGTTGTTGTCGATGCTCATGGTGCCTTTGTTCCAGGAGAAGAGCGGCCGCATTGTGATGACGACTTCGCTGATGCGCAACTTCACATCGCTGCCCTATGAGTTCCCTGCTGTAAACAACTTTGTGCCACTTACCACATTTGCACAGAGCAAGTTGGCGTTGACCCTGTTCTCCATCTACATGTCCACTACGCTGCGCACCCGCCACGTGAACGTGAACTGTGCCGATCCAGGCTTAATCAATGCTGGTATGCTCACACTGAGCCACTGGTTTGACAAACTTCGTGACCATGTGGGCCAGACTTTGATTCACAACCCCGAGGATGGCGCCATCGCCGCCATGCGCGCTCTGGAGTCGAGCGACACAGGCTTTATCTTCAAGGGCCTTGACCGCCAAGTGAAGACCAGCAGTCTGCTCAAAAACCGCGAGGTGTTTATCAAGCTCTGTAACGACACAATGCGCATCATCAAGGCCGAGATGCCTTCATAACCAATGCATAATGCATAATTCACAATGCAGAATCCTCAATCCTCAATCCCTGTCTCCGATAAACGACCAACGATAAACGATATTGCATGGGTGTCATAAAGGGTATAAAAAATCTGCTCTTCGACCAGGGTGGCGTGATAGTGGATATCAGGCGCGACCATTGCCTTGATGAGTTGCGTCTGTTGGGGATGGATCATCCCGAGCTATTGATAGGACTCTACAAGCAGGAGGGTCCTTTCTTTGCGCTTGAGAATGGCGACATCAGCGTGGACCATTTCCACGAGGCGCTGCGTCCGCTAGTGCCGCCTGAGGTGACCGACGAACAGATGGACAATGCCTTCAGCTCCTTTATTGTGGGCATTCCTTTACATCGCTTGCAGGCGCTGCGTGAGTTGCGCAAGCGCTACAAGACTTATATCCTCTCCAACACTAACCCCATCATGTTCGAGGGCGTGATAGCCCGCAACTTCGCGCAGGAAGGCCTTGACGTGAATGCCTATTTCGATGGTGTGACCGTGTCATACAAAGCCCGCAGCAACAAGCCCGACCGCAAGATTTTTGACTACGCCATCACCACGATGGGCATCAAGCCCGAGGAGACGCTGTTCTTTGACGACGGCCAGGAAAACCTTGATGCGGCGGCCAAGCTGGGTTTCAAAACCGCTCTTGTTGAGCCAGGCTGCGAGTTTATGGATATAATCACTAAAATGGAGAGGCAATGAAGATTCTAAATGCAACCGACCATATAGATGGCGATGTTAAGCTAGCCGCCTCGATAGGCATGTTTGACGGCATGCACCGAGGGCACATTACCCTCATCAATGCCCTCAAGGAGCAGGCAGCGTTGCGTGGACAACGCTCGGCTGTGGTCACGTTTAAGCAGCATCCGCAGCTTGTGGTGAATCCCAATGGCAGCCCTCGAGCGCTGATGACTCTCGACAAGAAAATCGCCGCAATCGCTGCTACCGCTCCCGATTACCTGATATTGCTCGATTTTGATGCCACCCTTTCGCAATATACCGCGCAGCAGTTCATGGAACTGTTGCACGACCGCTATAACGTTGAGACCCTGGTGATGGGCTATAACCACCGCTTTGGACACGAGCGAAACACCACTTTTGCCCACTATGTGGAACAGGGCGAACGCCGAGGCGTGGAGGTGGTGAAGGCGCCAGAGTATCTTGGGCAATTTGCGCCAGTGAGCTCGTCGATTGTGCGCCAACTTATCGCTGGCGGACGTGTGGAAGATGCCATGAACTGCATGGGACACCCATTCGAGCTGGAGGGCAAGGTGGTGCACGGTTTCCACAACGGAAGGGGCATAGGCTTCCCTACCGCCAATGTGGGCGAGCTGCCGCCAGGGATCATTTTGCCTCACAATGGCGCCTATGCCGTGATGGTCCTGGTCGATGACCAGTGGCACCAAGGCATGGTGAACATAGGCTATCGTCCCACTCTTGACAACGGTCACAAATTGTCGATTGAAGTCCATATCTTCGACTTCGACAGCGACATCTATGGCAAGCCCATCACGTTGCAGTTCATTCGCTTCTTGCGCCTTGAGTTTAAGCTTGGCAGCATCGAGCAGCTGCGTGAGCAACTCACTTATGACAAAGCCTTGTCGCAACAGATTTTAGACAATTACTTAGCAAATAGCAAATAATCATAAAATTTAGATATTATGGAAATTATCAATCTTTGTGAGAACAATTCTCTAGTGAGTCAGTACATGAGTGAGATACGCAACAAGGTTATCCAGCAGGATAGGCTACGTTTTCGCGCCAACATTCATCGCCTGGGGCAAATCATGGCCTATGAAATTTCAAAAAATCTGGAATATAAGACCATCGACACCGAGACTCCTCTTGCCGTGGCAAAAACCAATGTGATAGGCGACAATGTGGTGGTAGCCAGCATACTGCGAGCTGGACTGCCCCTGCATGAGGGCTTCTTGACCTATTTTGACAAGGCCGAGAACGGTTTTGTTAGCGCCTACCGCAAGTATGACGCCCACGACCCAAACAAGTTTGATGTGAAGATTGAATATCTCGCTTGCCCAGCTATCGACGACAAGGTACTGTGCATTGTTGATCCCATGTTGGCAACAGGCCTCTCGATGGCGCTGGCTCATAAGGCGTTGTTGAGCCGTGGCACTCCTAAGCATGTGCACATAGCAGCTATAATCTCTACCGATCAAGCGATAGAATATGTAAAAAACAACATGCCCGAAGAGAACATCACCCTCTGGACTTGTGATATCGATCACGAGCTCAACGCTCACAGCTACATAGTGCCAGGCCTCGGCGATGCAGGCGACCTGCTCTACGGAGAGAAACTTTAATTAAGTGGTAAGTGTTAAGTTGTTGTTGCAACTAACAACTAAAAACTGATAACTGACAACTATGAAGATATTAGAATTTAAAATGGCCTCTCTTGAGCAGCTTGAGGAGGCGGCTTATAAGTTTATGACCGAGATGGGCGACTACACTGTCTTTGCTTTCTATGGCGAGATGGGGGCAGGCAAGACCACGTTTATCAATGCCCTGTGCAAGCAACTTGGTGTGGAGACCGACATCACTAGTTCGCCCTCCTTTGCCATCATCAACGAGTATCGTAGCGACAGCACTGCCGAGCTCATCTACCACTTCGACTGCTACCGCCTGGAGAACGAGGCCGAGGCTCAGGACATTGGTGCTGAGGACTACTTTGACTGTGGAGCGCTATGCTTCATCGAGTGGCCCGAGCGCATCGAGGGACTCCTCCCCGACGACACCGTGCGCGTGGATATCACCGTCAATCCCGATGACGACAGTCGCCTGGTAAAGATGACTTTTCCTAAGGCATAAAGAACCCCTAAAACTTTCTCCCTCTAAATACTAAAACCTCCCCCCTCCACTCTCCACTCTCCACTATAATAAAGCCCTATGCCAAAAATTATTCTACTTCAAGAGACACCATCTACCAACGACTTTCTCAAACGCATGGTATCGACCTTAGAATCGGGGACGCTGATAAGCGCTTATCAGCAATCAGCTGGTCGGGGTCAGAAAGGCAACACTTGGGAGGCTGAGCCTGGAAAGAATGTCACCATGTCGCTACTCATCAAGAAGCCGCGCGTAGGTGTGAAAGAGCAGTTCGCCATTAGCGAGGCGGTGTCATTGGCTATTGTGGAGGCGCTTGAGAAGTATGTAAAGGGCATAAAAATCAAGTGGCCTAACGATATCTATTATAACGATGGCAAGATAGGCGGCATTCTCATTGAGCATTCATTGGCAGAGGATGCCATTGACTACACCATTGCCGGAGTAGGGGTGAATATCAACCAGCAGGTGTTCACGAGCGGAGTGCCAAATCCCATGTCACTGAAAATCATTACCGGCGAGGATTATGACATGAATATTATAAATGAAGAGTTTGGGGAGAAATTGGCGCAATGTTGCGACCTCGATGGCTCGCCCGAGCGACTCAAGACTATGCATCAGCGATACCTCAACAGGTTGTACCGCTACGACGGCAAGCCCTATCAGTTTGTCACACCGCAAGGCAAGCAGTTTGAAGCAGTAATCTACAATGTATCCCCCGATGGAACCCTTTTCCTTCGCCACACCGCCGACAACTCCCTGCGCCAATACCAATTCAAGGAAGTGGGCTTTGTTATAAATAGAGTCAAATATCTGTAATCCCAACCATTAAATCCTTGATACAAAGCAAAAAGTAGCCATTTCGCTACTTTTTTGTTGTATTTATAATTATTGTATACAATAATTGTGTTTATAATAATTGTTTTTAGGCCTAAAAGGGATTTGACACAAAAGCATCAATCCCCGCCGTGGTGCCACAGCGGGGATTGAGTGAGTATCAAAAATGTCGGTCTTATACCGATTTCATCTTGTAGAATGAGCGGTAGACGAAGTAGAGTGCGATGAGCACGAAGACGATGCCGAAGTAGGGTGCCAAGTCGCGGAAGTTCTCACTGATGGCAATCTCCATCGCCAGCACACCAAAGAGTGTGGTGAACTTAATGATGGGGTTCAGTGCAACCGAGCTGGTGTCCTTGAATGGGTCGCCCACGGTGTCGCCCACCACGCTGGCGTCGTGCAACTCAGTTCCCTTGGCCTTGAGATCAACCTCTACAACCTTCTTGGCATTGTCCCACGATCCACCGGCATTAGCCATGAACACAGCCTGGAACAGACCGAAGACGGCGATAGAAATCAGGTAGCTCACGAAGAGGCAAACGGCGTCGTTACCGCCAATTCCCGCTGGCGACGAGAGGCAAGCAAAGCCCAACGCAAAGCAGAAGATTGCGATGAAGATGTTGAGCATACCCTTCTGTGCATACTCGGTGCAGATGCGTACTACCTCTTGACTCTTGCTGATGTCGGCTTTCTTGGGAGCGTTCGCATCGAGCTTGATGTTGTTCTTGATGAAATCAACAGCACGGTTGGCGCCAGTGGTAACAGCCTGCATTGACGAACCAGTGAACCAGAACACTACACAACCACCAAGGATGAAACCAAGGATTGAGTAAGGATTGAGCAGGTTGAGGATTTCGGCTGGCTGAATTCCAAGAGTATGCTGAATCATCAGGATGAGCGAGAAAATCATGGTTGTGGCACCAGCCACTGCAGTACCGATGAGCACGGGCTTGGCAGTCGCCTTAAAGGTGTTGCCGGCGCCGTCGTTGGCCTCAAGGTAGTATTTCGCTTTCTCAAAATCGGGGGTGAAGCCAAAGTCGTTCTCGATGTCGGTCTTGGCCTTTTCGATGTCGTCCTCGATGAGTGAGAGCTCATATACCGACTGTGCGTTGTCGGTCACAGGTCCATAGCTGTCGACAGCGATAGTCACAGGTCCCATTCCCAGCATACCGAATGCCACGAGGCCGAATGCGAAGATTGAGTAGTAAGGGCCTAACAGGGCAGTCATCTCGCACTGTGCCGAGGCAATATAGGCGATGAGCATAAGCAGGAAGAACACGAATCCGGTCCAGAAACCGCCGAAGTTACCTGCAACAAGACCCGACAGGATGTTGAGCGAAGCGCCACCTTGCTTTGATGTCTCAACCACCTCTTTCACATGTGTAGAGGTTGGCGAGGTGAAAAGTTTGGTGATCTCGGGGATAAGAGCAGCACCAAGAGTGCCGCAAGAGATGATGCTTGCCAAGCCAATCCACCAGTTGTTGCCCAAATCCTTGAGCAAGAAGTAGCTGGCTGCAAATGTCGCGATAATAGAGAATATAGAGGTTATCCACACCAAGCTTGTGAGTGGCTTCTCAAAGTCAAGGTCATCGGCCTTGCTGTATTTAGATTTTGCAAAGAATCCATTAATATAATAAGAGAGAACCGAAGTGATTACACCGAGGATGCGCATCACAAAGATCCACACCAGCAGAGGAATTTGGAACTGTTCAGGCACGGCAAGCAGAATGAACGACACGAGAGCTACACCAGTAACACCGTAGGTCTCGAAACCGTCGGCAGTCGGGCCGATGGAGTCACCAGCGTTGTCGCCAGTACAGTCAGCAATCACGCCAGGGTTGCGTGGGTCGTCCTCGCCAATCTTGAATACCACTTTCATGAGGTCGCTGCCGATGTCGGCAATCTTGGTGAAGATACCACCAGCGATACGCAAAGCACTTGCTCCTAATGATTCACCGATGGCAAAGCCAATAAAGCAGCTGCCAGCAAGCTCAGCGGGCATAAACATGAGGATTACGAGCATAAGCAACAACTCAACGCAAATCAGCACTACGCCAATGCTCATACCTGCCGACAATGGGATGTTAAGCAGGTCGAGAGGACGGCGACGCAAGGAGGCGAACGCCATGCGGCTGTTGGCGAGGGTGTTCATTCTCACACCGAACCAAGCCACAGCATAGGAGCCCAGAATACCAATCACTGTCCATCCCAAAATCAGTAATACCGAGCCGATGGGCATCTTTGACAGCAGACCGAAGTAGAGAGCTATGGCAGCGCCAATGAAGACGAATAGGATTCCCAAGAACTTGCCCTGCTGCTTGAGATAGGTGGAGCATGTCTTGAAAATCACATTGCCAATCTCGAGCATCGAGTCATGGGCTTTGAGTTTGCGTACTTTGCTGAATTGCCACAGGCCAAACAGCATACCGAGAATCACGATTAAAAATCCCCAATAGAGCACGCTAGTTTGAGAATCGCTAGCAAAGCCCTCGGGCATCTTCAAGTCGGCTTCGCTAGCCATCAGCGAAACCGGTAGCATCAACATGGTTAATGCGGAAATGAATTTTTTCATATACTTATATTAGATTATAATTAAATAGTCTATGTTATAGATAATTAGTGCTCCATCTCATGAAAGTCATGAGTTTTGAGCGTGTAAAGGTAGCAAAAAATAGCCTAAATAACAAAAAGTAGAAAAAAAAACTGCATTTGAATGCAGTTATTTTATAGTTATTGAATAGTGACTTTTTTGCCATTGTGAATATAAATGCCTGGTGAAGTAGGCTTGTTGTAATAGATTATACCAGTGATAGAATACCATAAATTGTCATTTGTTCGGGAATTAGCTATGATGCTCTCGATGCTAGCTTCATCCTTTTTTGTCTGATACTCTGTCTTGGCACTCTCAAGCAGATTTTTGAAGACTGTCTCATCGTGCAACTTGCTCATGTCGCACGCCGCCGTCACCCTTGCCGCTATCACGTCGCTGGCATAGTTTGAGCCTAAAATGATGCGGCTCTCTCCATATTCAAATCCGCGCTTGAGTATCTCGTTTTGGCAATCGGGCATTACTTCGGCTAGTGCCAATGCGATAGCCCATCCCAGCATTGCGTGGCGAGAGGGGTATGAGGACTTGTAGTAGTTAAGCCACGCATCGCCACCATACTGGACAGTTTCTTTAAAATATGAGTAAGGCCGCGTGCGGAACATGGCATCCTTAAGAGTATTGGAGCGTGTGATGAAGGTGAGCTTGAGAAGCTTGATAAGCATGACAATGTGTGGTGTCTCGCTTTCAGAAATGGTGACCACAGGCGAACACTCGCCAAAGGTGCTGATGAGATAATCGTCATCTATCGCCACATCGGCGTCGGCTTGGGCGCCTCGCTCGGTGGAGCGTATCTCTTTAGATTGCCAATACGTGAAGAGGTCGCCCACGAAGTGGAGGTCGTCGAAGGTGGGCGGAACATCGAGAATCTTGGTGATGACAGGAAAAGACGATGCTTTTATGTCGCTCTCGGTGAGGCCCTTGATCTGCATATATTCGGCACGGGCTGCTGCCATGTCGGCTTGAAATTCGGATGTGGAGCGGGAGTGTGCTATGGCGGCGCTGGCGCATGTGATGGCGGCATCGACATCGCTCTGCCAGCATACTCCAGCTATCACTCCGCAGGCGGCGCACTGCATCGCTTTAGTCAAAATGGTGTCTTGCATGTGTGGCGCCATTTGTGCCAATGCTAGCGCTGTGCTCCACACCATTGCCGCATGTGCCGAAGGATGTGATGCCACTGAATCGCTGAGGTTGGGAATGGGGATGGTTGCGTTGTAGCCCCATGGCTGCTCGTTCATCAATTCGTAAGGTTTCCTGCGTGATTGGGACACAGTCATGGTTTTAGCGCTGTTAAGTCCCGCTTCGGCAGTTTGAGAGATTATGTTATAGATTGATGGAGTGCTGCTTTCGCTGATGTCGAGACCAAGCACGCCGCTGTAGATGGAGCATAAATGGTCGATGTCACATTGTGAATCGTGCCGTGCCATCTCACCACGCTCGGTTGTGCGCATTTTCTTACCCCATATCCATCGATAGAAGTCGCTGGCAAAGATTGTGCTTGCCGTGTCGGGAGGAGTGGGCGTTAATGTGTTGTGTCGTGGTTGCTCGCCAGATTGAGTGGCCGAGATGTTGTGAGTGTTGGCGCCAATTGCCGCGCATTCTTGCTTGGCAGCTTCCAAAAGGCTGTTGAAATAGGTCTCGTTATGCATCTTGGCGAGCAAGCATGACGCCATAACGCGTCCAGCCTGCACATCGGCAGGGTAGTGATAACCTGCTATCACTCTGCTCCATCCTATGTCATAGCCACGCTTGAGGATGGGATTCTGTAGATGTGGCAACACCTCGGTGAGTGCTAGTGCCATACCCCATCCAATAATGGCATGCCCTGATGGATAGGAAGAGTCTTCGCGATAGGTTTCTTCATCTTCAGGTATTGTAGTGTTATCTCCTAGCTGCACATAGGGCCGGTTTCTATACCAGTTGTTCTTGAATACTATAGCATGAAGTCCCAGCATCAATTTTAAGTTCTTCAGCAACTGTGTCGTGCGAGGCAAAGTGGCGCTTGAGATGTCAATGCCCGCACATTGCGCAAACCCGCCTATGATGACGTCGTCTTCAAGATTTGCGTCGATAATGGCTTGAGCGCCACGTTCGGTGTTGCGCTCGCTCTTCGCCTGCCAATAAGGGGCTACCTCGCCATAGAAGAAGTAGGAATCGTCCATTATGGGCGCTTCGATGATCCTGATTGCCGACGGAGCCGCGCTAGTGTTGATTTGGCTCTCGGTAAGTCCTTTGATTTGCATATATTCGGCGCGAGCAGCCGCCAGGTCGGCCTTATATTCGGCGGTGGCGTGTGAGCGTGCTATCGCCGCGCTAGCGCATGTCATGGCGGCATCGACATCGCTCCGCCAGTGTGCTCCCACAATTACTCGGCTGATGCCATATTCATAACCTCGCCTGAGGATAGTGTCTTGCATGTGTGGCGCCATCTCGGCGAGCGCGAGCGCTGTGCCCCAGCCAAATCCAGTGTGTGACGAAGGGTAAGCGCTGCTTTTCTCTAGTTCTTCATGATTGTCATATTGCCCCCATGTGTTCTCCTTCATAATGACAAAAGGACGCTTGCGGTAAAGGGTGCTTTTCATTGCCGCCACTGCACCTGCGCCAGTGTCGCCCGACCTATGCATGAACCTGTAAATCGCAGGGGTGTTTTCTTCGCTGATGTCGATTCCCAGCACGTCGCTGTAGATGGTGCACATGCGCACGATGCCAAACTTCGACTCCCAGCTAGCCTGCTCGCCACGGGGCGTGTTGCGCTGCTCTTTTCCCCAAATCCACCAAGCATAGTCACCATTAGTGGCAAGCATCGTGGAATCGGGTGGCCCAGGGAGATAGACGAACGCATCGGGCATGTCGTCTCCTTGCAGGTAACTGTTCTCGATGCTGGCATAAGCGTTGTTTGCCGTGATAATGACGGCAAGCAATAGCCATATATGTCTGAGTTGCTTAGACATTTATGTTCA
Organism: Muribaculaceae bacterium; assembly: GCA_017618355.1. Lineage (GTDB taxonomy): Bacteria > Bacteroidota > Bacteroidia > Bacteroidales > Muribaculaceae > Sodaliphilus. Next base: position 93,237 of record JAFZUL010000054.1, read on the forward strand.
ATTATTTGGGCGCATCAAAAGTGATGGCGTCGCCAATGCAGGCGTTGGGCATTTGTATGTGCAGCATAGCGCACACTGTGGCAGCGATATCTACTATGCGAGTGGGTTTATTGGTCTCACCGTGAGGTACATGCCATCCCATGAACACTAGCGGGATATGGCTGTCGTAAGGATTCCACGAGCCATGGGTTGTGCCTTTGTAGTCGCTCTTCACACGGTAAGGGAAGTATCCCGCTTGTGTCATCACCACGATGTCGCCGCTGCGTCCGCGGTGATAGCCGTTAATGAGTCGTTCTTTGAGTATTTCGGGGATACTGGCCTCTTGTATTTTCTCATAATCTACTACTGCCACTAGCTCATCTTCCTTGTTGAGGACATCAATGGCGACTTTCTTGACTTGCTCCACATCGGCTCCCACGCTGTCGATTTTGTTGTGGTTGAGGTAGATGCGGTAGTCATAAATGGCTTGGATGGCATCGGGTACACCGCACTCGCGGTTGATGGCTTCGTTCATATTAGTGCGTGCGGTTTTGGAGTCCCATCCACCGGCTGGCTGGTCGTGCTCCTTCATGAAGTTGGGGTTATGGGCGCCGCCGTGGTCGGCACTGAGGAAGAGCAGGTAGTTGCCGCGACCCACTTGCTTGTCGAGTTCCTTGAAGAAGTGTGCCAGCTCTTTGTCGAGTTGCATATACACCTCATAGTTCTCGCGGCCACGTGTGCTATAGGTGTGGCCAATGGCGTCGGTCGAAGACACGCTCACGCACAGCATATCGGTGTATTTTCCACGACCTAACTTTTCGTTCTCGAGGATTGCCTCTGCCATGCGGAATGTGTAGGTCACACCCTCGTTGCTGGTGTTGAGGTCGTGCTTGGGCTCAGTGTTATATTTGTGATTGAACTTCTCCACCCAGTTGGGGAGACGGTCCATATAGTAGGTGCTGGTGACAAAGTGCCCCACATTGCTGTCCCACCAGTAGGCGGCATCGGCGCTGTGTCCTGCGGGGAGGATGGCGGCGCGAGGCTTAATGGCCACGCCATAAACCTTGCAATCAAAGTCGAAGGCATGTTTCAACTCGTCGCCAATGGTTGTGGATCGCAAGTTGCGCGGCGAGTTCATGCCCACTTTGCTGTCGGTGCCCACGCCTTCCACGTTCTTGTCTTCGGAGCTCGACACTGGTTTGCCGTTAATCATAAATCCATTGCCGGCAATGCCGTGGAAAAACGGCACCGTGCCTGTGTAAAGGCTAGCGTGGCCAATGGCTGTCACGGTGGGGACGTAGTTTATCATCGTGTTCTCGCAGCTATAGCCCTCATTAAGTAGGCGCTTGATGCCGTCGGAGCTATAGTCTTCATAGTAGTAATACAGGTAGTCCCATCTCATCTGGTCCACCACAATGCCCACCACCAATTTGGGGCGGTCGATACGTGGCTGCGCCATAAGGCCTAGTGTCGCGCAGCACACAGCAACAATTATCAATAATCGTTTCATAACATCTTTTTTTCATTTAATTTTCCAAAGGTAGTAATAAAATCGCAATAAAAAACGATTTTAGGATACTTTTTTGTGAAAAATGCGATTAAGCGAGTCAAAGCACGAGCTTGCTCGATGCCTTGCGAGCGTGAGCATTTTATTTGAGATTTGCTAAAAAATCGCGATATGTTGAGATTATCTTAGTGGCAAGTAGTAAAAAACAGTGTCCTGCATGGTTGGTGCAGGACACTATAATATAAATGTGTGATGTGTTTACATAACTCTTGTTCCACCGTTGCGCAGACGTTCATATTCCTCGCGATCTCTTTGTCTTTGAAGATCTTTGTCTCGCTGATATTGCTGATTTGGTTGTGTCTGCGGCTGCCTGGGTTGCGGCTGCGGCTGTTGCTGCTGCTTGGGCTGCGGTTTCGGCTGTGGCTTTGGCTGCGGCTTGGGAGCAGGTTCAGGTTTTGGAGTAATTTCTGGTTTTGGTGTTGGCTCTGGCTTCACATCAGTAATGGGTTGAGGCTCAAGGTCGTCATCATCAACATCGTTGTTGATAGATGTTGATATCTCATCCTCATAGTCATAGAAGCCATCATCGGAAGTGCTTTCAGAAGTGCTTTCATCTTCGTCACTGCTCTCATCGTCACTGTCATCGGTAGATTTGCTCTTGTCGATACCGAACCATTTCTTTGCGAAATCGAGGTAGCCATTATCGTAGGCAAAATATCCTCCCACGCCTAGAGCAGCGAGCAGTGCTAAGATAATCACTAGGAGCCAGGGGAATTTCTTTTTCTTCTTCTCTTGTTGTGGAGGTTCGGAATATCCTATAGGCTCGTTGTTTTCAGCAGCTTGATAGCCAGCAGCCCCAGCAGCAGCTGGAATGGCTCCAGCAGCAATTGTCGCGTTGGAATCCACTTCGGGAGCAGGCTCGGGAACAGGAGCGGGCTCAGGTATGGGAGCGGGAATCGGGGCGGGCATAGGAGCTGGTTGGGGCTCAGGAGTGGGAGTGTTCACAACTTGAGACCTATTGCCGTTCAGCCCTTCTTCAACTGCCTTGATTTTCTCAGGGTCAAGTTCAATTTCCCTCAAATCATCAATTGTGATTTCACCTTGTTGTATTGCTGTGACCAGGGCGGGAACTGGTGCGTGATCAGCCAATTTTAGTATTTCCACATTTGTTTGCTCGGGTTCGGGAACAGCCTCTGGCGTTGGAGGAACGGGCGGCACTTGTGGTGCTTGAGGAGCCTCTGGCGTTGGAGGAACGGGCGGCATCTGAGGTGCTTGTTGCATCTCTGGAGCTTTAGGCGCCTCAGGCATTGGTGGAATCTGAGGAGCTTGAGGAGCCTCTGGTGCAGATGGCATCTGAGGTGCTTGTTGCATCTCTGGAGCTTTAGGTTCCTCAGGCATTGGTGGCATCTGTGGCGCTTGTGGCATTTCGGGAGCCTTTGGTGCCTCGGGCATTGGTGGCATCTGTGGTGCTTGTGGCATTTCAGGAGCCTTTGGTGCCTCTGGCATAGGTGGCATTTGCGGTGCTTGTGGCATTTCGGGAGCCTTTGGAGCCTCTGGCATCGGTGGCATCTGTGGTGCTTGTGGCATTTCGGGAGCCTTTGGAGCCTCTGGCATAGGTGGCATTTGCGGTGCTTGTGGCATCTCGGCAGCCTTTGGAGCCTCTGGCATAGGAGGCATCTGTGGTGCTTGTGGCATTTCAGGAGCCTTTGGAGCTTCTGGCATAGGAGGCATAGGTGGCATCTGCGATGCCTGAGGAGCCTCTGGCATACGAGGCATTTGTGATGCTTGTGGCATTGGAGGCATAGGTGGCATGCTAGGCGTTGCTAATGGTGTTCCACAAAAAACACATTGGTTACTGCCTGGCGGCACTATGTTTCCACAATTCGGACATTTGATTGGTTCCATATACTAAATTTTTTAAGTTATAATCGATTTTTTCTTTGTTTTTCGTCTCAAAAAACGGGGTTTTAAAACCAATATGCAAAATTGCGAAAAAAAAATGACATACCCAAAAAAATGCGCATGAAATATTATTTTAATTATTTTTTTTCTTTTTATTAGGTTTTTGGAGTAATTAGGTGAAAAATTATATCTAAATTTGCATATTAAATAAAATGCTCACGCTCGCAAGGCACCAAAGCAAGCTTGTGCTTTGTCTCGCTTAATTGCATTTTTGTAAACTACGCTTTAAAAATTGACAATATAATATACTATGAAGTTAAAAGCCGTTTTCTTAATATGTGCTATATCTGCTCCAGCGTCGATGCTGGCGCAACCTAGTGTTGCTGAGTATAGTAGTGATGCATTCATTAACCGCGCTACGCTTTTGCAGGAGATGCGCAACTATGTTGGTTCGAGCCACCAGCTTTGGTTTCACAACAGTAGTCTTACGCCCACTTGGAACAACGAGGTTGAGGCCGAGTTCATGATGGCGATAAACGAGTTTGAGCTTGGTAATCCGTCGAGCCTGACTATGCTCGAGGAGTTTATCGAGAATCATCCCAATGAGCCGCTGGCATTGACGGCACGCGCCAAGGTGGGTGACTACTATTTCTATCATGGCGACTTCGCCCAGGCTCGCGAGTGCTATGAGCAGGTGCGTGAGAAAGCCCTCGACGACGATTACGATGAGAATGTGCTATATCGTAAGGCCTATTGCGATTTGATGCTCAAAGACTATAATCAAGCCAAAGAGATTTTCGACAAGCTATCGACTACCAAGCAGTATGCCACCGCGTCAACTTTCTTCAAGGGCTACATCGAGTATGCCTATGGCCAGTATGACAGCGCCATGGATTATTTTGAGAAAGTGGACCGCAGTGGTGACCTCGGTTACCAGGCGCAATACTACATGTGCCAAATTATGTATAAGCAAGGCGATTACAATAATGCCGTGAGACTTGGCGAGTCGCTGATTGAAGATAATCTCAACGACTATTTCTCTGCCGAGATGAACCGCGTGGTGGGCGAGAGCTACTACCGCCTTGGAAGCTATTCAAAGGCTGCGCCTTATTTGAGCAAGTTCCTTGAAATTAGCGATGAGGAGAATGAGGAACGCCGCCCTTCGGCCTATATGCTCGGTGTGATTGATTATGGCAACCGCGACTATCAGGGCGCTATAGAGACGTTGGCCGAAGTCACTGGCGTTGACGATGCCTTGGCGCAAAGCGCTTATCTCTACATTGGTCAGAGCCGCCTCAAGTGCAGTGATTATAACGGAGCCTCGATGGCCTTTGAGCGTGCCGCCAACATGCGTTGGGACAACAATGTGCGCGAGACGGCATTCTACAACTACGCCATCAGCCAAAGCAAGGGTGGCCGCACACCGTTCAACAACTCCATCGACATGTTTGAACAGTTCCTCAATGAGTATCCCAACTCCAGCTACTACAGCAATGTGGAGAACTACCTTATCGACGCCTACACAACTACAAGCGACTATGACCGAGCATTGCGCAGCATCGCCAATATCAACAATCCCAGCGACAAGGTGCTCAAAGCCAAGCAGAATGTGCTTTACCACAAGGGCGTTCAGCAGTTGCGTAACAATAAGCCCGACAATGCCTTGAACAGCCTCAAGGAGGCCGTTGACATGGGCAAGAAAGATAACGAAATCTACAACAACAGCAAGCTGTGGCTCGCCGAGGCGCAATATCAGCTAGGCGACTATAAGAGCGCCGCTGCCAATCAGCAGGAGTTCATCAATGCTGTTACGTCGAGCGACCCCAACTATGGCTTGGCGCTGTATAACGCTGGCTCGTCGCTCTTCAACCAGCAAGACTACACCAAAGCGATAGGCTATTTTGAGAAGGCCATTGAGAGCAACTCCCTGAGCCGCGAGATGACCGCTGAGGCCTATAACCGCATTGGCGACGCCTATTACTATGGCAAGAACTTCAATGCCGCAGTTGAGAACTACACCAAAGCATCGCGCGGCGAAGTGGATGCTTCGTCGGAGTATGCCATCTTGCGCAAAGCAATCATTGCTGGCGATATGAGCCAGTATGACTCCAAGATTCAGCAACTCGATGAGCTTCTTGCCAACTACCCCAACTCAAGCAAGGTGCCCGAGGCAATGCTCGAGAAGGGTAACGCCCAAATCCTTAAGGGCGATGTTGCTGGCGGTATCAACAGCTACTCGAAGCTCATCAGCAAATATCCTAACCAGCCCGAGGCACGTGAGGCGATGCTCAAGATGGCGATTGCCGAGAAGTCACGCAAGAACGAAGACAAGGCTATTGCCACCTACTGGAACGTGATAGAGACCTATCCAGCAAGCGAGGAGGCCAAGATTGCCGCCGAAGACCTGAAGTTGATCTATGCTCAGCGTGACGATCTCATGGCGTTCAGCTCTCGCTTGAACAGTATTCCTGGCGGACCCAAGATTGATGTGAAGAAAATCGAGAAAGCTGCTTTCGACGCTGCCGAGAGCTACTACATTGACTATAACAACATTTCGAAGCTTGAGAACTACCTTCGTGACTATCCCGATGGGGCTTATGTGAAGGAGGCGAAGTACTACATTGGTTATTACTATTACACCAAGAATGACTACAACAGCGCAATGGAGGCTCTTACCGAGGCTCTTGACGGAAATGAGGACGCCACTTTCGCACAACGCACTATGGCTCTCAAGGCCGCCCTGCTGCTACAGAACGGTAATCCAGAAGAGGCCTACAATATCTACGAGATGTGGGCTGAGAAGGCTACTAATTCCGACAACCTCTCGCAAGCATTGCTCGGTATGGTGCGCTCGGCAAGTGAGGCACAGCAGTGGAGAGACGTGATTAACAGCGCCAACGAGCTGTTGAACTTCAACAACACCCTCAATGCAGAGCTCGAGCAGGAAGTGACGCTAAGCCGCGCTATTGCCTATAGAAACATTGGTAAGTCGTCCGAAGCAATGGCCGACCTGCGTGAGCTGGCATCCAACACCCAGAGCGAAGCTGGCGCACAGGCAGCCTACGAGTTGGCTCAGATGCAATATGACAACGGTGAGATTGAAGACGCCGAGGAGACACTCAACGCATTCATCGCCAGCAACACGCCCCACAACTACTGGCTTGCCAAGGGCTTCATCCTGTTGTGCGACATCTTCGAGTATCAAGGCAAGACTAATGATGCGATTGACTACCTCAAGACCTTGAAGACCAACTATCCTGGCAAGGAGGGCGAGATATTCAACGAGATTGACGCTCGCCTCAATAAGTTGCAGAAGAGCAAAAAATAATCGTCATTAACAGTAAAAACAATACAATCAGACAATTAAAGATTTCAATAATAGATATGGATAAAAAGATTAAATATGTGTGCCTGGCAATGGCGATGATTTTGGGCAATGTGGCGATAGCTCAAAACACAGACAAGACCGACCTCAACAAGAATATCACTCTTGAGCGGGAGTTTGACCCAGTGAAGAAGACTGTTGTCAAAAAAACTGTTCTGCCCAAGGAAATAAAGAAAGTGGAGAAAGACGCTGTGGCACCGCAGTTCAGCGATTGGGCAGTGCCCACACTAGTTCCAGTGGAGATTCCCACTATGGAGCCTTACGGCTACCGCACACGCCACAATTTCTCCAACCAGCGAGGTTATCTCTTCTTGGGGGGCGGCACCCATCTCAATCTTGTGGCAGGTTCAGGCTACAGGGCTATAGATAAGACCAACGAAAAACTTGGCATATGGATGCTCCACAACAGCACATGGTTGGGCAAGAACACCACAAAACTCATAGAGCAGCCTTCGCAGCACCAGAAACAGAGGTTCAACGACAACATCGTGGGCGCTAACTGGATGAAGGAACTCAACGCCGGCACGTTGTCTGTTGACGGACAGCTGCATTTCGACAGCTTCAACTACTATGGTGGCTTCAGCGATTATCTCAAGGACCACAAGACCGCATTCTTCGAGGCTCGTGCCGACGGTAATTGGCAGAGCGAGGTTGACGTCAATGGCGATAAGTTTGAGTATGAGGCTAGTGCCACTATCGATTATGCTGGCTATGACAAGTCGCACATCGAGGGCATCGACGGCAGCAAGGAATTCTGGCTCAACGCCTCGGTAGAGAGCGGATATGAGTTTGAGAAAATTGGTGATGTAGGCGTGCTCTTCGGTGCCGACATCGTGAATCTGCACCGTCATAATGAGTTCACCAACAAGGCCAACGACAAGACCTACGCCATGCTCACTCTCTCACCATATTATATGTATGAGAACGACATCTTCAAGGCAAAAGCTGGTCTTAACCTGAATATCTCGTTCAACGATGGCGCTGCCATCCGTCTCTCGCCAAATGTGGACCTCAACTTCAAAATCACTAAGGGCGTGAATCTCTTTGTTCAGGCTACTGGTGGTAAGACTATTAATCACCTTGGTGATATGCACAATGATTATCGCTACAACGATCCACTGACGCAGTATGGCAACACCTACATCCCCTTTGATGGACGCATTGGCGTGAATGTGGGCCCATTTGTTGGTTTCAGCGCAAAGGTTTATGCTGGTTACGGCTTTGAGACAGGATGTCTTGACGCAGTGGTTCCAGCTGCCTATAGCGGTGTTTACAAGGATATATATGCTGACGAACCAAGCCCCGACGGCCCCACTCCCTATTATGACGCTAATCAGTTTGCCGCCACAATCTATAAGATGACCAAGTGGCAAGGTTGGCATATGGGACTGGAACTCGCCTATAAGTATCGCTCATTTGCCGAGGCTAAGATGAAATTTGCCTATGCTCCTCAGACCGACGAAGACTACGTTAACGGCATGCGTTACAAGGGATATTCTCTTGGCAATGATGGTGCTTCCACTTTGTTTAATCTCAATGTTACGGTATGGCCCATTAAGCCATTGATGGTGACTGCTGGCTTCGACTACCGCGGTGGTCGCTCGGTGCTCACGCGTGAGTGGGCATATCCCGTTATTGACGAGTTTGGTGAGACTCTTGTTCCAGGCAACAACTATAAGTATGGCTCTATCGACATGAAGGATGTTGCCAACCTCTATGTGAGCGCTCGTTACAACTTCAGTCACATCTTCTCGGTATGGGCACAGGCTAACAACCTGCTGTGCAAGCAATGGGACGTGATGCCTGGCCAGGGAGCCCAGAAGATTGGTCTCATAGGCGGAATATCACTGAATTTCTAAGTTTTAAATAATACAATAATGGCTGTGACAATACCTTTCACAGCCATTATTTTTTAGTTTTTACCATGAGGAAAATACGACATGCCACAGTCGATGACTTGGGGCGCATTATGGAGGTGCTGGGGGCTGCCAAGCAGGTGATGAGAAATGCTGGAAACGCCAACCAGTGGATTGGTGGCTACCCCGATGAGCAAGCCATCTTGCGCGATATGGAGCAGGGTGGGGCAATAGTGGTGGAAGATGATGGCGAGGTGGTGGCTTATTTCGCTTTCTTGCCCTCGCCCGAGCCTACCTATGCCGCCATCTATGAGGGTGCTTGGCTCGACGACACCTTACCCTATCATGTGGTGCACCGCATGGGGGCAGTGCCCGAGGCACGTGGCATCTTCGCCAGTGCTATGGACTATTGCTTCTCGGCAGACCCAAACATCCGCGTCGATACCCACCGCGACAACAAAATCATGCAGCATCTGTTTGAAAAACACGGTTTCACCTACTGTGGCATCATCTATCTAGCCAATGGCGACGAACGCCTCGCCTACCAAAAGCTAAAATAATCCCGGATAGTTCAGAAAATCTAGAATATCCGGGAGTGAATTCTACTTATGCACTAGCGTCAGCGACCAACTAGCGCTTCAGCGCGGCTAATTAATTCCCAAGCAATATATTATATATCGCAGTCACGTCGGCAGCGGTGACGTTTCCGTCGCCATTCTGGTCGCCATTGACTAGGTTAGTGGTGTCGTTGTTGAGCAGATAGTTGTAGATTGTTGTCACATCGGCAGCAGTGACAATGCCGTCGCCGTTCACATCACCAGGAATTACCTCAGGTGCTGTTCCGCTGTTATATACGAAGGATATCACGTCGCCGTAGGCGGTGTTGGCAGCTCCGCTCTCGGTGTTGTAGCTTGCACGGGCACGTGCGTAATAGGTGGTGCCGTCAACCATGAGCTTGTTGTTTACCTTAATCTCGCCAGCGGGCAAAGTGGTGTGGTAGGCGAAGTCGCGCACTGTCTCCACAAAGCGGGTGCGTCCCCAAGTGGTGGCGCTGTTAGAAATCTCGATAGTGTAAGAAACTGCAGCCTCCTGACGGTCAACGGTCACATACTGGTCGCTGTAGAGCGTGCCTCCATCCGTTGGGATGGCAAATGTGGGTGGAGTCGCTACGAGATAAGCGGTTTTGAAAGTGACTGTTCCCGTTTCGCGGTAGTTGCCGTTGTCAATCATGTGCACACGCATATAGTAGTATGTGCCAGGCACAAGGGTGTATTTGGGGATGTCGAGTTCGCCAATCGACGAAGTGCCGCTGAAGACGATGTTGTTGAACTCGTCATCGCTTGCAATCTCAAGGGTTGCCTCTGCATCAGAGCCACCAGTGAGCCACTGTGCGGTAAATGATGGGTGGATGTTGTCTTGATTGTTCTCAGGATATATGATGGTGAAAACCTGAGGCTCGCACCAGCGGGTCTCACTCACGCCGTCGCTATAGCCCTCGGCGCAGGCGCGTACTCGCCAGTAGTAGTTGCGTGGCAGGAACTCGCCAAAGGCGCTAGAGGAGATGCTTGTGGCGGTGGTCGTCTGACGCTTCACGTCACTGAAGTCCTCGTTTGTGGCAAGCTCAATCATGTAGCCTTGAGCGTTGGGCACTGCCTCCCAGCTCATGGTGAACGGGTCGGGTACGAGGGCGCCGTTCTCAGGAGAGATGAGCACTGGGGCGTCGAGCTGCTGGTCGGCGGGTGGGATAAGGAATGCCGGCTCAAACTCATTGTCGGTGCGATCTACTGGGCACACAGCATAGTAGTAGCCGAAGCGCGCGTTGTCGGGGATGGCGTAGCTTGTGGTGTAGCTCACGTCGAGCAGCATCTCGGCCTCCTTGTTGAACTGCGAAGGATCCACGCTGTTGGGCACTGCATAGATGGAATATTTATAGTTGTCGAAACCATTCCACGAGAGCACGTGGTCTTGGCTGGTAAGGTTGCTCACCACGCCTGGGTCGGTGCCAGGTTTCCACGGCATTGCAGGTGGAAGGGCAGGGTGGGTGAAGACCTTGCGCTTGAGGTAAGTTGCGAGCTCTTCGCGGTTACCGGTGCGGTAGAGGTACTTGCAGCTATAGAAGATAGCTCCTGGCGCGTCGTCAAAGCTGTAGTCACGGTTTAGCTGCACCTCGTTGGCATACTCCTCGTGCTGAAGCTCGGTGCTTGTGCTTGTCATGCTCGATATGGAGTTTGAGACAAAGAGCTGGCGGTCGAAATAGTCGCACACCTGGTTCCACCAGGGCACGATTTTGCTGTAGTCGGCAGTGGCGCCAATCTTCCAATAGACTTGTGGCGAGATATAGTCGATGGTCTTCTCGTTGAGCCAAGCCAATGGGTCGCTGTAGATGGTGTTGTACTGCCAGTCGCTGCCTGCAGGGCAATGTGGTAGGCCATAGTTGGGAGCTGAAGTTCCTGCCACGCCAGCGGGAGAGATGCCAAAGCGGATATCGGGACGGGTTTCTTGTATCATGTTATAGACAGCGCGCACCATGCGGTTCACGTTGGCGCGGCGCCAGTCTCCGAATGTCATGTCAACATTTGAATCAAGCCACTCCTGGTAGTCACCTGCGTCGCTTCCACTGGGGATACCGTCGGGGTAGAAGTAGTCGTCGTATAGGATGCCGTCCACGTCATATTTAGTGATGATTTCCTGACACACGTTCACAATGCGCTCTATAGTCTCGTCGCGCGCTGGGTCAAGCACGACATAGCTGCCGGCACTCAGCAGCAGTCCCGACTCGCGCAGAGCCATGTCTTGAGGGGTGCCAGCGGCGTCCCATTGCTCGATGCCGTTGCTGCTGTATCGATAGGGGTTAATCCAGGCGTGACATTCCATTCCGCGCTGGTGGCATGCCTCCACGGCATAGGCCAACGGGTCCCAAGTGGGCACCTGTCCGCGGGTGCCAGTGAGATAGCTCGACCAAGGCTCGTAGCTCGACTCATACATGGCGTCGCACATTGAGCGCACCTGGAAGTTGATGGCGTTGAAGTTGTTGTTCTTATGCGAGTCGAGCATGCGGTCGAGCTGCGCTTTCTGCTTCGCCTCGGCATTTGCGCCGTAGGCTTGAGTCTCGGGCCAGTCAAGGCACCAAACGGTAGCCACCCATGCCGAACGGAACTCGCGCTTAGGCACAGTGTAGGTGAACGAAGCTGCCTCCATCGCCATGCCGCACATCAGCAGCAAGGCCATCAAGGCAAATAAACGTGTATATCTTGTCATTTTATTATAAAAAATTATGGTTAATATGTTCTTCATTGTAAAGCTTACAAAATTACACACTTTTTTTGAATAACTACCGAAGAACGCCCCAAAAATCCGCAAAAAACATAGGCAGTTAAGTTATATCAAACATGTCCAACCAGTCGGACAGGTCGGACACGTCTGAACCGACAGACTCATTGAAGCTACAACTCTCTCATCTTGATCTCGCTAGGCCATAGCTTTATTTCCTCGTCGCTGCAAAGCTAATGGTCACAATTTTTTTCGATTGAAATAAGTTTAGATATAAAAATGATCATATTTTACCATTCTTCTGGTTTAACATAAATATAAATAGTCGTGCTATGAGTTGTAGAGTCAATTTCTATCTCATAACCATTATATCCCCA